>CAYTPO010000167.1:0-7324 GCA_964439815.1 uncultured Thiotrichales bacterium
ACTTCAGGCGTTACGCGGAAGGGTGGTCATTCTGGATTTCTGGACCTATGGCTGCATCAATTGCATGCATGTGCTGGAAGATCTGCATCGGTTGATTCAGAAGTATGGTGACAAGCTTGTCGTCATTGGTGTCCATACGCCCAAATTCGAGAATGAAAAGAATCTGGAAACGCTGCGCCGGATCGTCGTGCGCTACGATATTACCCATCCTGTCGTCAATGATGTCGATTCCCTGACCGCGAGGATTTACGGGATGCGGGCTTGGCCTACGCAAAACGGAAAGGAGCCGAAAAAACTAAAACAGCCATTCTTGCTGGGTGAAGCTATCACGTTAGTCGCCCGCATTGGCGGTTACCTCAGTTGATGTGTGAAGGATTTTCCTTGCAAAATCATGGGGCTGTTGTCTAGCTATGTTTGTGGGTAATAGGCAGTCCTAGGGCCTTTATCGCAATAACTACGCGGTGGGGAACGTGACCTGCAATGTGAGTGGACTTTCGGTCAACGAGCTATTCAGTGATCTTCGACGCAAATGACCATCCTCATCAGCTCCGACAGGGAACGGGCGGCCATTTTCTTCATCACCTTGGCACGATGAGCTTCGACGGTTGATTGCGAAATACCCAGCTCTATTGCGATGGCTTTATTTCTTTTGCCTTCCGTAATGGCATGAAGTACTTCGATTTCACGGGAAGTCAGGGAGTTGAGTTTTTTTCGAATGGCTTCGATCTCCATGCTCTTTCCCCGGCGTTGTGAATCAAGCTTGAAAGCCCGGTGCACGCTGTCGAGCAGTTCTTGCTCATTGAAAGGTTTCTGGATGAAGTTAATGGCTCCGGCCTGAATTGCTCTTACCGCCATCGGGATATCGCCGTGGCCGGTGATAATGATTACAGGTGGGGAGCACGGATATTTGTTGAGTTCTGATTGCAGCTCCATGCCGCTCATGCCGGGCATGCGGATATCCAGCAGGATGCAGCCCTCCCGGTTTTCGTGGTCACCGTCGAGAAATGCCTCGGCGGATGCAAACAGTTCGACTTCAATACCGACCGACTCCATCAGCAGGGCGAGTGCTTCGCGGACTTCTTCGGCATCGTCGATGATATAGACCTTGCAGTTATCCATGGTATTGTCACGCAGCTGATGGAAGGGTGAATCTGAACTCTGTCCCATGAGCCGATGTTTGGTGGAGGAACAATTCCCCGCCGTGATCTTCGATTATTTTCTGGCTGATCGAAAGGCCAAGCCCCATGCCTTTTTCCTTTCCGGAGACATAGGGAGAAAATATTGTATCGACTATATTTTCGTCCATTCCCTTGCCGGTGTCGTTGACACTGACGATGATCATGTCATCAGGGGCGAGTGCGGTGCTTATGGTAAGAACCTTGCTGTTTTCTTCGACACCATCCATTGCGTCGATGGCGTTCTTGATCAGGTTTACGAGTACCTGATCAATTAGAATATGTTGCGCGATAATGTCGGGAAGGGCGTCAGCCAATTGCAGGTTCAGCCGGATCTGGTTTGGGTCGAAGCTGTGTTCGATCAGTATGACCACCTCCTTGACGATATTGTTCAGGTTGACCCTGCTTTTTTTTGGGGTGTCCTTGCGAATAAATCCGCGCAATTGCTTGATGATTCCGCCTGCTCTCAAAGCCTGTTTGTTAATTCTCTCCAGGATATCCTTGACCTGTTCAGGGTTCAGTTTTTCGGAATCGACCAGCCTGATACAGGCAAGGGCATTGGTGGATATGGCTGTCAACGGCTGGTTCAGTTCATGTGCGATACCCGATGCCATTTCCCCCATGGTGCTGACCCGCGACACATGGGCAAGCTCCTGTTGATGTCGCCGCTTGTTGGCTTCGAGTGTTTTCTGATGGCTGATATCCCTGAATACGACCACGCTGCCTATGGTTTGGTCATGTTTGTTTTTCAACGGGGTTGCGGTATAGGCAACCGGGAAGCTCGTTCCATCCTTGCGCCAGAAAATATCATCTTCGACTACCCGGGTTCTGTTGTCTGCATACGTTCGGTAAACCGGACACTCGGATTCCGGGAAGGGATTTCCGTCGCTGCGAGTGTGGTGCAATAGAGCGTGCTGGTTCTTGCCGATGATTTCTTCCGCTTTCCAGCCGGTCAGTTCCTCCATGGCCTTGTTGATGAAGGTTGAGTTGCCGTCGAGGTCGACGCCGTAGATGCCGTCCGCGACTGAATTGAGGATCAGCGTGTGCTGCTGTTCAAGCTGATTCTTGGAGATTCTCAGCTCGCGATTCAGATGTAGCACCAGTAGTGACATTGCACCCAGCGAAAAGATGAACACCAGGCCGGACATGACGCCATACCAGTATTTGTCAATTGCATCGGCAAGGGTGAATTCACCGCTCTGATCATATGGTGGAAGGTGCAGGGTTTTGAGCAGTTCGTGAACTGGCTGGTACTCCAGTGGAATTGACCAGCGATCATGTCGGGACATGTCCTCTTGCTGTCCTGCGTAGTGGTGCATTTCCATCAGTGCGATGGCCACCGCCTGTGCCAGGTCATCGGGCGTATGACCGAGTTTGCTGAACGGCCACTCGGGGTAGAGGCGTGTGCTGTGAATTTCGGCAAAGTCCTCATGATGCTGCTGGTTGATGATCTTGAAATCACCGAGTGAGATAGAGCCGTTGCGCTGCATGCTCTCAAGAATGCCGGTTCTGACCGTTCCGGCATCGACTGCTCCACTTGCAACCGCGTTGACGACGGCATCGTGGATTCCGCCAAAGACGACCTTCATATCCAGGTTCTCGGGGTTGAGTCCCTTGGCATGCAATGCACCCATGGTCATCTGGAAGCCACCAAGGGATGTTTTGTCGACGGCCATCAGGGTCTTGCTCTCGAGATCAGCCAGGGATGAGATATCGTCACGGTCGCGCCGTGTAAAAATGACGCTGCTGAAGTGGTTGGTGTAACTATCCTTTACCCAACGGCTCAAAGTCGCGATTCTGGTGATGCGATACCGGACTTCCATTTCCACGTAAATGCTTGGGTTGACGAGAAGGAAGTGCACCAGTGACGAGCGGACATTGTTTTCTATCTCGTCGAAGTCGAGGGGGATGATGGCGAACTCCTTGTCGGGAATACGCCGTGAGAGATAGTCGGCCGTATCGGCCCAGTACCGGCTTGTTTCAGGATTTCCACGGTGGCTCAGAACGCCGATCTTGATCAGCTCGGGTGCCGCCATTGAAGGCGGACACCAGAATATCCAGCCGGCCGGCAGCAGCCAAAGAACAGGCCCGAGGAGTCGCCGGGCAAGCATGGAGTGTCGGGGCTTTGTGTGGTTGCTGGCCTGATTTCTCACGGTATTGAAGCGTCTCGTTTGCGCTGAGGAATCCACAAGGCGCTGTCCTCAGCCGGCATGTTGTTTCACTTGTCCGGATAGTTGCCTGTGAATCCACAGTCGGATGTGCTCCTAGGGTTAGTGCTATATCCAAGGCTGTTACAGCGATTATACGGGTATTCCCAGCCGATTATATTGGTAAAAACCACTACGTTATATCGTGTCTTTCGGAATAGAGGGAGGATGGTTTTCGCTGCAAGCTTTGTGTCATTGCACAATGCTCGGGAGGGCGACACATGGCGACGATTGATCGCAGAGAGTTTCTCAAACTGATGGGGCTGACGCTGTCCCCGGCGTTACTGTCCTCGCTTGCGCTGACCTCTGAAGAAGTGGCTGCCGCGATGAAATCCGGGCGGGCGCCCGAAGACTTTTACAAGGTGCCATTCAAGGGCTCGGTGAGGCTTATGCATATCACTGATGTGCATGGCCAGCTGCAACCCGTCTACTTTCGTGAGCCCAACGTGAACCTGGGTGTGGGTGATGCTTTTGGAAGGCTCCCCCACGTGGTCGGGCGCGGTCTGTTGAAAGAAGTCGGGCTCTCTGAGGGAGGCCCGGAGTCATACGCCTATACCTATCTCGATTTCGAGAAAGCCGCGCGCAAGTACGGCAAAACAGGTGGCTATGCATGTATCAAAACGCTGCTTGAGGATCTGCGGCGGCAGGCCGGGGGGCGCAAGAACACGCTCACCATCGATGGTGGAGATTTATGGCAGGGCTCGGGTACCTCTTTATGGACCCGTGGCGCCGATATGGTCGAGGCATCCAACCTTTTGGGGCTCGATGTAATGGTCGGTCATTGGGAGTTCACCTACCGTGAGAATGAGGTTCTGAGCAACGTCGCGATGTTCAAGGGTGAATTCATCGGTCAGAACGTCCGTGTCAAGGAAGAGTCGCTTATGGGCGACTCCTATCTGAGGATGGTTGAACAGTACGATGGCCGTGGCGTCTACGATGAGGACTCGGGCCATGCATTTCAGCCCTATGTGATAAAGAAGATAAACGGCAAGCGAATCTGCATCATCGGGCAGGCCTTTCCCCGAACCGCCAATGCCAATCCCCAGGAGTTTTTTCCGGACTGGTCATTTGGACTCCGTGAGGATGATATGGTCGATCTCGCCAAACAGATAACGGCTGACGAGAAGCCCGATGCCATGGTGCTGCTGTCGCACAACGGGATGGATGTCGATATCAAGATGGCGGAGCGCATTCCCGGCCTGGATGCCGTTTTCGGTGGCCATACTCACGATGGTATCCCCCGGCCGGTCAGGGTGAAGAATGTCTCTGGCAAGACCTGTCTTGTCACCAATGCTGGGTCGAACGGGAAATATGTAGGTGTGATGGATTTCGAGTTTGGCCCGGATGGGAAACTCAAGGATATGCACTACAAAATGTTGCCCGTAATTTCAGCCTGGATCGAGCCAGACAAGGAGATGGCTTCATATATTCGAAAAATGCGATCACGGATTTACGACAAGAAAATTATCGAGAGCCGTGCAAAGGATCGCTATTTCAGCAAAGACCGGGTGGGGAAGACTTATGAAGAGATTCTATCCGAAAAGCTTGCCATAGCCGACCGCACCTTGTTTCGCCGTGGAAACTTCATGGGTACCTGGGATCAGGTACTGTGCAATGCATTGAGGCATGAATACGGTGCGGATGTTGCAATGTCAGCTGGTGTCCGCTGGGGGACGACGACGCTGAAAGGCGACTGGATCACCATGGAAGATGTAATGACCCAGTGTTCCATGACCTATGCCGAAACCTACGTCACCGAGATGACGGGTAAAGCGCTGCTCGATACGTTGGAGGCTGTTGCCGACAACCTGTTTGATCCTGATCCGTATCTGCAGTCTGGTGGTGACATGGTGAGAGTAGGCGGCATGGATTATGCCATTGATCCCTCAAAGCCGATCTATCAGCGGATCACGAATGCACGCCTTGACAATGGTGAAGCAATCAAACCCGAGAAGATTTACAAGGTGGCAGGATGGGCGTCAGTCAATCGTACGCCAGACGGACGTCTGATGTGGGACATTGTTAGAGACTACATTCTAGCAAAAAAGTCGAAGGATCATGTGCTTCGGATGCAAAAAATAAATGACCCGGAACTTGTCAATGTCAGCTCCAATCCGGGGATTGCAGATTACCAGGGAAAAATGAGCTGATACCCGATATCGGTCGTTGCATCAGTTCCTGCCGCGGAAGTAGCGTGCCCTGTGAGCCGGAGTAAGCAAACGCAGGATCTGATGCAGCAGATGGTATATCCATTTGATGGCAAAGGTAGCCCAAACGTAACAGAGGTAGCAGGAAATGAAGTATTCGGTTGGAATGAAGAGACGCAGACAGTTTCGCAGGTCGGCTGTTCTGGTTTTGGTGTCGGGGTTTGCTGCGATGAGCCAGACTGGCTTGGCCGAGAGCAAATATTGCAATTGGGAGGTAAAGGACCACTCAATCGAAAAGCCGCTGTGTGGCTTGAAGGGAAATCCTGAAAATGGCCGTAAGTTGGCGATTGCCCGAAAAAAGGGGAACTGTCTTGCCTGTCACGTTATGCCGATACCCGAACAGGACTTTCACGGCAATATTGCTCCCCCGCTCAACGGTGTCGGTGGGAGGTACACGGCCGCTGGGTTAAGGATGCGTCTAGTTGATATCAAGCAGATCAATCCGATGAGCCTCATGCCCAGCTTTTACAAGCACCCCGACAAGCTGGCAAACGTGGCGAAGAAATTCAAGGGCAAGACAGTGCTGACCGCGCAGGAAATCGAAGATATTGTCGCCTACCTGGAGACGTTGAAATAACCGGCCTGTCTGCTCGCCCTGGAGTGACGACGGGCGGATGAAATCAGTCCGATGGTCGCATCCCTGCTGAGTCAGCCCGCTTTTGTCCCGGGCGTTGCCGAGATGGTCAATTTTGAAGAATTGGAGGATTGAAATGAGCAATAAATTTATCGTGGTAGCAGCGGCACTCGTAATCGGCCTGGTTTCTGCTCAACTTGGCGCAGAAATGAAGTCCGGCTACGAATACCTGATGGCGGAATCGAAAGAGATGCAGGATGATGACTTTCTCAACCCGGGCATGCAGGCTGTCGATGAAGGTCGTGAGCTGTTCAACAAGGCAGGGCCAAACGGCAAGAGTTGTGGCTCATGTCATGGAGAGGATGGCAGTGGCCTCGATGTCAAGCGTATTGCCATGTACCCGGTCTATGACGAAGCACTGGGAAGGCCGGTAACCCTGCAGCAGCGCATACACATGGATTGGGAGAAGGAGCTGGGGAACAAGTCAATGAAATATGATGGCAAGGACGCACTGAAGCTTGAAGTGTTTGTGCGTAACCTTGCCCGTGGTGAAAAGGTCAACGTGCAGACTTCCGGCAAGATGAAACCGTTCATCGAAAAAGGCAAGAAGATATACGAGCAGCGCGGCGGGCAGCTGGATATGGCCTGCTCGGGCTGTCACGATATATACCCTGGCCTTAAGATTCGGGCCAATACCCTTTCACAGGGGCAGAGCAACGGTTTTCCGGCCTATCGCCTGAAAAATGGAAAGATCAATGGCATCCAGAGTCGCTTCAATGGCTGTTATCGCCAGTTTCGTGCCGAGAACAGGAAAGTCGGAAATGATGACTATGCCGCACTTGAGGCCTACGTAAACTCACGCGGAAATGGCCTCGAAATCGAAACACCGGGGGTTCGGTACTGATGCTGTGATCAATAGTGGATGGTATGGCGAGAGCCAATCAATGTAGTACTCCATCAAGGTAACTACTCAGTGAGTAGTTACCCATCAAGTTAGCCCGTCTTATTCATGGTGGGCGGCTAAAGCCTATGATAAGTAAATGAAAACCATGACAAACCCTAGACAGTCCCGTTTCACCCAAATGGTGAGAGGCTTCAGCCTGTCACGGCCCTGGCTTGTTCTGACACGCCTGCGCTTGCGCTTCACTCAAGTTGTAGCTA
>CAYTPO010000168.1:0-4299 GCA_964439815.1 uncultured Thiotrichales bacterium
CCCCCGACACCCTGAAGTGCATCCCGGCTAATCCATGATCCCTGCCGTGAATAGGGTATGGAGCGGAGCATATCCAGATTCAAATCGGGCAGAAACCTCGGGTCGGATCGTTCACCTTTTTCGTCGATTGAATCCGTGTCACTGTAGATATACTGCCAACCTGATTCCTTGTTCGCATAATCAGCTACCCTCAGCAGCGCATGCCGCTCCCATTGCGTACCGGCTTCGATAAAACATACCCAATCCGCAGCCGTATCCGCGACGACATTGTTGGCTAACGCATAGGGGTCATCTTTAGAACCACACTGAACCCAGTTGAGCACTTCCAGCTCCCCCCAAAGACTGTCGGGGGCGGGAGTATCAGCGATAACCGTAAATCGCCAGTCGGAATAGAGTTGCTCGGAAAGGCTATCCAGCGTATCTCCCAGTAATGATTCTCGCCCAGGGTACAGAAAAACGATAAAATGAAAGACAGGGCGAGTATGCCATTGGTACATCATTCGTTCGGCAAAGACATGTCCATCAATCTCCTTCAAACCATGACTCGCCCGCCATCGTTGATACCGCATATTCTGGCGCCGCGTGTAATTCTCCGTTTGAAGCCGGGTTGCTTCTGACTTGTTCTCACCCGTCCCAAGAACTTCCAGAAGCAATGAATCACAGGCATTCAGGCTTTCTTCCGTATCACCGGATATTCCCGTGACACTGCTGCCCCCCAAAAAACCACCCGCCATATCATGAAGGGTAATGACCAAATCCAGGTAGAAGCGCTCTCGATCCTTGGTACCGTCCAGGGAAAGTTTGCCATTCTTAACGAGGTTTTTGGCAACCTCATCCACAGCCACACCAGAATTTCCTGCCAGTTCCAATGCAAGAGCTACTGATGCACCTGTAGAGCTTGGTTCTCCGTCCCCCCTTTCTGCGGAAAGCGCCTGTGTATCGTTGACAAAGGTCCTGAGTTGCATCTGGGAACCAGACAGTTTCTCGCGACACTCGACAATGACATTACCAACAGTTTCTCTCGCCTTACGAATCTGTTCCGGGGAACTTCCCCAGGCTACACCATCTGACAGAAAGGATTGCATGGGTCCAGCGGCATCGTTCAATCCTTCAGCGATATATACAACCGTACAACCACAAAGCAGCGCATCCATAACGAGCGGCGTGAACTCATGGCAATACATGAATTCCACAGAGCGAAACAACTTGCTGCGCTCATCGGGATGCTTGATATGGTGTTCGGTAATCCTTATCGCATCGGGTGGAACCTCCTTGAAATCCCCCTGATGCGTTCCTGCAAAGAGACAAGCACCCGCTCTTCCACCCGGCGCCTCATTCTCCATATCGAAGATGGCAAGGTCGGAAGAAGGCAAGAAGAGTTGTCCATCGACGGCAATACCAGAGGGAAGAAACTCGGGGCTGTATTCAAGTACGAAGTCCTCGGGGCCAAGTTCCATATGGGATACCGAGTACCGGCCATCAACAAAATACCTGACAATTCTTGTAGCGCCAAATGGATTACCTGATATCGAATCAGGATAGATGACGATCGGCTCACGCCCCTCACTTCGGTGTCGAGCCTTCACGGATTCCGATAGGAAAGGTGTCCTGAAACCTGGCAAACTGCCGAGGGTTGTAATATAGGCCTCATACCCCATCATATTGAGCGCATGACAAAGATGAGTCAGGACCCGCCCTGCCAACCCTCCGTCATTATATGTGGGGGACACAATATAATACGGACTCCGACTGTCTTTAAACAAATCCATTTCTTTCATATTCCCTTCCCTGGAACAATTCTTTGATCAACGCGGCTGATATCTGGAGCAACACACCCATAGTCCCATAAGAACAGGCTATATGTTTCAAACAGCCAATAAGTTAGAGCCATCTCAAGGCAACTCGCATCCTCTACAGAAAAGGTGCTCTTGCACGAAAATATGGTTGCAATATTCATACCAGCAACAAGCGGACCAGAATCCAGGTTAACCGGTGTTTGAGCGCCAATTCCTTGTCACATGACTACCAATGGACAACTGGCCTCCAGAGGAGAAGCACCTGGGAAGCATATCCTTAGTAAGCAAGGCACCCTCCCAAACTTGCCCGCTTGCAATACTCGGGCAAACAGATTCAACTGGATCAATCACCCCCCCCTGGTCATGGCAGCGGCCCTGGATCACCAGAAACTCATGACAACCCGGGGTTTTAAACCACTTATCCACTTTATCGGTCAGCCTACCCCCATATTTCAGGGCAATGGAATCTGCCACTAAATATTTCCGTCAGTGCGTCGATAAGCCTTCTGAAACCAGGACATAACAGGTCTCCCGGAACGGAGACAGTCAAAATACAGACAAAACAATAGTAAGGAATCGATTATGCCTCAAACAATCAATACCAACATGTTCTCGCTGAATGCTCAGCGTAACCTCAACAGTTCCCAGGGCGCCATGGGTAATGCCATTCAACGACTGTCATCCGGCTTGCGCATCAACAGCGCCAAGGACGATGCGGCAGGTATGGCCGTCGCGGAAGGTATCACGTCCAAGATTCGCGGTCTTGACGTAGCAGCACGAAATTCAAATGACGGTATCTCACTGGCACAAACTGCAGAATCTGCACTGGGTCAGATTACTGACAACCTTCAGCGTATCCGTGAACTGGCCGTACAATCGTCGAACGGAACACTCGGCGACACCGAACGGGGCTATCTGCAAACGGAAGTGGATGAACTGACTTCAGAAATCACACGAATTGTCGATGACACCGAGTTCAATGGCAACAAGCTCTTCAGCGCATCCGGCGCAGCTTCTGCCGTCGAAATCCAGGTCGGCGCCAACAGTGGCGAAAAAATCACCATCACAACATCCAACCTGACTGGTCTCAACGCCTATGGCTCATCAACAGGCCAAGTCGATATTTCCACGCAGTCTGCCGCAGAGAAGGTACTTGATTCCGCCAGTGGATCCACAACAGGCATGGATGCTGACATTGGCAGCGTGATCAACGCACGCTCTAAAATGGGTGCGGTACAGAATCGCTTCGAGTCGGTAATCAGCAATATCAACAGCTACAAGGAAGGCCTGCAAGCTGCCCGCTCGCGCATTATGGATACAGACTATGCTGAGACGACTGCCGAACTCGCAAGGACTCAGGTACTCCAGCAGGCTGGTGTCGCCATGGTCGCACAGGCCAATCAGCTGCCACAAGGTGTGCTCAGACTCCTCGGCTAAGGAGTAACAGAACACTACCACAGCCAGGATCAGGGCAAATCGCCCTGATCCTTTTTCTCTACATCCCTACTTCAAGGATATCATCAGTAATCCTTGCTACGGCTGCGTTTACCGTACCCACCCATCCAGACATACCCCCCCTACCCACGACCACTTCGGATAACACCCCCCTCTTGAATTCGACATCCAAGCTTCAGCAAAGTCGAGTTGCAAGTCACATAAATAGAGAGGGTAACGATGGGAGGGACCTGCAACAAACACCATCTGAAAAACCACCTGTCGTCAAATTCAGACTGCTGAACCATCCCTGACTAATGATTTCCCACAATATGACGATAGGACTCTCAAGCCATTGAAACGGCTTGCGAATAAAAACAACTTCAAAATAAGAAAGGTAAAAAATAATGCCTCAGACAATTAACACAAACATGTTCTCTCTCAACGCACAAAGAAACCTCAATAAGTCACAGGGTGCGATGGGAATGGCCATCCAGCGGCTGTCCTCCGGGTTAAGAGTAAACAGCGCAAAAGACGATGCAGCGGGCATGGCCGTTGCGGAAGGCATGACCTCCAAGATCCGCGGCCTCGATGTTGCTGCCCGCAACTCGAATGACGGGATCTCACTCGCCCAGACCGCGGAAGCAGCTTTGGGCCAGGTAACTGATAATTTGCAACGTATTCGCGAGTTGGCGGTTCAGTCTGCAAACGGGACACTGGGTGATACGGAGCGGGGCTACCTGCAGACGGAAGTCGATGAGCTGACATCCGAAATTTCTCGTATCATCGACGATACGGAATTCAATGGCAGCAAACTCTTCGCTTCCGCCGCTACGGCTGACATCCAGGTGGGTGCCAACAGTGGTGAAAAAATATCCATCACTACCGACTCTCTGACAGGTCTCAATGCCTACGGCAGTGCGGCAAAAACAGTGGATATCAGTACGCAGTCAGGCGCAGAGTCAGTGCTCAACGCTACCGGAGGCATGAGTGAAGACATCAACACGGTTATCAAGTCCCGATCAAAAATGGGCGCTGTACAAAACCGTTTCGAGTCGGTCATCAGCAA
>CAYTPO010000169.1:0-43092 GCA_964439815.1 uncultured Thiotrichales bacterium
ATCAACTCTTCCTCGATTTTCAGCCCGCCGTCCAGACCTCGCAGCTGGAAAGCCTTGGTGGCGATGTCGAGATTGTCGAAGCGGATTTCTCCATCGAGTGAGACCTGGCTGCCTTCCAGCAGCACCAGCCGCCACGGAATATGTGCCGAACCGGCGCCACTCAGATAGGGATTGATGAGGAGATCGGGCCGCAGATTGGTGACCAGCGTGCCCTCCAGCTGGGCATTCCTGCCATCCAGCGTGGCCTCGCCCGAAGCCTGCAGCGTCATGAATTGACCGCCCGAGTGCAGCTGAAGGTCATCCAGAATGACCTTCTCGCCGCTCTGGCGGGCAGCGATGCTCAAGTCCAGTGGTACCACGACCTGCTTGAGGTTGGTGGCCACCGTCTGGTCGGCACCCTGTTCCAGCAGTTCCAAAGAACCATTGGTCAATTGAAAAGCGAGTTTTCCGGCATCAGGCTGCAAACCGGAGTTGGCTTCCAGCTGAAAATTGCCGGTCAGCGCTTCCACGCGGATTTGCTGTGACGCCTCGGCGGTGGCTATGCGGAACTGCCCCTGCAGCTTCGCCTTGCGGGTGGACCAGTCGAGTGTCTGCTTCAGGTCTGTTGGGCCAGTGAGTCGCAACAGCGTACCAGGGTGATCTGCTGACTGGGTGAGGTGACTGTCCAGCATCAGTTTGGCTCGCAGTCTGTCCAGTTGTTCGGGATCGAAATCCAGAATGGAGTGGTTGGGGTGACTGATTTCCCCCTTGAGCCAGTGCGAGGTGGCAAGCTCACCGACGGTTTCCAGTGATGCCAGTGCCGGCAGCCAGGTTTTCCAGTCGGGTTGGGCGTTCAGCGACCAGCGTGAATCCAGCGCCAGACGCTTTGGTCGATTGTGGGCCGTGAGGCGGAAGTTGACGGCATCGCTATTACCGATCTGCACTGTGCCTCCCGTGGTGGCCTGCTTGAGCGGCCAGTCGAAGCGGGCCTTGTGCCAGATTTGGAGTGGCATGGGTTTCACCAGCGGGGGCATCTGGATACCGGGCGCCTTGAGGTGCAAAGCAGTCTGGTAGTCGTTTGCCTTGTCGATGGAATAGGTCAGTTGCAGCGGGGCGGTCAGGGTGATGCCGTCGCTGTCTCGTGGTGGTCGTGTCTGGCGTAACTTGAGCTGCCCCTTGTGCTCTAGTGGCCACTGGTCGAGCTGTGAGAAATCGGCGGCCAGCAACGTGTCTGTGCCATGCTGCAACGTGAGATCACCGTCCCAGCGCAGCTTGAGATCTCCGGTCTTGTCGAGCGCCTTTGCTGCAGGATGCAGCCTGCGTAGCCGAGACAGCAGCGTGGCTGTCAGCTCATGGTGCAGCTTTAATGTGCCAGCCTGGTTGTCGGCCTCGAGTGTGAGATCGGCCAGTGGGCGTTTGTCGAGAACTACTTTTAGTCTGGCTTCCGGTTGGGTCAGTTCGGTATCGGTTGTCAGATTCAACTGATTGCCAAGCGAAAACCTGCGGGTGATTTGTGGAATGGTGGTGCCGGTCAGATCGAGGTTGGTAGTCAGTGTCAGCTGGCCTTGCCGGTAGTCGCCCAACGCCGAAAAGTGCTGCTTGTCTACCGTGTAGTGTTCGGCCTTGCGCCCTTCACCGAGCTGGATAGCCAGATCTCGGGAGGTCAGCTCTGGCTGGAAATGGAGCGTAAGCGCCTGTTGCCAGTCATCGAAGGCGGTGAGGTTTCCCGAGGTATGCAGTTGCAGTTCAGGAGCGAATGAGGCCTGCAGCGCGATTGCACCTGGGGTTTGTGGCTGCTGGGTAACGCGCACCTCTCCGGCATTGCCATCCAGATTGAGGTCGAATTTCAGTGGCCATGCCGTCTGGCTGCTGACTGGTGCATCGCCACTGGTATCGAGTGTCAGGTTCAAGTTGCGTACCAGGGCCTGCTGACCTGGTAATGCGGCATCCAGGTGCTGGAGGGTCAATGTCTGCTGTCCGGTGAAGGTCAGCGGGGGAGGCTGGCTGGCAAAGGGTTGCAACTGACCCTGCAGCGTGAGCGTGAGTTGGTGATCTGCCAGGAGGTCGAGTTGTAGCCCATCCTGCCTGAACCCCTCCAGTTTGAAGTTGCCGAGAGCGCTGTCCAGGTGGGTATCGATCTCGAGTGGAAACAGGGTGAGCAGTCCCTGTTGCGGCTGCTGGCCGGGTCGACTGGTGGCGCTTCCCCGAATGTTCAGCGCCAGCGTATCGCTTTTGCCCAGGGAGTTTGTCGTGTCGCCACGCTCTAGGGTCAGCTCGGCCTGTTGCAGGGTGAGCTGGTGGTTCAGCTCTGCCTTGTGCAATTGCCATCCCTGATCGTTCCGGGAGAGATCCCAGTGCAGCCTGGTGTTCAGTGTGGGAGCGAATTCCAGCTTGTAGGTATCAGCCAGGGCTTTCTGCGTGACCAGCCAGTTACCCCCAGTCTCTTCATCGATCAGCAGCTTCAGATTTCCCTGCAAGTGGTCGGTTTGCCACACAGCGTCACCACTGGCCTGTTGCAGGTGACCGCTGAGTTGTTGCCATTGTTGCGCGTCAGCATCGGTGCGGACATCAAAGCGGATGTTCTCCAGGTTCAGCTGGTGGATACGAAAAGGGAGCGGTGGTGAACGTAGCAGCGTGTCCAGCTGTGCCAGTGTAAAAGGTTTGGAGGAGGGCGGGGGAGCCTCGGGCTGAGGCAGTATATGGGCAATGACCTGTACATCCTGCAGTATCAGGTGGTTGATTTCGAGTCGCCCGGTCAGCAAGGGGGCAAAGGCATATTCCAGGTCGAGTGTGCCTACGGCAAGATCGAGGTCACCGATCTCCTTGTCATGCCAGCGCAGACGCACGTCATGCAGCGTCACGGAGCGTAACAGATCGATTTGCAGGGTGCCGGGTTGCTCCAGCTCGATGCCCATCGGTTGGAGCCGCGAGGCCAGCTCGGGCGCGACCTTGTTGTAGAGCAGGGGAGAGCGCAGGGCAAAATAGGCCACTGGCAGCAACATCAGCAGGAACAGCAAGGCGGCTCCGGCAGCCAGCGCGATCCGTGTTACCAGCTTGAGAAGTCTGGCAGGAAGTGCAGACATGACTGTAGATTCGGGCTTTGAGTCTGCGTCAGTTGTTTGCCGCGCCACCATTGATCCAGTTTACCACCGCATCCTGCGTTTTGGAGTCGGTGATTGTAGCCCGATTAACGACGTGGAGGTTGAATGAACTGGTGCAGCTTGTCTGGTTGATCGAAAAGCTCTCGATCAGGCTGGTGACTACCGTAGAGCCGCTGGCATTGCCGGGTGCGATAAAGTCGATATTGTTGCAGTCACCACTCTTGACGCCAGCCCAGGCGGGAAAGTCATCGTTGACGCTCTTGCCGACCAGATTCGCGTAGAAACTGCTCTTGCTGCTCAGATCCGGCCCGTTTTCGGTTCCATCGCTCGATGTCGGAGAGTGGCAATTGACACCGCAACTGCTGAAGGTGTTGTCCCAGAGACTGCTGTAGGTGGGTTTTACTTCATCGTCGGTAGCCTCACAGCCAAACAGGGCAAGGCACAGAGCCAGTATGGGAACAATCCTGTATCGGGGGAATAGAGCGTGCGCCATGGCTATCTCCTGAATTGTAAAAAACTGATAACGCTATGTACGTAGTGTAGTCCCTTGGATGCGCCTCATGCGTGATCTGCATGGCATTAAGCCGGAAGAAACAGCCCTCCCGTCTGATGGTGGGGTTGGCCGCGTGGGTTTGATCTGGTAGTGATCAGCAGAGTGTCATTACCCTCGCTCGCCAGCTACCACCCCTCGTGAAAACCCCCGGTACAGTACCGGCAATACAAACAGTGTCAGCAATGTGGATGAGAACAGTCCGCCGATGACTACGGTGGCGAGTGGGCGCTGCACTTCGGAGCCGACGCCGCTGGAGAGGAGCATGGGGATGAGGCCGAGGGCGGCGATGCTGGCGGTCATCAGTACCGGGCGGAGGCGGGAGGCGGCGCCGGTGAAGATGGCGTCGTTCACCGCCATGCCGCCCTGAGCACGCTGGTTGATGGCGCTGACCATGACGACGCCGTTGAGCACGGCAACGCCGAATAGCGCGATAAAGCCGATGCTGCCAGGCACGGAGAGGTACTGGCCGGAGATATACAGCGCGGCAATACCACCAATCAGTGCCAACGGGACGTTGAGCATGATCAGCAGTGCCTGGCCGACGGAGTTGAAGGCGAAGTAGAGCAGCAGGAAGATCAGACCCAGTGACAGCGGTACGACGATCATTAACCGCGCCTGGGCACGTTGCTGGTTTTCGAACTGGCCACCGAAGACAATGCTGTAGCCCGGCGGCAGGTCGATCTCGCTGTCGATGCGCTGGCGCAGTTCGGTCACCAGCCCACCCATGTCGCGGCCTTCGACGTTGGCCTGGATGACGACGCGGCGTTGCACATCATCGCGGCGAATCTGCGGCGGGCCGGATTCGATAGCGACCCTGGCCACTTCCCCGAGCTTGACCCAGGCACCGTTGGGTGCCTGCAGGATCAGATTGCGGATGGCTGGAATGCTGTTGCGACGGGACTCGGCCAGACGCACGGTGATGTCATAGCGTTCGTTGCCGTTGATCACCTGTCCGGCCTCACGGCCACCAATGGCATCGGAGACCAGATCCATCACCTGCGCCACCGGGATGCCGTAGCGGGCCAGTGCTTCCCGGTCGGGGCGAATGGTGAGCTGCGCCTCGCCGGCAATCTGCTCCATTTCCACGCCGCGGGTACCTTCCACCTTGCGTACCAGCGCCTCGATGGCCTTGCCGGTCTTGCTCAGGCCGTTGAGGTCGGGGCCAAACAGTTTGATGGCCAGCTGTGCCTTGACGCCGGAGAGGAGTTCATCAACCCGGGTGGCAATGGGCTGCGAGAAGGAGAAGAGCAGTCCGGGATGTACCGACATCCTGGCTTCCATCAGTGCTTGCAGGGCCTTGCGATCCGGTGCGCTGCGCCACTCATTGACAGGCTTCAGGCCGACATAGATCTCCACATTGGAGACGGGTTCCGGGTCGCCGCCGATTTCGGCGCGGCCGATCCGGCTGGAGACGTAGAGAACTTCGGGAAAGGTCATCAACTGTTCTTCGAGCCGCGCAGCTACTGCAAGAGAGGTGTTCAGGCTGGAGGAGGGTGCCAGCGTCACGCGGATATTGATTGTGCCTTCCTCCAGCTCAGGGACGAACTCGGTGCCCAGATGGGGCAGCAGTGCCAGCGCGCCGACAAAGAGCGAGATGGCGGTGATGACAACCACTTTCTTCCAGGCCAGTGCCTTGCGCAACGATGCCCGGTAGAGCAGGGAGAGGGGCCGCATGATCAGGCTTTCCCGATGTTTGACGCCGCGGCGGAAAAGATAGGTGGCAAGCGCCGGCACTACAACCAGGGCTACCAGCAGGGAGGCCACCATGGCCAGTACGATCGATACCGCCATGGGCTGAAACAGCTTGCCTTCCACACCCTGCAGGCTGAACAGTGGGGCAAAGACGATAATGATGATCAGCACCGCAAAGAAGACCGGACGACCCACCTCGCGGGCGGCCTCCTGAATGCGCAGCGCCATCCCCTGGCGGTCGTGGGCGGCATCGTAGGGATGCTCGGCACCATCGGCCAGTTGTTCGCTGGCCTGCTCGTGATGGTCTTCATCCGGGCGGGTCAGGTGGCTGAAGATATGCTCCATCATTACCACCGAGCCATCCACCATCATGCCGATGGCAATTGCCAGTCCACCCAGCGACATCAGGTTGGCCGAGATGCCCCACCAGGCCATCGCCATCAGGGCCAGGCCGATGGAGATGGGCACCGAGATCAGTACCAGAAAGCTGGCGCGCAGGTTCACCAGGAACAGCATTAGTACCACAATGATCAGCACAAAGGCTTCCAGCAGCGCGGTGCTGACGGTGTTGACGGCCTGATTGACCAGGTCGGACTGATCGTAGACCGGTTCCAGAGTCACCCCCTCGGGCAATGCCATCTGGATGGCGGGCAGCCGATCCTTGATGCCGTCGATAGTGGCCTTGGTATTGGCTCCCATGCGTTTGAGCACGATGCCGGCCACCACTTCGCCCAGCGGTTGCGGCTTGCCGTTGTTGTCCCGGGTCGTTAGTGTCACTGCGCCCTGACGTATCTCCGGGCCGAATGCTACCGAGGCGACGTCGCTGATGCGCACGGCCACGCCATCGACATCCTTGAGCGGAATATTGCCGAGATCCTGCAAACCTTCATCGCCACTGCGCAACCAGCCGACGCCACGAATGACCAGCTGCTCGGCGCCGCGATCCAGATACCAGCCACCGGCGTTGCGGTTGTTGGCTTCGATGGCGGCGACGACTTCCTCGATCTCGATGTGATAGGCGAGCAGTCGGTCGGGATTGATCTGCACCTGGTACTGACGCACCTCGCCCCCATAGGAGAGCACTTCGGTTACACCGGCAACCGGCATCAGCAGCAGCTTCACGACCCAGTCGTTGAGGCTGCGCAACGCCATGGTGTTGTAGCGAGCGGGATCTTCGGCACGCAGAATGTACTGGTAGACCTGCCCCAGTCCCGAGGTGTTGGGTCCCATCTCCGGGGTGCCGATGCCGTCGGGTATATCCTCCCGGGCCGCCTGCAGTCGCTCGAAGACCAACTGGCGGGCAAAGTAGATGTCGGTGCCTTCATGAAAGACCACGGTGATCACCGACAGGCCTGTCTTGGAGATCGAGCGCACCTCTTCCACGTCGGGCAGCGCATACATGACGGCCTCGATGGGGAAGGTGATCAGCTGTTCGACTTCCTCGGCGGCGAGTCCCTGTGCTTCGGTGTTGATCTGCACCTGTACATTGGTGACATCGGGAAAGGCATCCAGATTGAGTTTAGGCAGGATCAGCACCCCGGCAACCATCGTTGCCAGCAGCGCCAGAACCACCATCAGGCGGTTCTGTACGCCCAGATCGATTATCTTGTTCAGCATGTTGGGCCTCAGTGGTTGTGTACTTCAAAGCCGGACTTGGCAAGCTCGGACTGGAGAAAGAAGGCACCTTTGGTCACTACGCGGGCGCCGGGCTCAAGCCCCTCGATCATAGTCAGATTGCCGCTGTTGCGTACAACGTCCACCTCCTGGGGTTCGAATTCGCCGGGTTGATGCTCGATGAAGACCTGCCAGTCGCCATCGGGGCTGCGCAGTATTGCCTCGCTTGGCAGGGCCAGTGCCTTTGTGCTCGTGTCTCCCTGGATCAGGGTCTTGACGAAGAGGCCAGGGTGTAGCCGGTCATCGGGGTTGGGGATTTCCAGTCTTACGCCCAGCGTGCGGGTGCTTTCATCCAGTGCATGGTGAACCTGGGTGACTCTGGCGGGAATCCGCTGCGTCTGAAAGATGACGATGGCCGGGGTGTCCGGTTTGATGTTGGCTGCCTGTTCCGGAGAGAGGCGAGCCTCTACCCACAGGCGGGATTCATCGCTGATGGTGAATAGTTCGCGGCCGGGCTCCACCAGTTCACCCACGACGAATGCGTCCTCGATCACGGTGCCATTCTGTCCGGCCTGCAACTGGAAGCGACCCTCTGCCCGGGCTGCATCACCACTGCCGAGCAGCCTGGTGAGTTCGCTGCGGGTCATGCCGTAGGCCAGCACTTTGGCACGGGCCTGCTCGCGGGCAATACGGGCATTGGTATAGCGCTGTTCCGAGACGACTTCACGCCCCAGCTTCTTCACGCGCCGCCACTCTCGTTCCGCAACCAGCAGGTCTCCCTGCGCTGCCGCCATTGCCACGCTGGAAAGCGTGACCAGTGGCTGGCCCTTTTCGACATGGTCGCCCAGGCGAGCCTGACGAGTGATGACTTGTGCGGCAATTCTGGGGGCTACCTTGCTGGTGGCGTAGGCGTTGAGGCGGATTTCGCCGGGAGCCTCCACCTCATTGGGTACCTGGCTGTAGGCCAGTGTGGTGACTTCAATGCCGCCCATTTTCAGCTGCTCGGGTGTCAGGTGGATGCCCCCTTCCTCCTCATGCTCGCCTTCATGGGTGCCGTGCTCGTGTTCCTGTTCGCCATGGTCTTCCGCCATCAGCGGTGTGGTGGAGAATGTGATGATGGCCAGCAGGCAGGCCAGGGTGCTTGAAAGTTGTTTGTTCATGATGGTTCTCCACTCAGCCATTGCTTGATTTGTCCGGTTGCAGCCAGCCATTCGGCCCAGGCCCGCCATAGCTGGCCGCGCTGGTTGATCGCATTGATTTCTGTTTCCAGGGTTTGCTTGAGTTGCACCAGGTAGTCGGTAGTGCGCAGCTCGCCGGCTTGCCACAACTTGTGCAGCAATTCGGTGCGGCGGTTGAGGATCGGGGCGCCGTCAAGCGCCCACTGTTGCCAGCTCTCCCTGGTGCTGCGGTAGATTCTGTCGGCAGCCGTGAGTCGGGCTTGTGCCTGCTGCTGCAACATGGCCAGTTCCTGAGAGGCCTGGATAACAGAAGAGCCGGCTGCTTCGACTTCGGCCTGGTAACGGTTGCGGATGAACAGCGGGATATCGAAGGAGAGGGCTGTCAAGGTCTCGGAATCCTCCCTGCCAAGGCGAAGGCCGATGGTTGGGTCAGCGTGTGTTTCCCGCTTGCGCAATGTGACCCCCGCTTTGGCAAGCATGATGCGGGCTCGGGCAGCCGCGATTTGCGGGAGTGCGTCGAGCCGGGCATCGGTTTTGTCGATGGTGGTGTTTCCGCTGAGGTGCGTTGTGGAAAACGGGGGAGGCAAACTCTCGCTGTTCCCGGTCAGTGCTGCCACGTTCTGCCGGGTTCGAATCAGGTCGGCATGGGCGTTGGTGAGCTGAAAGCGCGCATCGGCGACAGCCAGGAGGGCAAGCCCCAGTTCACTCTGGCTGAGGTCACCCGCCTCATGGCGCCGCTTGGCCAGTGAGGCAAAGCGTTCCATCAATGTCAGTTGCCGTGTGCTGATTTCGGAAATATCGAGGCTCGTCTGCCAGTCGGCGGCAGCCTGCAGAAGCCGGGTTGCCAGGGTTTGCTGCAATGTCTGGTGCTCGGCCAGGGCGATGACCTGTTCCAGTTCGGCCACCGCAGTGCGGGCACCACGTTTGTCGGACCAGTCAATGGTCTGGCTGATGCCGGCTGACAGGGTGTTGATGTCTGTGTGCTCCAGCTCCAGACCCAGCTCGGGATTGAACAGCGGTTGGTCTGCGGCACGGATGCCTGCTCTGGTGATATCGGTGGTGGCCAGTGCGGCCTTGAGCTGGGGGTTGTTTGCCAGCGCCGAACTGATCCAGCCGGAAAGTGTTTTGTCGCCGGTTGCTGAATCTGCCAGCATCGGAGGTGTCACCACCAGGCAGGTGCAGGCCAGCGCGGTGATTCCAAGTTGTTTAAGCATGGGTTGAATCCTGAATATTGTGTTACTCCTCAGCTCACCTCTGAAACCCATCTTCTCAGCGTAAAAATGGTCATTTTCGCCTTGATCTGATGGATTTCAGAAGCAATCCGAGCAGTTACTGCTTATGTGAACTACTCACTGAATAGTTACAATATTGTTTGGATGAGCCATCACGCTGCCAACAGGCAGACGAATCGATGGCGCACGATGCCCGTAGCTGTTTCTGTCAGCAGGGAGGCAATGGGATATGCCGGGATGGGAGCGATTCGGACTTAACGCTTTAACGCTGTCTGGCCGCAACCTGAATTCGAGGCTTGAACGCGGTGACAGCTTCCCAGGGCATCAGAATTCAGCTTCTGGGGGGACGTTCCAGTGGTGAGGAGGGCGCCGAAAGCAGGGCCTGCCGATAGGGTGGCGCAAGGTTGTGGAGGGTTGGGATGCTGGTTTCCGCCGGGCAGATTCGCAGTGCCAGCAGGTGGGCCGAGGCGTGGCAGCAGTGGCTGCAGCTTGTGCTGTCGTTGCCGTCATCGGCGGGAATGCTGTCAGTCGTGCTGATCTGGTGGCTGGTGGAATGATGGGCATCCACCTGTGCCGCATGAATGTCGAACGCCCACGCTGCACCGTATCCGAGCGTGCTGAAGATAATCCAGATTGTGAGAAGGCGTTTGCACATTGTTTTATCGTACAAGATTATGATGACGGTTACCAAGCCTGTGTAAGGCAGCCGAGCAGTTACCCCTTAGTTTGCGTGCTCCGGTGGGTGGAGTAGACTGCAGCAGAATCATCAACCGGAGACCAGGCCATGGCTGACAAGGAGTTTGTAAAGAGTTTTCTGCGTGACCACGAGTTGTGCAAGGCGTTGACCCCCAAGGAGATCGATATCTTCCTGGAATTCACCCAGGAGATCGAGTTCAGCAAGGGTGAGACGATTGCCGATATCGGGGATGTGGGTGATGCATTGTATATCGTGTTGTCGGGAGAGGTTGTGCTGCTTGCCGATGATGGTTCGGATGAGCTGGAGGTCGGTCGTATGCGCCAGGGGGAACTGGCCGGCGAGATGTCGTTCTTCGATCGTCAACCACGCATGTTGCGAATGCGGGCCGTCAAGGATGGTACACAATTGCTGAAACTCACCCGTGAAATGTACAAACGTATGCGAGTGGAGCATGCCTATATTGTCGTCAATCTGCTGGAGTTTGCGATTGTCAGCCTGGATCACCTGGTTCGACGTCAGAGTTCTGATGTGGCGACGTTCACGCGGTATCTGTATGGCAAGGGCAAGAAATAGATGGCGATCCAGCGAGTAGTCAAAAAAACAGGGGCACTGCTCTGAGAGAGATCGTTGCCAAATAATGATAGTTGCACCAGAGCCAGTCTGACACAGGTTGTTGGCGGGTTCTGACAAGAGACCGGTGGGCTACCGGTTATGGACAAAAAAGGGGATAGGAACAGTATGGGAATTGTGAAGGGATTTGGTCTGCTGGTGTTGGGTGTGGCATTGCTGGGGTCGGGTGTTCATGCAGGGGGGGCAGCAGGCAAGGTTGTAGCGCAGGGTGCCGGGGAAAAGACACAGGGGGATGCAACAGGGAAAAAGGCAAGTAGAAAGGCACGAGGATTCAAGCAGGTCAGCTTTCCGGCAACCTCGGTAACACTGCGCGCCAAGCCGCCGACAGCCAGACCCATCTATGAGGGGGATACCGACTGGCTGACTGTACGCCCTGTCAAGGAGGCAGTGATCTCCCCCTTTATTCCGCTGGATGCCGAGCAGTGGTATCTGATGGAGTTTGATGCGCAGTCGAGCAGTCAAACCGGTGGGCGCTACGATTTCTGGATTTCGCAGCGTTTTGGAAAAGGTGGCTGGCACTCCAACAACTCGGCCAATGGCTACGCCTTCAGCATGGCTGATGACAAGCCGCACCATTTCGAGTTGCGGTACTACATGCCGGATCTGGTACGCAAGGAGAGTGGCTTTTCCAGGTTCAGCGTGGACTACTACAAGTCGCTGGTCTCCGGTGAAGATGCCAGCTTCAATCCGACAGGCATTTCAGTGAGCGTGCGCAACAGATCGCCGCTGGATGGTCATATCTCCACGCTCAAGATTCGCAATTTCACGATGACACCGATAGCTCAGGCGGACTATCGGCGCCATGCTGCGCGTTTGCGTACCCCCTTTGCGGGCAGTCGGGTGCGAATTGATGCACTGGGTAACTGGGAGCTGTTGCGAGAGGGGAAATGGCAGTCCTATTTTCCGTTGGTGATGTATCCGGCCGCTGGCCTTTCCAGCTATCGCAAGTACCGGGACAATGGCTGGAACACGCTGACCCAGATCAACCGGATCGAGCAGGCCGAACTGGCGGCAAAAGCCGGGTTGTACTACCAGGTGGATGTGAGTTCGCTCTTCGCCAATGCGGATATCGATGGTGCGGTAGCGCTGGTGAAATCCCTGAAGAAGCGTGCCGCATGGCGCCATGCGGTGGCAATCTATTTCGACCTGGAAAATGGTACCGAGCTGAAGCTGGGGTGGGCGAAAATGATGGTCACAGCACTGAAGAAAGCGCTGCTGGTCGATGGAGTGCAGGAGATCCCCGTGATTGCAAACCATCTTGCGCCCGAGGCGATGATTCCCTTTGGGGATCTGTTTGATGCGGTGGGGGGATACGTCAATCCCATGGTGAGTCCCTGGGACAAGTCCTCTACCCGTGGTACCCATCAGGGAGAGCTGGAGGCCTTTGTGACGGCCCTCAACTCCGCCAATATGAAGGTACCCGTGGGTGTGGGTACCGTCAACATGCCACATGAAGCCGATCACCTCGAAACGGTGCTGTGGGCAGCCATCGCCCGTGGTGCGCGGGGTTTTGGTTACTGGCGTGATCGCTATGACAATAGCGACAAGACCGATATCAGTCGCCGGAAATGGTACAAGGCGTTCCCTGCACATACTGCAAGAGTCGGTGCTGTGCTTCCACTGCTGCGCGAACCGACCCATCCGGCTTTCCGGTTGACCATGTCCGAGCGGGAGCAGGAGTGGGGTGTGATCTATGGAACCCGGGAGTTCAAGGGTAAGCGGGTACTGATCGTCGTGTATCAGGGCAGCAACCTGGAAGCCAGCAAGGGGAAAAAGACCGTCACGTTTACCGCAGACAGGGCTGTTGGCAAAGTACGGGATCTTTTCAGCAACAAGGTGGTGACCAGGGGGGAGGGCAAGCAGTTCAAGCTTGTACTCAAACCCTATGAGTATCGGGTGGTCTACCTGCAGTAGCGCGATTACGGCTCGTCCCGGGTCGGTCGGGTCACTCTCTCGATGGGTTCCAGTGGCGCCGGATCCTTCTTGGCACTGATGCCCAGCTCATGCATCTTGCGAGCGCTGGGGATCAGTTGTTTCTCCAGTGAGCCGATGGCCTTGTTGAAATGATCGATGCTGCCGTTGAGACTCTGCCCAAGTCGTGAAAAATGCTCGGTGAGGGTGCTGATGCGGGTATAGAGTTCTTCACCCAGGCTGCGGATTTGCTCGGCATTCTGCGAAAAGGTGGCCTGGCGCCAGCCAAAGGCCACGGCGCGCAGCATGGCAATCAGGCTCGAAGGTGTTGCCAGTACGATGTTGTTGTTCAGTGCATCTTCCAGCAAGGCAGGATCCTGCTGCAGCGCGGCGGTCAGAAACTGGTCACCGGGAATGAACAGCACGACAAAGTCCGGGCTGTGTTCAAACTGTGCCCAATACTGCTTTGCTGCCAGCTCCTTCATTCGGTCGCGCAGATTTCTGGCGTGCTTTTTCAGCGCCATATCCCTGAGGTCATCGTTGTCTGCATCGATGGCGGCCAGGTAGCCTGACAGTGGAGTCTTGGCATCGACGATCAGCTCGCGGTGATCTGGCATGCGGATCACCATGTCTGGCCGTAGCTGCTGCTCACCACTCGTCTGGCTTACCTGCTCGGAAAAGTCGGCGTATTCCACCATGCCGGCCAGTTCGACCAGGCGTTTCAGCGTCATTTCCCCCCAGCGACCCCGCACGTCGGGGCGCTTGAGGGCATTGACCAGATTGTGTGTTTCGGATTGCAGCGTGGCTTCGGCGCGGGCCAGTTGCTGAATCTGCGCCGAGAGCTCGCCAAATGATTGTCTGCGCTCTTTCTCGATGGCATGAATCTGCTGTTCGGTGCGCTCCAGTGAAGCCTTGATTGGAGCAATCAGATCATCGACGGCCTGCTGCTTGCGCTCTAGCTCGGCCTTGCTGCGGTGCTGTTGCAGCTTGAGCACCTGATCGGCCAGCCGCAGGAAGAGGCTGTTGTTCTGCTTCAGCGCCCTTTGTGACAGTACGGCAAAGTGGCTGGCCATCGAATCGCGGGCATCGTGCAGTAGTGCCAGCTGGCTCTCATAGTGCTCGGCATCGCCTTCCAGCTCGGTTTCCAGTCGGGCAATGAGTACATTGAGACGCTGGATTTCCCGTTGTGTCTGCAACCGCGCCAGCAGATAACCCAGTATCAGGCCGAGTGCTCCGGCCAGCAAGGTTGCCTGCGTGATGGAATCAAGGCTCATGACGGTGGCGTCTGGTACCAGTCCATGATTTCCTGCATGTGCATGACGGTGCCGGCGGCACCCCAGGTCTCTGGTGTCTGCTCCTGGTCGATATAGCCCCAGCCTGCAATCAGGGAAAGCATGCCGGCGGCATTGCCTGCCTCGATATCACGCTGGGCATCGCCGACGTAGATACAGGCTTCCGGTGCCACCCCAGCCTGCTCGGCAGCCGTCAGCATGGGGAGCGGATGCGGTTTGCTCTGGCTGGTTGTGTCGCCACTGATTACGCAGGCGGCGCGCTCTTCCAGCTCCAGTTCATAGATCAATGGGTCGGTCAGAAAGGCGGGCTTGTTGGTGACGATTCCCCAACAGCCGCCGCTGCGCTCGATGCTGCGTAGTAGTGCGCTAGTGCCCGGAAACAGTCGGGTGTATTCGCAGATATTGTTCTGGTACAGGTCGAGAAAGCGGGTGCGCCGCCGTGCAAAATCGGCTTCGGGCTGATCCGGGCCAAAGGCCAGCTTCAGCAGCTTGTTGGAGCCATGAGAGACATAATCCCGCACGGCGGACATCGGGAGTGGTGGCCGATCCTCTTCACGCAGCAGCTTGTTGAGCGCCAGCAGCAGGTCGCCGGCCGTGTGTGCCAGGGTCCCGTCCAGATCGAACAGGACGCATTGATAGTTGCTCATGTGGTTTTGCGGGTGGTGACCAGATAGTTGACATCGATATTGCGTCCCAGACTGTAGTGGCGCGTTAGAGGATTGTAGGTCATGCCGGTGATATCGATGTTTTCCAGGCCAGCCTGGCGTGCCCAGTGATCCAGCTCGGAGGGGCGGATGAACTTGGCGTACTCATGCGTGCCCTTTGGCAGCATATTGAGAATATACTCGGCGCCGACAATGGCCAGCATGAAGGATTTGGGGTTGCGGTTGAGCGTGGAGAAGAAGACCCAGCCACCAGGTTTTACCAGATCGCTGCAGGCCTGAATGATCGAGGCTGGATCGGGTACATGCTCCAGCATCTCCATACAGGTGACGATATCGAAAGTTTCCGGTACTTCAGCGGCAAGCGCTTCGGCGGCAACCTTGCGATAGGTGACGGATTCGCCGCTTTCCAGCAGGTGCAGCTCGGCCACGGAAAGCGGGGCCTCTCCCATGTCGATACCGGTAACTTCGGCGCCCCGGGCGGCCATGCTCTCGGACAGAATGCCGCCACCGCAGCCTACATCCAGCACCTTCTTGCCCGCCAGTCCGGCGTGCTGATCGATATAGTCGAGGCGCAGTGGATTGATATCGTGCAGCGGCTTGAATTCGCTGTTGGGATCCCACCAGCGGGAAGCCAGTGCCTCGAATTTGGCGATTTCATTGGGATCCATATTCTGTGATAGCGCGTTCATTCGGTCTCCTGGGTCTGCGTGATCCTGTCGTGCCATTCGTGAGCGCTGGCCAGCAGCGCCGTTTCGTCCAAGGTGGTCAGGTAGCGGTCCTTCATCAGTTGTCGCCCGGCCACCCAGCTGTGCGTGACATGTTCTCGCGAGCAACTATATACCAATGCCGAGAGAGGGTCATAAAGTGGGTTGGTCTCTATCGATGCCAGATCCACGGCGATCAGGTCGGCTGCCTTGCCCGGCTCGATGGAGCCGGTGCGATCCTCAATATGCAGCGCGCGGGCGCCGTTGATGGTTGCCATTTCCAGCGTCTGCTGGGCGTTCATGCAGGTTGCATCACCACTGATGCCCTTGGCCAGCAGGGCGGCCAGCCGCATCTCGGTGAACATGTCGAGATCGTTGTTGCTGGCGGCACCATCGGTACCCAGCGCGATATTGATGCCGCTGTCGCGCAGTTTTGCAATCGGGCAGATACCGCTGGCAAGCTTCAGATTGGACTCGGGGCAATGGATGATATTGATCCCGTTTTCGGCCGCCAGTGCGATATCGTCGTTGTTCAGCGTGGTCATGTGTACGGCCAGCAGATTGGGGCCGACCAGTCCCAGTTTCTGCAGCCGCCGGATCGGGCGCATGCCCGACTGTTCCTGGGCGTCCGCCACTTCGCTGGCGGTCTCATGCAGATGGATGTGTACCGGAAGATCCAGCTCGTTGGCCAGTGTGGCGATATGCTGCAGTGGTTCATCCGAGACCGTGTAGGGTGCATGGGGCGCGAGCTGAATCGAAATCAGTGGGTCGCCCTTGAGCTGATCATATAGCGCCATTCCCTTGCTGATGTATTCATTCGCATCTCTGGCCCAAGGGGTGGGGAAGTCGATGACCACCACACCAATGGCTGCACGGATGCCTGCCTGGGCAGCACACTCAGCAGCGATATCGGGGAACAGGTACATGTCGTTGAAGGTGGTGGTACCGCTACGGATCATCTCGGCGATTGCCAGTCGGGTGCCATCGCGCACGAAACTCTCGCTCAACCAGCGACCTTCGGCAGGCCAGATATGCTCCTGCAGCCACTCCATCAACGGCAGATCATCGGCAATGCCCTTGAGAAGATTCATGGCTGCATGGGTGTGCGCGTTGATGAAGCCGGGCAGCAGTGCGTGGTTGTCGCAATGAATGACCTGATCGGCCTGATAGTGTTCGAGTGCTTCTTCAGTGGGCATCAGGGCGACGATGTTGCCATCCCTGATGGCGACAGCGTGGGATTCCAGCGAGCCGGCAGAGGCCACAGGGATGACCCATTTGGCGCAAATCAGCGTATCGACCTGCATGCGATTAGTCCTTGAAGATTGGCAGGGCTGCGAGTGTAGCGCGATTCATGAAGCGTGATAAACAGGAGTTGTGCGGGGACGTGTTTTTATGACAGGCATGAAAAAGGCCAGCTTGTGAACAAGCTGGCCTCAACGTCAGTAAAACCGGATCTGTCTACTGAACGACGGTCTTGACGCCTTCGATGTCGATTTCGACACGACGGTTCATCTGGCGTCCTTCCTTGGTTGAGTTGTCAGCAATGGGCTGATCCTCACCGGCGCCGATGGATGTCAGCAATGCAGGGTTGACACCACGGGAAATCAGGTAGTCACGTACTGCAGCGGCACGGCGCTCGGACAGCTTCTGGTTGTAGGCAGCCGATCCAGTGCTGTCTGTATGGCCAGTGATCACGATGGACTTGACGCGGTCGAAACCACGCAGTTGCTCGACAACTTCATCAATGGCTGAGCGGCCTGCGTCTGTCAGCTTGGCGCTGTTGACGGCAAAGTTGGCCTGGCCAGAGACTGAAGAAAGCGTAATCTTTTCCTGTACGGGAGCAGGAGCAGGTGGTGGTGGCATGGGTGCAGGCTCAGGTTCTGCAACAGGCTCCGGCTTGGGAGCTGGCTTGGGCGCTGGTTTTGGCTTGGGTTTACCACACGCTTCTGTCCATTGATCCTTGGACCAGGTGGACGTTCTTACGCAGTTGCCCTGTGAATCTCTAACGTTGGCACCACCCGCTGAAACAGTGTAAGCACAGCCACTAATAGCCGGCGCTGCCGGTGCCATTGCTGCAACTACCACCGCTACTGCTGAGAAGGTACTGATCGCACTTCTTTTTTTCATAGCTATAGCCTCGATTTGTTAAGAAAGAAAAACTCGAATTCTTTGTAGATTAGCTTCGTGACTTCCTTAAAACATTGCATGCGCGTGCTTACCAGAAATCGTAGTAGCTATTTTAATACACTTTTGTAAATAATCCAGTAACTTTTGATGCTTATATGCAACACTTCCTTAAATGTAAAAGAATTTGACAAAAATTTGACGCTGCAGGGCGATTACAGACTGGCTGCATGTGGTCGGGAGATCTCGGGAGTGGAATCGGTGTCGGAAGGGAGAAGTTTGTAACAGGGCCTGCCGGATTCTGGTGAATCGGCAAGCCCTGGCTTGCAGGTGAGTTGCGGTCAGCGGGTTTTTGTTCCCAGGATATCGACTACCGCGCGACGGTTCTGCGCTCTTCCTTCTGCTGTGCTGTTGTCCGCGACTGGCTGGTCTTCTCCGGCACCCACCGTGGAGAGCAGTGCGGGGTTGACGCCCTTGCCGATCAGGAAGTCTGCAACAGACTGGGCCCGTTTCTCCGACAACTTCTGGTTGTATGCCCGGGAGCCGATGCTGTCGGTGTGTCCCGTAATCGTGATGCTCTTGACGGTTGCAAAAGTCCTCAGCTGGTCGATGATGCTGTCGAGGGCAGCCTGACTCTTGGCATCGAGGTCGGCCTTGTCGAAGGCGAAAAATGTCATGCCATCCAGCGTGACGGTCTCGATCACAGGTTGTGGCTTGGGTGGCGGTGTAGGTTTGGGCTCGGGCTTTGCAACAGGTTTGGGCTTGGGTTTGGGTTTGGCGACAGGTTTGCCGCAGGCTTCCGTCCAGTCGTCCTTGGTCCAGCTGAATGTCTTCACGCAGTTGCCAAATGAGTCACGCACGTTGCTGCCATCGGGAGCCAGCGCATAGCCGGAATCTGCCAGCGCGCTCTGGCTGGTGGCTGCCAGCGCGGTCATGGCCAGTAAAGGTAGGGATTTGATCAAATGTTTCTGTTTCATGGCGCCAGGCCTCCTTGAAGAAAAATGCATCAATACGGTTTCCCGAGTCTGAGGTTTAACCGCAGTCAAGCCTCGGCTCGAGGTGTTTGTTCGTTAAGTACCTGAACCGCTCCCGTGCCGGCTTTTTCTGCCGAATTCATGGTCTCCCATACCCCTATCTCCGGATCGGGCACAGTTGTTGCCATTGGGAACGCATTCGGGTTTGCAATGGTTTTGGTAATACTAATTTACAAATCGGGGAAATGCGAATCCTTGTTCATGGCGGATTTTCGTCTCGTTATGTGGGTGGGTGGTTATTTTCTGTAGGGAATCCGGTGGAATCTTCCCCATACCTCCTGAGTTGGTGTTTACGCGTTTTATTTCTTTATGCAGTAGGTAGGACTTATGTGATAAAATGCGCAATTCTGCCTCAATCTAGAACCAATCCAGGGAAATCATGGCCGATTTTGCCAAAGAAGTCCTCACGGTAAACCTCGAAGACGAGATGCGCCAGTCCTATCTGGACTATGCAATGAGTGTCATTGTAGGTCGGGCGTTGCCTGATGTGCGTGATGGACTCAAGCCCGTTCATCGTCGTGTCATCTATTCAATGAGTGAATTGAATAATGACTGGAACAAGCCCTACAAGAAATCGGCGCGTATTGTCGGTGATGTCATCGGTAAGTATCACCCTCACGGCGATACTGCCGTTTATGACACCATTGTTCGCATGGCGCAGCCCTTTTCCATGCGCTACATGCTGATCGACGGTCAGGGCAACTTCGGTTCTGTCGATGGCGATTCTCCGGCGGCCATGCGTTATACCGAGATTCGCATGGCAAAGATCACCCATCAGCTGCTGGCGGATATCGATCGTGAAACCGTGGATTTCGCGGCCAACTACGATGAGTCCGAGCATGAGCCGAAGGTGTTGCCAACACGGGTGCCCAACCTGCTGGTCAATGGCTCGTCCGGTATCGCGGTGGGTATGGCCACCAATATCCCACCACACAATCTGACCGAAGTCGTCAACGCCTGCCTGATGCTGCTGGATTCCCCGGATGCGGGTGTCGATGAGCTGATGGAGCATCTGCCGGGGCCGGATTTTCCCACGGCGGCCATTATCAATGGTGCCAATGGTATTCGCGAAGCTTACAAGACCGGCCGTGGACGCATCTATATGCGTGCCCGTGCGCATATCGAATCCAATGAGCAGAGTGGCAAGGACACGATTATCGTCACCGAGCTGCCCTATCAGGTGAACAAGGCGCGCCTGCTGGAGAAGATTGCCGAGCTGGTCAAGGAGAAGCGCATCGAGGGTATTACCGAGCTGCGGGACGAGTCGGACAAGGATGGCATGCGGATGGTCATCGAACTGCGCCGTGGCGAGATGGGTGAGGTCATTCTCAATAACCTCTACAAGCAGACCCAGCTACAAACGGTATTCGGCATCAACATGGTGGCGCTGGAAGATGGTCAGCCCAAGTTGATGAATCTGGTGCAGATTCTGTCGGCGTTCCTCAAGCATCGTCGCGAGGTGGTGACACGTCGTACCGTCTACGATCTGCGCAAGGCGCGGGAGCGTGCCCATATTCTGGAAGGTCTGGCCGTTGCGCTGGCCAATATCGACGAGGTCATTGCACTGATCAAGGCTTCCCCCACGCCGGCCGAAGCCAAGCAGGGGCTGGTCAGCCGATCCTGGCAGCCGGGTGTCGTCATTGACATGCTGTCGCGTTCCGGTGCAGAAGCTACCCGGCCCGAGGATCTGCCTGAAGAGTATGGTCTGAAGGACGATGGTTACCACCTTTCTCCCGCTCAGGCACAGGCGATTCTCGATTTGCGTCTGCATCGCCTGACCGGGCTGGAGAAGGACAAGATCGTTGCGGAATATCGCGAGCTACTGGAACGGATACAGGATCTGCTGGAAATTCTCTCCAATCCGGATCGCCTGACCCAGGTCATCCGCGAGGAGCTGCAGGCGCTGATCGGCCAGTTTGGTGATGAGCGACGCACCGAGATCGTGCAGGTGCATCAGAATCTGTCGCTGGAAGACCTGATCACCGAAGAGGATGTGGTCGTCACCATTTCCCACTCGGGCTACATCAAGGCCCAGCCACTGGCCGATTATGAAGCGCAGCTGCGCGGTGGGCGGGGACGCTCGGCGACCAAGGTCAAGGATGCGGACTTCATCGAAAAGCTCTTTGTCGCCAACACCCATGACACGATTCTCTGCTTCTCCAGTGCCGGCAAGGTGTACTGGCTGAAAGTTTATGAAGTGCCAGTCGGGTCACGTGCGGCGCGTGGGCGCCCGATCATCAATCTGCTGCCGCTGGAAGAGGGGGAGCAGATTCAGGCCATTCTGCCGGTTCGGGAGTATGCCGAGGATCAATATGTTTTTCTGGCGACTCGCAACGGCACCATCAAGAAAACCCCGCTGGCCGAATTCTCCCGCCCGCGCAGTAGTGGCATCATCGCGCTGGATCTGCGCGAGGGTGACAGTCTGGTTGGGGTGGCGCTGACCAATGGCAATCAGGAAATCATGCTGTTCAGCAACTCCGGCAAGGCCATTCACTTTCACGAGTCGGATGTTCGGCCAATGGGTCGGATCGCCTGTGGTGTGCGGGGTATTCGGTTGCAGGATGGACAGCGGGTCATTGCGCTGGCCATTGTTGATCCAGACAGCGATGCGCGTGTGGTGCTGGCATCGGAACATGGCTTTGGCAAGCGAACCCGCGTAGACGAATTCTCGTTGCAGAAGCGTGGTGGACAGGGTGTGATCGCCATGCAGCTCAGTGAGCGCAACGGTGAGCTGGTTGGTGCGGTGCTGGCGGATGAGGATGATGAAATCATGCTGATCAGCAATGCCGGCACGCTGGTGCGCACGGCGGTATCGGGTATCTCCGAAATTGGTCGCAATACGCAGGGGGTAACGTTGATACGCCTTGGCAAGAAGGAAAAGCTGGTCGAGATCGAGCGGATCGAGCATCTCGAAGGGAGTGATGAAGGCGATGAGGCCTTGCCGGAAGACGATAACAGTGGTGATGATGTCAGCTCCTGAGTGATGCTGATCCGGCAAGTAGGTTATTAACACCTGAATCCGAGGCTGAAACAGGGTGTCTGGCACAAGTTCTTGATTCCACGATGGTGGTAAAATCCCCGCTTGATCTCTGGGTCAAGCCGGGGGTTTTTGAAACCAATGTGAAACCAATATCTTGCAACATTCATCCGTGTCTAAGCCGCGGATTCAGATAACAGCCTGTTAATCCAGGTCAACAAAATTCTATTCTTTAGTGGTATCGTGCCCCTCTCCGGCATCTTCGGCCGGGGAGCGGTATTCAATTCAATTTTGGGAATCAAGCATGAGCAGAGTATTCAACTTCAGCGCTGGCCCGGCGGCATTGCCGGAGGCGGTTCTAAAACAGGCAAGCGACGAGATGCTGGACTGGCAGGGCAGTGGTATGTCGGTGATGGAGATGAGTCATCGCGGCAAGGCGTTCATGTCGATTGCTGCTCAGGCCGAAGCGGATTTTCGCGAGGTGATGGAGATTCCCGACAACTACAAGGTGCTGTTTCTGCAGGGCGGCGCCAGTCTGCAGTTTGCGGCCATCCCGATGAATCTGCTGCGCGGTGGAAAACACGCCGACTATATCAATACCGGTGCCTGGTCGAAAAAGGCGATTGCCGAAGCGAAGAAATATTGTGACGTGAATGTGGTAGCCAGCACGGAAGATTCGGGCTTTACCCGCGTGCCGGATGCCGACAGCCTGACGTTCAGCGATGATGCGGCTTATGTCCATTACACGCCCAATGAGACGATTGGCGGAGTGGAGTTCCACTGGATTCCCGATACCGGCGATATCCCGCTGGTGGCCGATATGTCGTCTACCATCATGTCACGCCCTCTCGATGTCTCGAAGTTCGGCATGATCTACGCCGGCGCGCAGAAGAATATCGGCCCGGCCGGATTGACGCTGGTCATAATCCGTGAAGACCTGCTGGGTGATGCGATGCCGGATACGCCTTCTGTCATGAATTACAAGAAGCAGGCCGATGCCGATTCCATGCTGAATACGCCGCCGACTTATGCCTGGTATCTGGCCGGGCTGGTATTTCAGTGGCTCAAGCATCTGGGTGGTCTGCGCTCGATGGCGGAGATCAATCAGCGCAAGGCGACCAAGCTCTATACAGCAATCGATGAATCGTCCTTCTATGCCAGTCCGGTGCCCGAGGACAGTCGTTCGTGGATGAACGTGCCGTTTACGCTGGCCGATCCCGAGCTGGACAAGGCTTTTCTGGAAGGCGCCGAAGCGGCAGGTCTTGCCACATTGAAGGGGCATCGTTCAGTGGGTGGCATGCGCGCCAGCATCTACAATGCGATGCCGGAAGAGGGTGTTGATGCCCTGATTGCCTACATGAAGGAGTTCGAGCAGAGCCATGGATAAGTACAAGATACTGACGCTGAACAATATTGCCGCCCGCGGACTGGAGCGGTTTCCGATGGAGCAGTACGAGGTGGCGTCCGAGATTTCCCATCCACAGGGCGTTCTGCTGCGCTCCTACAACATGCACGAAATGGATCTGCCCGAGTCATTGCTGGCCGTTGGTCGTGCCGGAGCGGGGGTCAACAATATCCCGGTCGACAAGATGACACAGCTGGGTATCCCCGTATTCAATGCACCGGGAGCCAATTCCAATGCGGTCAAGGAGCTGGTGATTGCTGCCATGTTGATGGGGTGTCGCAATATCTGCCAGGCCTGGGACTACTCGCGCTCGTTGCAGGGTGACGACAAGGAAATCTCTGTTGCGGTGGAGAAGGGCAAGAAGCAGTATGGTGGTTTCGAACTGCCGGGTCGCACTTTGGGCGTTATCGGTCTGGGTGCCATCGGTGTGCGCGTCGCCAATGCCGCCAAGAGTCTGGGCATGAACGTGATCGGTTTTGACCCCACGATTACCGTCAAGAGCGCCTGGCAGCTCTCTGCCGATGTCGAGTCGGCCAGTTCGGCGGAAGAGGTGTTGGCAAAGGCGGATTTTGTCACGTTCCATGTTCCGCTAATCGAATCCACCAAGGGACTCATCAACCGGGATCGTCTGGCGATGATGAAGGACAATGTCATTATCATCAATCTAGCGCGCAACGGCATTGTGGACGACGAAGCGGTGCTGGAAGCGCTGGAGAGCGGCAAGGTCTACTCCTATATCAGTGATTTTCCGAGCAATCTGATCAAGAATCACCCCCGCGTCATCGTGCTGCCGCATCTGGGTGCCTCCACGGTGGAGGCCGAGGAGAACTGTGCAGTGATGGTGGCCGATGAGGTACGCGAGTATCTGGAGAATGGCACGATACGCAACTCCGTGAATTTCCCCGAGGTGCTGTCGCCACGTTCTGGCATGAGCCGCGTCACGGTAGTCAACGAGAATCGTCCCGATATGCTGGCGCAGATTTCGCACTGGATGGGGCAGGCCGGGTTGAACATCAACCACATGGTCAATGAGTCACGTGGCGATATTGCCTATACGGTGATCGACCTCGATTCCGAGATTCAGGGAGAATGCTGCCGCGAGCTGGAGCAGGTCGAAGGCATCATTCGGGTCAGAATCCTGTCGTGAGCAAGGGGTTGGCAAAGGGCTGTCGATGAATCAGGAAGAAGCGCTCAAACAGATCAGGGATCGTATCGATGAGATCGATGCAAGGCTGCTGGAGCTGATCAGTGCGCGGGCGCAGTGTGCCCAGGATGTCGCCGAGGTCAAGCGCCGGTATGGGGACAACACCACATTCTACCGGCCGGAGCGTGAGGCGCAGGTGTTGCGCCGGATTCAGGAGCAGAATCCGGGGCCGCTCGATGACGAGGAGATGGCGCGACTGTTTCGCGAGATCATGTCGGCCTGTCTGGCCTCCGAGGAGCGCCAGCGCATTGCCTATTTTGGCCCCGCCGGCTCGTTCACGCAGATGGCCGCGCTGAAACATTTTGGTCACTCCATCGATACCCGTCCACTCAGCGCGATCAATGAAGTGTTTCGCGAGGTCGAGTCCAAGAGCTGTGCCTACGGCGTGGTGCCGATCGAGAATTCCACCGAAGGCGTGGTCAACCATACGCTCGACAGCTTTCTGGAATCCTCGCTGCAGATTTGTGGCGAGGTCGAGATCCGCATTCACCAGCATCTGATGTCGAAAGGTGCGGATCTCTCGAAGATCCGGCGTATCTATTCTCATCCGCAGTCATTGGCGCAATGTCGTGAATGGCTGGATGCTCATCTGCCGGATGCCGAACGCATCCACGCATCGAACAATGCCGAAGCGGCACGGCGGGCGGCAGAAGAGCCGGACTCGGCGGCCATTGCGGGTGAAGTGGCGGCAGAAATCTATGGGCTGGATATCCTGTCACGCAACGTCGAGGACAACCCTGACAATACCACCCGTTTTCTGGTGATCGGTCATCAGGAGGTGCCGCCTTCCGGGGATGACAAGACGTCATTGCTGGTTTCGGCGCAGAACAAGCCGGGTGCGCTCTACCATATCCTCTCTCCGTTTGCCGACAATGGCGTCAGCCTGACCCGCATCGAGTCCCGTCCTTCGCATTGCGTGAACTGGGAGTATGTGTTCTTTCTCGATCTGCAGGGCCATGTGAGTGAGCCCTCGATCCAGCATGCGTTGTCCGAATTGCGCGATAGTGCCGATCTGGTGCGTGTGCTCGGCTCCTATCCCAAGGCAGTATTGTGATGTCCGATGATTTGCTGAAATACGCGCTCCCCGGTGTGCGGCGGTTGCATCCCTACCTGCCCGGCAAACCGGTCGAGGAGTTGCAGCGCGAACTGGGGCTGGAGCATATCGTCAAGCTGGCCTCCAATGAAAACCCGCTGGGTGCCAGTCCGCTGGGTGTCGCTGCGGCCTGTGGCGAACTGGATGGCTTGAACTGGTATCCCGATGATATTGGCTTTTCGTTGCGCCACAAGCTGGCGGAGCGCTATCGACTGGCTCCGGAGCAGATCACACTGGGCAGTGGTTCCAGTGATGTGATTGATATGGTGGCGCGCTCGTTTCTCGGGCCTGGTCGTAATGCCGTGTATTCGGAGCACAGCTTTGCGATGTATGCGATCTATACCCAGGCGACGGGCGCAGACGCGCATGTGGCGGCTCCCTTGCCGCCGACCAATGCCATGCCCTACGGCCACGATCTCGATGCGATGGCGGCATTGATCGATGATAATACCCGCGTTGTTTTTATCGCCAACCCCAATAATCCGACCGGTACCTGGCTGGATCGTGATGCGCTCAAAGCCTTTGTTGCTGCGGTACCTGACAGCGTCGTGATCGTGCTGGACGAGGCCTATACCGAGTACGTGACGGCTGACGACTTTCCCAATGGTCTGGCATGGCTGGATGAGTTTCCCAACCTGATCGTCACCCGAACCTTCTCCAAGATCTACGGCCTGGCGGCGCTGCGTGTGGGTTATGGCATGTCGAGCGCGGGGCTGGCGGCAGTGATCAACCGTGTCCGGCATCCCTTCAATGTGAATTCACTGGCGCTGGCGGCGGCCGCCGCGGCGCTCGATGACCGGGAGTTTATCGCTCGCAGCATTGCCAACAACGAAGACGGTATGAAACAGTATCTGCGGGCTTTCGAGGAGATGGGGCTGCATAGTATTCCGTCCGTTGGCAACTTCCTCTGTGTGGCGCTGGATCGTCCTGGCGCCGAGGTCTATGAGGCCATGCTGCGCCGGGGCGTGATCGTGCGGCCGGTTGCCAACTACAAGTTGCCGCAGCATTTGCGCATTACCATTGGCAGTGAAGATGAAAACGCAATCTGCATCGACGCGTTGAAAGCATGTCTGCGATAAACCGACTCTGCATCATTGGTGTCGGGCTGATTGGTGGATCGCTGGCGCTGGCACTGAAGCAGGCTGGTGCGGTCGGATCCGTGATTGGTGTGGGGCGTGGGCTGGCCAATCTGCAGGCAGCGGTCAGGCTGGGTGTGATCGACGAGTTCAGCCATGAACCGGCGATTGGTGTCCGAGGTGCAGATATGGTGGTGCTGGCAGTGCCGGTGGGTACAACGGCTCAGGTCTGCGAGCAGATTCGGGATCATCTGTCACCATCCGCTGTGCTGACTGATGTGGGTAGCGTCAAGGGCGAGGTGGTGGCGCAGGTGAAGTCGGCTTTTGGTGAGATTCCCGCCAACTTCGTACCGGGTCACCCGATTGCCGGGACCGAGAAAAGCGGCGCGGCGGCCGCATTTGCCGAGCTTTACCGCGACCGCAAGGTGCTGTTGACGCCATTGACTGAGACTTCCGAGGCGGCTTTGAAACAGGTCGAGCAGATGTGGCAGGCCGCGGGTGCCGTGGTGGAGACCATGGAAGTCGAGCATCACGATGCGGTACTGGCTGTGACCAGCCATTTGCCACATATGCTGGCGTTTGGCCTGGTGGACAGTCTGGCGCGAATGGAGGCGTCGGACGAAATCTTTCGCTATGCAGCGGGTGGGTTCCGGGACTTTACCCGTATTGCTTCCAGCGATCCGGTCATGTGGCGCGATATCTGCATCCATAACAAGCGGGCGTTGCTGGCAGCCATGGAGCGGTTCGAGTCAGAACTCGCGGAGCTGCGCGAGGCGATAGCCGGGGGCGATGCCGATAGGTTGACCACGATTTTTTCACGCGCCAAGGCGGCGCGAGACAGGTTTTCAGGATAATGACAAATACGCTTTCTTTCACCGCCGGACCTGGCGGAACTGTGCGTGGGCGCCTGCGTGTGCCCGGCGACAAATCCATCTCCCATCGTTCGATCATGCTGGGTGCCCTGGCTGAGGGGGCGACCCGTGTCAGTGGGTTTCTCGATGGCGATGATTGTCTGGCAACACTCAGTGCCTTTCGTGCCATGGGTGTCGAGATCGAAGGGCCGGATGAGGGCAGGGTCGTGATCCACGGGGTTGGCATGGCGGGTCTGAAGGCGCCTGCCGGTCCGCTCGATCTGGGCAATTCGGGTACCTCGATGCGTCTGATGTCGGGGTTGATGTCGGGTCAGGCATTCGATTCTGTGCTGACCGGGGATGCGTCGCTGTCAGGGCGCCCGATGCGACGGGTGACGGTGCCGCTGGGTGAGATGGGGGCGGAAATTGCCACTGCCGAGGGTGGCACCCCGCCATTGCGGATCAGCGGGGGTTCCAGTCTGCACGGTATTCACTACGAGATGCCGGTTGCCAGTGCCCAGGTGAAGTCCAGTGTATTGTTGGCGGGGCTTTATGCCGATGGGGAAACCTGTGTCACCGAGCCGGCACCGACGCGCGATCATACCGAGCGCATGCTGTCCGGGTTCGGTTATGACATTCGCCGCGAGGGCAGTACCGTTTGCCTGAACGGTGGCGGCACACTCAAGGCCACCACAATCGACGTGCCGGCGGATATCTCCTCGGCAGCCTTTTTCATGGTGGCGGCCAGCATTACGCCAGGTGCGGATCTTTGGCTGGAGCATGTTGGCGTCAATCCGACCCGTACCGGTGTGATCGATATTCTGCGGTTGATGGGGGCGAACATCACGCTGGAGAATCAGCGTGAGGTGGGAGGCGAGCCGGTGGCGGATATTCATGTGGTCGCAGCCGAGTTGCAGGGTATTGCCATTCCCGAGTCGCTGGTCCCGTTGGCGATCGATGAATTTCCGGTGCTGTTCGTTGCGGCGGCCTGCGCCAGTGGCGAAACCCGGCTGACCGGTGCTGAGGAGCTGCGGGTGAAGGAGAGCGATCGTATCCAGGTGATGGCAGACGGGCTTCAGGCCTGTGGTGTCGATGCTGCGCCAACGCGGGATGGTATCGTCATTCAGGGTGGCGGGGCGATTCATGGTGCACAGGTTCAAAGTCATGGCGATCACCGTATTGCGATGGCCTTTGCCGTGGCAGCCTTGCGCAGCCGTTCTGCAATCATCATTCACGACTGTGACAATGTGAATACGTCATTTCCGGGATTTGTGGCGGCCTGTAATCGCATCGGGATGAATATCAGGGCCACCACGGTCTGAAGGAGGAGTCGATCATGTCTGCAATGGATATTCCGGTCATCACGATCGACGGCCCGGGTGGTTCGGGCAAGGGTACGCTGAGTCGTCTGCTGGCGAAGAAGCTTGGCTGGCACTGGCTGGACAGTGGTGCCATCTATCGTGTGACGGCTCTGGCTGCACTGAAGAACGGTATCGATCTCGACGACGTACCCGCATTGGTAGCGCAAGCGAACAGGCTGGATGTACAGTTTGGTGAGTCGGCGCAGGGTACGGCCAGCGTTCTGCTCGACGGTGAAGACGTTACGGCGCAACTGGGAACCGAGCAGAGTGGCGAAGCCGCATCACGCATTGCCGCTTACCCTGAAGTTCGCCAGGCGTTGTTGCAGCGGCAGCAGGCTTTTCGCCAGCAGCCGGGCCTGGTGGCTGACGGCAGGGATATGGGGACTGTGGTCTTTCCCGATGCCCGTTTGAAGGTGTTTTTGACGGCGAGTATCGAGGAGCGCGCACAGCGGCGATATAAGCAGTTGAAAGATCAGGGGTTTGATATTAGTATTGATGCCCTTTTTCGCGAGATTTCTGCACGGGACGATCGGGATATGAATCGTCCAGTGTCGCCTTTGCGACCGGCTGACGATGCCGTTGTCATCGATTGTTCCGCAATGTCCATCGAGGAAATGCTCGAAAGCACGTTGAATCTCGCGCGTGAAAAAGGTCTGGTGGCGTAGTCCGTGGAGTGACTGCGCTGAACTTCAACTTCAAACGAACAACGTTGGCCGTTTTTGATGCCTGTTTGCCAACGGATTGTTTATCTTAGGTTTTTATTTAAATGTCTGAAAGTTTCGCAGAATTATTCGAGGAGAGTCTTGCCTTTACCACGATGAAGCCTGGTGCCATTATCAATGGCTCGGTCATCGATATTACCAACGATATGGTCGTCGTCAGCGCCGGCCTGAAATCGGAAGGTGTCATTCCCATTGAGCAGTTTATTGGCCCTGACGGTAACCTCGAAGTAGAGGTTGGCGATATCGTGGAAGTGACTCTTGACGCCGTCGAGAACGGCATGGGCGAAACACGTCTGTCGAGAGAGAAAGCCAAGCGTGCCAAAGCCTGGCAGGAGCTTGAGAAAGCTCAGGAAAATGATGAAATTGTCAAGGGTATGATCACCGGCAAGGTGCGCGGTGGTTTTACTGTCGAACTGGGCAGCATCCGCGCGTTCCTGCCTGGATCACTGGTTGATGTTCGTCCTGTGCGCGATACTGCGTATCTGGAAGGCAAGGAGCTGGAATTCAAGCTGGTCAAACTGGATCAGGCGCGCAACAACGTGGTTGTTTCACGTCGTGCCGTGGTCGAGTCCGAGTACAGCGCCGAGCGCGAGCAGCTGCTGGCCAATCTGGCTGAAGGCCAGACGGTCAAGGCCATTGTCAAGAACCTCACCGATTATGGTGCGTTCCTGGACATGGGTGGCGTCGATGGTCTGCTGCACATTACCGATATGGCCTGGAAGCGCGTCAAGCATCCTTCCGAAGTGGTCGAGATCGGTCAGGAAATCGAAGTCAAGGTACTGCGTTTCGACCGTGAGCGTAATCGCGTTTCACTGGGTCTGAAGCAGCTGGGTGATGATCCCTGGAAGGATATCACGCGCCGTTATCCCGAAAATACCCGCCTGTTCGGCAGAGTCACCAATATCACCGATTATGGTTGCTTTGTCGAAATCGAGGATGGTGTCGAAGGTCTGGTGCACGTCTCTGAAATGGATTGGACCAACAAGAACGTCAATCCTGCGAAAGTCGTTCACCTAGGTGATGAGGTCGAGGTCATGATTCTCGATATCGACGAAGAGCGTCGTCGCATCTCACTGGGCATGAAGCAGTGCAAGGCGAATCCCTGGGATGAGTTTGCAGCCAATTTCACCAAGGGTGATCATGTCCGTGGCAGCATCAAGTCGATTACCGATTTCGGTATCTTCGTGGGGCTCGAAGGTGGTATCGATGGTCTGGTTCACCTCTCCGACATCTCCTGGAACATTCCGGGTGAGGAAGCGGTACGTGACTACAAGAAGGGTGATGAGCTGGAAGCCGTCGTTCTTGCGGTCGATCCCGAGCGCGAGCGTATCTCGCTGGGTATCAAGCAGCTGGATCAGGATCCGTTCTCGCAGTACATGGCAGCCCACTCCAAGGGTTCGATTGTCAAGGGTACCGTCAAGCAAGTGGACGCCAAAGCGGCTATCATTGATCTGGGCGAAGGTATCGAAGGTCTGTTGCGTGCATCGGAACTGTCACGCGATCGCGTGGAAGATGCCTCTACCGTGCTGAAGGTGGGCGATGAAGTGGAAGCGAAGTTCATGGGGCTCGATCGCAAATCCCGTATCGTTTCTCTCTCCATCAAGGCCAAGGACAGCGATGAGGAAGCGCAAGTCATGCAGGAGTACAGCAACCAGAGTGTGGTTGCCAATCCGATGCACGAAGCACTGAAAGACCTCAAGTCACGCATGGGCGACAGCTCGGAGTGATCCAGGTCACGTAGCTGGCACTTTCCCGAACCCGGTCATGTTGCCGGGTTCGGGTTTCAAAGATTCAAGAACAAGGGCAGGTTGAGGGCAAGATGACGAAATCCGATCTTATTGAGATGCTTACCGCGAAACAGCCTCATCTGGCACCCAAGGACGTTGAGCTCTCAGTCAAGATCATGCTGGAGCAAATGAGCCTGGCGCTGGCATCCGGCGAGCGGATCGAGATCCGTGGCTTCGGCAGTTTTTCCCTCCATTTTCGCCCTCCCCGGGTTGGAAGAAATCCCAAGACGGGTGATTCTGTCAGCCTGACCGGGAAGTATGTACCGCATTTCAAGCCGGGCAAACAGCTCCGTGAGCGGGTCATGAATTCCACCCATATTCCGATCAAAGAGTGATCATCCACTGCTGCCTGTTTCGTTGCCCAATGGACAGGGGCACTCAATAGCAACTGTCTGCCCATGAAAGCTCTGATCTATTTCATTTTTATCCTTTTCGCCGCTGTTTGTGCTGTTGTCTTTACTGCGCTGAACCCCGATGAAGTCACGGTCAACCTCTATTATTCCAGGATTACGCTACCCTTTTCCCTGGTGGTAGTCGCCAGTATGTTCTTTGGTGTGTTGCTGGGAATGCTGGCGGGTGGTCTGCTGGCACTGGGTCGACGTCGCGAAATGAGGAAGCTGCGCAAGCAGTTGACCAATGCAGAAAAGGAACTCACCAATCTCCGCAAGATTCCCATCAAAGACACATGATGCCTTGTGGTACGTCTGATGCAGCGAGGGAGGTGATGATGTTGGATTTTCTCCGCCTCGATTCTTCTGTCAGGCACCTTGTTGACCGGGTTTGTCCCTGAAATGGGCGCCATGGAACCGCTGTTGTGGTTGTTGCTGCCGGTTGCGGCTGCATCCGGATGGATAACGGCGCGGTTGTCCGCCGGCAATCGTGGCCGCTCGCGAAACAGGGAGGGGCAGAGCGCTTTCAGTGAGCATTGCCTGCAAGGGTTGAATTATCTGCTCAGCGAGCAATCCGACAAGGCGATCAATCTGCTGGTCGATCTGGTGGATGTCGATGAAGATACCGTCGAGACGCATCTGGTGCTCGGCAGCCTTTTTCGACGGCGTGGCGAAGTGGATCGGGCTATCCGAATCCATCAGAACATCATTGCACGTCCCAGCCTGTCGCCCGAGCAGAAGGCCAATGCCCTGCAACAATTGGGCATCGACTATCTGAAGGCTGGTTTGCTGGATCGTGCCGAAAACATCTTTCTGAAGTTGTCCGATACCGGGAAAAACCAGGAGGAGGCTTACCGCTACCTGACCAGCGTCTATGAGCAGGAGAAGGAGTGGAACAAGGCCGTTGATGCCGCAGTAAGGCATCAGAAATCCGGGGGCGCCTCGCAACATGTGAGAATCGCGCATTACCACTGTGAATTGGTCGAGGAATATGTCAAGACCAGCAAGGTGGAGGCGGCTGTCGCTGAGGCCGAACAGGCCTTGTTGGTAGATCCCGATTGTATCAGGGCCCATATCCAGGCTGGGGATATCCAGCTGTCAAAGGGAAATTTCACAGCGGCGGTCAAACGCTATCGCAAGGCGCTGGCGATTGATCGCCATTTCTCTCCGGTAGTGCTGAATCGTCTGTACAAGACGTTTGCCAGGGCGGGAACGTTGCACGATTTCCCGGCTTTTGTCCGTGAGAACGCCGATTGTGCCTCTGATGCGGCGGCGCGCTATTTTCTTGTCAGAGCCTACAAGGATCTGGGGGATGAGGAACGGTTGCACGCGCTATTGTATCAGGAGATGAAACGCGATGAGGTCTCTCCCTATATTGTGCTGGCGTACCTTGAAATGATGAAGGAAAAGACCAGTGGCGAGATCAGAACCTCTTTCCAGTCGCTGGAGCATACGCTGGATTCGCGCCTGGGCACCTATATGGCCTGTCATTGTACCCATTGTGGTTTTGAGTCGAATCTGATTTTCTGGCAGTGTCCCGGATGCCAGCATTGGGGGACGGTCAGGCCACATCAAAACCCTGTCGAATATTCATGGCTGGATAGCTGAAACTGATGATTGATTCCCCTGTAATCGTGGCGCTGGATTTTTCCAGCCGCAAGGAAACGCTGGATTTTGTAGCAAGGTTGCCCGTTGGCAAGTGTCGTCTGAAAGTGGGCTTCGAGCTGTTCGTGGCTTGTGGCCCGGCTCTGATCGAGGAGCTGCATCGGCTTGGATTCGAGGTTTTTCTCGATCTCAAGTTCCATGATATTCCGAATACCGTAGCTTCGGTCTGTCGTGTGGCGGCTGATCTGGGGGTCTGGATGCTCAATGTCCATGCCAGTGGCGGGCTGCGAATGATGGCGGCAGCGCGTGAGGCGGTTGATCGGTCATCCTGTGATCCCTACCTGATTGCCGTCACTGTTCTGACCTCGATGGCGAGCGCCGACCTGCAACAAATAGGTATTGCTACTTCCCCGGAGCAGCAGGTTCACAGGCTTGCCCTGCTGGCGCAGGAGGCAGGGGTTGATGGTGTGGTCTGCTCTGCCCGTGAGGCCGCCGGCTTGCGCACTGGCCTCGGGCAGGATTTTCTGCTGGTCACACCGGGAATCAGGCCACCTGGTGGTCATGGTGGGGATGATCAGCGGCGTGTGATGACGCCGGCGGAGGCCATGGCCGCAGGCAGCAACTATCTGGTTATAGGACGTCCGATAACGCGATCGCCATCACCGCGAGATACGCTAAACGAGGTGCTTGTCTCAGTGATATGACGGGAACTTTTGCTAAGATCGCGCAGTCTATACCACTCATTATTCCAGAATAAGGACGTTAGCTTTATGCCCACCAAGATACGCAAGGCGGTTTTCCCGGTTGCCGGAATGGGAACTCGTTTTCTTCCAGCGACCAAAGCCAACCCCAAGGAAATGCTTCCAATAGTCGACAAGCCGCTGATTCAATACGCTGCCGAGGAAGCGGTTGCAGCCGGGATTACCGAGCTGATTTTTGTAACTGGCCGGAACAAGCGGTCGATTCCCGATCATTTCGACAAGGCATACGAGTTGGAGCGTGAGCTGGAAGAGCGTGGCAAGACCAAATTGCTGCAGGAAGTCCGCAGCATTCTGCCCCCGGGCATAACCTGCGTGTATCTGCGACAGGCTGAAGCGTTGGGGCTTGGACATGCGGTGCTGTGTGCCAAGTCCATCGTTGGCGACGAACCGTTTGCGGTGATTCTGGCTGACGACATGATCGCGGCCAAGAATGGCACCTCGGGTCTCGGAGAGATGGTCTCCATCTATAACTACCATGGCTGTAGCGTGCTGGGCAGTGAAAGAGTGCCGGAAGATCAGACGCAGAAATACGGCGTGGTGGCTGCGGAACCCGCTGGCGAGCGCCTGTGGCACGTCAATGGTATTGTCGAGAAGCCTGCGCCCGAGGATGCACCCTCCAATATTGCGGTGGTTGGTCGCTACATACTGACGCCTAGAATCTTCGACAAGCTGGAAAATACGCCGCGTGGTGCCGGTGGTGAAATCCAGCTGACCGATGCGATTGCCAAGCTGCTGGAAAAGGAAAGAGTGCTGGCCTATGAGTTTGAAGGCAAGCGCTATGATTGTGGTGACAAGCTGGGTTACCTGATTGCCACAGTCGAATATGCGCTCAAGCATCCCGAGCTGAAGGACGGATTTGCCGAGTACCTGCGCGACCTGGATGTCGATGCGCTGATGGAGTGAATGAACACATCGACTGGCAGCCCGTCCGGGCTGCCAGTCAATTTCACATCTCTGTAACTACTCAGCGAGTAGTTACACATCTCTTTCTTTATGCTTTGAGTGTGGCAAAAGCCTTCTCTGCTGCCAGCAAGGTCTCTTCCAGATCCCTGTCCGAATGTGCGCTGGAAACGAATCCCGCTTCGTAGGCCGATGGTGCAAGGTAGATCCCCTGGTCGAGCATGCTGTGAAAGAAATGCTGGAAGGCATCGACATTGCATTGGGTGGCCTGGGCGAAGGAGGTAACCCGGTCGGCCTCGGTGAAGAACAGGCCGAACATGCCACCAACCTGGCTGGTGGTGAAGGGGATGCCGGCAGCATCGGCACGAGCCTGAAAGCCTTCGACCAGTTGTGTGGTCTTCTTTTCCAGATTGGTGAAAAAATCAGGTGCGGAAATGATATCCAGCGTCTTGAGTCCCGCCGTCATGGCAATGGGGTTGCCTGACAAGGTGCCCGCCTGGTAGACAGGCCCCAAGGGTGCGATATGCTCCATGATCTCGCGCTTGCCGCCAAAGGCACCCACCGGCATGCCACCGCCAATCACTTTTCCCAGTGTCGTGAGATCGGGGGTGACGCCATAGCGTGTCTGTGCGCCGCCGAGTGCCACGCGGAACCCGGTCATGACCTCATCAAAGATCAGCACCGCCGAATATTCGTTGCAGATTTCACGCAGCCCTTCGAGAAACCCTTCCACAGGCGGGATGCAGTTCATGTTGCCGGCGACGGGTTCAACAATAATGCAGGCAACCTCGTTGCCAATTTCGCTGAAAGCCTCCCTGACCGAATCGAGATTGTTGTAGTCCAGCGTAATGGTGTGTGCTGCCAGTGCGGCGGGTACACCGGGAGAGTTGGGAACGCCCAGGGTCAGGGCACCCGAGCCGGCCTTGACCAGCAGGGAGTCGCCGTGGCCGTGGTAACAGCCTTCGAACTTGACGATATTGTCCCGTCCGGTGAATCCGCGTGCCAGACGAATGGCACTCATGGTGGCTTCGGTGCCGGAGCTGACCATGCGCACCATCTCCAGTGATGGCAGGATGTCGCAGACGCGCTCGGCCATCTCGATTTCCAGCGCGGTGGGAGCGCCGAAGCTCAGGCCATTGTCGGCTGCCTGTTTGACGGCTTCGATAATTTCGGGATGGGCATGGCCGGCAATCATTGGTCCCCATGAACCGACATAGTCGATGTAGCGCTGCCCGTCACTGTCGAACAGCCAGGCTCCAGCCGCCTTTTCGATGAATACAGGATCGCCCCCGACGCCTCTGAAAGCGCGTACTGGGGAGTTGACGCCACCGGGAATGGTTTTTTCGGCGCGATGAAAGAGTTCTGCTGATCTGGACACTGTAATTCCTGAAGTTTTTCTGAGACGGTGGATTATGCCTGCAACGGGGTTTGATGGGCAAAATGAATATTCAGGCTTGCAGATGGTATGCTAGGAGTGCCCGCCCCACAGGTGGAGCGGGTGCTCCCAGTGCTCCATCAAACCCAATTTGATGGAGCACTGGCGCAGAGGGCATCGTTGACTCAGATCAAACGTACCTTTCGAGCTGGCGTGCTAGCCTTGCCAACCCATCCACTACTTTTTTGCTGGAACCCTAACCGCATGACTGTTTCCGAATACACCAACACGATCTTTGATGAAGAGTTGATCCGTCGCTATGATGCGAGTGGTCCACGATATACTTCCTATCCAACCGCAGTTTCCTTTACGGACAGTTTCGGTGAGTCGGATTATGTCCGTGCGGCCCGCGAGAGCAACGAGTTTCCGGTTCCCGGTCCGTTATCCCTCTATTTCCATATTCCCTTCTGCGACACGATCTGCTTCTACTGTGCCTGCAACAAGATTGCAACCAAGAACCACTCCATGGTAGGTGGCTATCTCGAACGCCTGGAGCGGGAGATCGAGATGCAGGCCGCGCTGTATGATAGTGATCGTGTTGTAGAGCAACTGCATTGGGGAGGTGGAACACCCACATTCCTCAACCATGAGGAAATGACCGAGCTGATGGAGGCTACCCGCAAGCACTTCAATTTGCGCGATGATGATGGTGGGGATTATTCCATCGAGATCGATCCGCGCTCGGTGACGCCTGACAGCATCCGCCATTTGCGATCCATTGGGTTCAACCGCTTCAGTCTTGGCGTGCAGGACGTCAATCCGGTCGTGCAGCGGGCTGTCAACCGGATTCAGCCGATTGAAATGACACGCGATATCGTCAATGCCTGCCATGAGGCAGGTGCGAACTCGGTCAACCTCGATCTCATTTATGGCTTGCCACTGCAGACAATAGAAAGCTTCGACCAGACGCTTGACGAGGTTCTCAAGCTCTCTCCAGATCGTTTCTCGGTGTTCAACTATGCGCATCTGCCAGAACGGTTCAAGCCGCAGCGGCGTATCAATGAAAGCGAGTTGCCTTCCGGCAAGGACAAATTGGAAATTCTCAAGCGGACCATCAGTCGGCTGACGGATGAAGGGTATGTCTATATCGGCATGGACCATTTTGCCAAGCCGGATGATGAGTTGGTCAGGGCGCAGCAGGAGGGGCATCTGCATCGCAATTTCCAGGGGTATACCACGCGGGGAGATTGTGAATTGATTGGCATGGGAGTCAGTTCGATTGGCAAGGTTTTCGACGTTTACAGTCAGAATGCCAAGGATCTGGAACCTTACTATGCGGCGATCGATGCCGGGCATCTGCCGGTGGTCAGAGGTATTCGCCTGACCGAGGATGATATCCTCCGCCGAGATGTGATCAGCCGATTGATCTGCAACTTCATGCTGGATATGTCGGCAGTGGAAAAACAGTATGACATCGGCTTTGCAGACTATTTCAAGGATGAACTCAAGGCGCTGCAGCCGATGGAGGAGGATGGCCTGATCGAGGTGACCGATGGCGAGATTCGTATTCTGCCGCGCGGGCGGATGCTGGTCCGAAATGTCTGCATGGTGTTCGATGCGCACCTGAAGCAAGCTCGTGGCGAGGCAAAATTCTCCAAGGTTATCTGATCCCGTCTTATTCATGGTGGCGGCTAAAGCCTATGATAAGTAAAAGAAAACAATGGCAAACCCTTGGCAGTCCCGTTTCACCCAAATGGTGAGAGGCTTCAGCCTATCACGGCCTTGGCTTGTTCTGGCACGCCTGCGCTTGCGCTTCACTCAAGTTGTAGCTAATGCTACAAACTTCGCTCCAGCGCGGCGCCCAGACGCACCAGTCCAGCGCCAGGATCCGCGATCCACCATGAATAAGACGGGCTGATAGTCCGTCAGGCGCAGCCGTTTATCCCACCTTGTCCATGGTGGACTGTGGATCCTGGCGCCGGACTGGTGCATTTGGGTGCTACCCTGAACAAGAGAGGTTTATACCAGGCAGCAGGGTAATCACCCTGCTGCCTTTTTTCTCGCGGCAATCAATCAGCCAAGGAATTTCTTGGCCATGTCCAGTGCGCCACCCAGGCCACCGATGTTGTCCAGCAATGAACCGCCACTGCTGGATTTGTCGACGATCTGCGGCAAGGCATCCTTCAGCCCATCCAGCAGGGAGTCTTCATCAGAGCCGATTTGCGCGGCCATCTGTGCAATCTTGTCGCTGCCGACCACTTCGCGAACCTGGTCCGGGGAAATCTCTGCGTTGTCTCCATCGCCCAACCAGGATTCCACAATGGAGCCGAGCCCCTTTTCCTGCATTGCCGAAATGATGCCGCCGAGGCCGCCAGCACCGCCTTCACCACCAGAGAGCAGGCCGCTCAGTGTGGATGCGATTGAGTTGGAATCTGTCTTGCCACCGAGTTTGCTCATGAGCAGGTCGGTGCCGAGTTTCATCAGGTCCATCGTGTCTCCTCCAGGAGGTTGAGTTGGCGGGGCTTGCCGTGTTTTGTTGACACGGAAACCCTGCGGTCACATGGCTTTCTGGCATTTTGCCATGTAGTTGAAAGTGCACCATGTATAGCAGCAGGGGAGGGTCAAGTAAAACAGGAACCTGTGAAGTAGTGTTACGACGATGCGTGGTGACTCTCGCGAGGGCAGTCATATTGTGCCAGCTCACACAATGCCTTGGTGTCCAGCAACTTGACGTGGCGGCGATTGGTTTCGATGATCTTGGCATCGATCATCCGTGAGAACATGCGACTGAGTGTCTCGACGGCCAGGCCAAGGTAGTTGGCCAGGTCATGGCGTGCCATCGGCAGATTGAATTCGCGGGGGGAGAAGCCTCTCTTTTGCAGCCTCAGAGAAATGCTCAACAGAAATGCGGCGAGCCTCTCCTCACCCTTCAGTTGGCCGAGTGACAGCAAGCTGCGGTGGTCGTGGTTGATTTCGTTGCCGATAAGGTGGCGTAGCTGCCTGCGCAGCCCAGTGGTCCGTAGACTGAGTTTTTCCAGTTCGTCGATGTCGATGGCGCAAACCGTTGAAGTTTCCAGAGCGATGGTTGTGCACTGGTGGATGTCATCGCCAAACCCGTCCAGCCCCATCAGTTCTCCGGAAAGATAGAAGCCGGTGATCTGTTCGGCGCCTTCATTGGATGACAGGACAGCCTTGAAAGCGCCGGAGCGTACGGCATAGAGGTAGTGCATCATGTCGCCGGTGCGAAACAGCACTTCCCCCTGTTCAATACGCGGCTTGTGCAGGATCAGCTCATCAAGCTCGAACAGTTCTGCGTCGTTGAGTCCGTGAGGCAGGCAGATCTCGGCGAGGCTGCATTCGTGGCAGGAGGTCTTCAACTCGCGAATACTGATCACTTTCTGGTGGTGGCTCATAGTGTTTTGCTCTGGTTATGATCCTGGTAATTACCCTGAAGAGCCTGGTCACAGGAATGCTGCCTGCAAATCAGCCGTATCAATTCCAATCCGTCAGTACCCCACTCACCGAATTGGGTGTTCTGCTCCTGCCCCCGCGGCCTGTGATAGCCGTGTGACTCGTGAATGCGGATGACATGGCACCTGCATATCCGTGGAAACTGTTCGCCATGGCCGGTATCGCTAGAAATACGGGTTGGGCGAGGTGGTTTGCAATCGGCCCTCCCGCGACAGGAAACTGGCCGGGTAGTCGGGTCATACTTGTCTGCTCAAACCACCTTTCATTATCGTCGCGATCCTGGCCTGATCAGGTGAAGACTTGTTCAAGCCAGAAGCTTTTGATAAAGATCATGGAGCAAAAAAGCGCTATCATGCACATTGTAATATGATTAGGCGCGTTGAAAACAGCGTGCCTGTCTTTTTTTATCTGTTATTTTCATGCGGGACCTAGAGGAGAGACTATGTCTACTGCAACAACATACAACTATAAAGTTGTACGGCAATTTACCATCATGACTGTGGTCTGGGGTATTGTCGGAATGCTGGTCGGTGTGCTGATTGCCGCCCAGTTGATCTGGCCAGCGCTCAATTTCGAGATTCCCTGGCTTACCTACAGTCGCTTGCGGCCATTGCATACCAATGCGGTCATTTTCGCTTTTGGTGGTTCTGCGCTGATCGGGACATCACTTTATGTTGTCCAGCGAACCTGTCAGACGCGGCTTTTTGCCAATGGTCTGGCGGCCTTCGTGTTCTGGGGCTGGACGCTGGTTATCGTGCTGGCAGCCATTACCTTGCCACTCGGCATGACTTCCTCGAAGGAGTATGCCGAGCTGGAATGGCCTGTCGATATTCTGATTACCCTGGTGTGGGTCTCCTATGCCATCGTCTTTTTCGGCACGATTGTAAAACGCAAGACCAAGCATATCTATGTCGCCAACTGGTTCTACGGTGCGTTCATCCTGACGATTGCGTTGCTGCATGTGGTCAACAATCTTGAAGTTCCCTACTCGCTGACCCGCTCCTACTCCATCTATCCCGGCACCATCGATGCCATGGTACAGTGGTGGTATGGACATAACGCGGTTGGATTCTTTCTGACTGCCGGCTTCCTGGGCATGATGTACTACTTCATCCCCAAGCAGGCTGGTCGCCCGGTCTACTCCTACCGTCTCTCGGTCGTTCACTTCTGGGCACTGATTTCCACCTACATGTGGGCTGGTCCGCATCACCTGCACTACACGGCGCTGCCTGACTGGGCGCAAAGCATCGGCATGGTCTTTTCACTGATCCTGCTGGCACCTTCCTGGGGTGGCATGATCAACGGCATCATGACGTTGTCCGGCGCGTGGCACAAACTGCGTGATGATCCAATCATTCGCTTCCTGATCGTCTCCCTGTCGTTCTATGGCATGTCCACTTTCGAAGGACCCATGATGTCGGTGAAGACGGTTAATGCGCTGTCCCACTATACTGACTGGACCATTGGTCATGTACACGCCGGGGCGCTTGGCTGGGTTGCGATGGTGACCATTGGTTCTACCTATGCGCTGCTGCCAAAACTGTTTGCACGTGAAAACATGTACAGCATCAAGCTGATCGAATGGCATTTCTGGGTATCCACGATCGGAGTCGTTCTCTATATTGCGGCGTTGTGGATTGCAGGCGTCATGCAGGGCCTGATGTGGCGTGCGGTCAATGCCGACGGTACCCTGACCTACAGTTTCATTCAGTCCATCGAGCAGTCCTATCCATTCTTCGTGGTTCGCCTGATTGGTGGCATCCTGTTCCTGTCGGGTATGTTCATCATGGCATACAACGTTTGGAAAACAATCAAAGACGGCGAGTCGGTTGATGCTCCTGTTGCTCAACCAGCGTGAATGAAGGAGATATCAGATGAGTCATGAAGTAGTAGAAAAGAACATTGGTCTGATGGCCGTCCTGATCCTGATAGTGGTCAGCATGGGCGCGTTGGTCGAGATCATTCCGCTGTATTTCATCAAGAATGTCACGGAGCCGGTTGAGGGTTTGAAGCCCTATACGGCGCTGCAGCTCGAAGGTCGGGATATCTATATCCGGGAAGGTTGCAACAACTGTCATTCGCAGATGATTCGTCCCTTCCGGGCAGAGACCGAACGTTATGGTCACTACTCGGTGGCCGGTGAGTTCGTCTATGATCACCCGTTTCTTTGGGGATCCAAGCGGACTGGTCCTGACCTGGCGAGGGTTGGTGGACGTTACAGTGACGAGTGGCATCGCAGACACCTGATCGATCCGCGTTCGGTCATGCCTGAGTCCAATATGCCCAGCTATTCCTGGCTGGAGCGGAACAAGCTGGATCCATCCCTCATCAAGAAGAAGATGTCGGTCATGAATCTGCTGGGGCATACGGTAGGCCAGGGTGATCGTTACACCGAAGCCGAAATTGAAGCGGCCGAAGCACAGCTGGAAGGCAAGACCGAGATGGATGCGATGATTGCCTATCTGCAGGTGCTGGGCACTGCTATCAAGACTGCGAGGTGACCTGATGGAAGTAATCAACGATCTGCGTGGAATTACCACCATTATGGCTCTGATCGCTTTTCTGGCAGTCTGTTTCTGGGCTTACAGCAAGCGTCAGAAGCAGTCTTTTTCAGAAGCTGCAAATTCTCTTTTCAGTGAAGAGGAAGAGCTGTTGAACCAAAGGTCACTTGAGGAGATGAAGAAATGAGCAGTTTCTGGAGTATTTGGATAATCGCAATAACAGTCATCAATATTCTGGCATGTTACTGGCTGATCAAGTGGACGATGAAGTCTCGCCCCGGTGAGGCCGCTGAAGGTGATGTTACCGGGCATAGCTGGGACGGGTTGGAAGAACTCAACAATCCGTTGCCTCGCTGGTGGCTGTGGCTGTTCTACGGCACGATCATCTTTTCGTTTGCCTATCTGGCGTTGTACCCCGGACTGGGAACCTTCAAAGGGTTTCTGGGATGGACCGAGGTCAATCAGTGGCAACAGGAGATGGATTCTGCTGATGCGCAATACGGTCCCATCTTCAAGAAGTATGCCGGTCAGGATATCCCGACACTTGCGAAGGACGCACAGGCATTGGATATCGGTCGTCGCTTGTATCTGAATCATTGCGCGCTGTGTCATGGTTCCGATGCCGGGGGTGGCAAGGGTTTTCCAAATCTGACTGATGCAGCCTGGATGTATGGTGGCGCGCCTGAGCAGATCGAAGCCTCGATCCTGAATGGTCGCAACGGTGTCATGCCGGCATTGGGTGCAGCGCTGGGTGGTGATGAAGGTATCAAGCAAGTCGCCAACTATGTTGCCAGCCTGAGTGGTCGCAAGGTCGATGAGGCACTGGCTACTGCCGGCAAGGAAAAGTTTGCCGCAGCCTGTGCTGCTTGCCACATGCCTGATGGTACCGGTAACGAAGCATTGGGAGCGCCCAACCTGACTGACAAGTCATGGGTTTACGGCTCGACCATGGATTCTATTGAAGAGTCCATTCGTAACGGCCGTCAGGGCATGATGCCCGCTCACAAGGATTTCCTTGGCTCTGACAAGTCGCATTTGGTGGCAGCCTACGTTTACAGCCTGTCGCAAAAGTAAAGCGTCACCAACTGGTACGTGAGCAGGCCCTGGGGTTTCCCCGGGGCCTTTTTTTTTGCGGGGTGATGTCTGCATTCAGGGTGCTCGCGAGATCTGCTATTTCAGTGTTGGAGAATGGTCATTTACACTTGTAA
>CAYTPO010000170.1:0-21021 GCA_964439815.1 uncultured Thiotrichales bacterium
CGCTTGCGCTTCGCTCAAGTTGTAGCGATTGCTACAAATTTCACTCCAGCGCGGCGCCCAGACGCACCAGTCCATCGCCAGGATCCGCGATCCACCATGAATAAGACGGGGTAACTACTCGGCGAGTAGTTCACACAAGCAGTAGCGGCTCGGATTGCCTTTGAAATCCTTCAGGTCAAGGTAAAAAATGTGAGTTTACAAACGTAAATGTCCATTTTTCAACGCAGAGATGATGGATTTCAGAGGGATGGGGTTACAAGAGGAATCCTTCTGAAAACTCGGGAAGCTTGACATGTAGCCATATTTCACTACCCTGCCGCACATTCCAGCGCCAATGAAATACGTGCTGGCGGCATCTATCTGCAAGCCGCCACCGTAGTCGGCAAGATCATGAAAAATCAAAGGAAACCCGTATGAAACCTCTGAAGAACCTTCTCCTGCCATCACTACTGTTGTTGATGGCCTTTGCATTGGCAGGCTGTATGCAGAATGCCGAGGCGGGTTCAGGCTATACCGACATTTCCAACAGCGAATTGAAGGATCTGCTGAACAAGGGCGTGACGCTGATCGATATCCGCCGTCCGGAAGAGTGGAAACAGACTGGTGTGATCAAGGGCAGCCACAAGATCACGCTGTTCAATCGCAGCGGCCGGATCCAGCCGGATTTCCAGCAGAAATTCGAGGCTGTCACCGATCCGGAGAAGCCGGTCATCCTGATCTGCCGTACCGGCAACCGCACCGCAGTCGCCAGCAAACTGATTACCGAACAGCTTGGCTACAAGAAAATCTATAACGTCAAACGCGGGATTACCGACTGGATCCGGCACAATAATCCGGTTGTGAGGAACTGAAGCGGGTTACTCAACCCTGCGGGGTAGCAAGGTCTTGCACATCACCTACCCCTTTCCCTCCCGCAGTCGTGCAATCACGGCTGGCGATATCAGGCTCATGTGCCGGTATTTTCCCTGCATGTGGCTGGTGTAGGAAGCCAGGATAACTACCGTTGCCAACAGCAGGAATCGCGAATCCCAGAACCAGGGAATAGCGCCCAGTATGGCCAGCTTCAACAGCACACTGAGCCCCCGCAATTCGATCAGGAAGGTAAAGCTGCCATACAGCTCGATCAGCACCATTAGCCCTCCCGTCACCAGCGCAGCCTGGAACCACGGCATCAGTTCGATCACCGGCTGATCGAAATAGTGTCCACCAACCAGTACTGCAAAGCTCAATATATGCAGTGACCGCAGGGTCAGATTGATCAGGCGGTTGTGTGGCAGATAACGATATTGTGCAGGAAAGAGGATGGCAATCATCCTGTTCATCTCCACTCCCCCCCCATCCCCGAACACGCAGCCATGGCAATCACCCGCTTTCCCCCGTGAAAATCATTAGTCTACAATACGGATCCCATTCGAAAACAAAAACCGAGGAAAACCAGTCATGGGTCAGAGAATTTTTCAATTACGCTCGCTCAGCCACTATCAGGGAGATGACAATGAGGTCACTACCCTCAATATCGAACTTTTGCACGATGGTGTGTGGGAACCCTTTGATCTGAATGTGGAGACCGCCGGATTCCTGATCTTTGTCTATGCCATTTTTACCTGTCAGCATTTGTACATGCGCGTCAACGCGGCGGAAAACGGCATTGTGCTGAACTCGGCCAAGGGTCAGATTATCGTAACCACCGCGGAGGACTGGAATCTGGAGGGCATTGAAGTGGCGTTTGAGTGCGATATGCGCTTAGGCAATGCCTCGCCCAAGACCATTGCCTATATTATCGAACGGATGAAGGCCTGCCCTGTCTCGCTGAATATCCGCCAGGATATCGAAATAACGGCCCGCGTCACCATGCACAGCTGAGTCAGATGTCATAAACCAGGTTGGGCGACAGCCACTTTTCCATCTCGGCCAGATCAAGGCCCTTGCGCCGGCTGTAATCCTCCACCTGATCCCTGTTGATTTTCCCCACCGCAAAATAACGCGACTGGGGATGTGCAAAATAGAGCCCACTCACGGCTGCGGTAGGCACCATGGCCTTCGACTCCGTCAGCCAGATGCCGGTATTTGTTTCGGCATCCAGCAGCTCCCACAGCAGATCCTTTTCGGTATGGTCGGGGCTGGCAGGGTACCCCATTGCGGGGCGGATGCCATCGTACTGCTCGGCAATCAGGGCGTTATTGTCCAACGCTTCATCTTGCGCATAGCCCCACAACTCTCTTCTGACCTTGCGGTGCAACCATTCGGTGAGCGCTTCGGCCAGACGATCGGCCAGCGCCTTGAGCATCAGCGATTGATAATCATCGTGGTCCTTGTCGAATTCGGCGATCTTTTCATCAATGCCGATTCCGGCGGTACAGGCAAAGCCACCAATATAGTCGTGGATTCCCGAATCGGCCGGGGCGATAAAATCGGCCAGACATTCGTTGTATTTTCCAGGCGGCTGCTTACGCTGCTTGCGCAGAAAATGCAGCGTCATCAACTCCTGCTGCCGATTATCATCGGTAAAGAGCTGCACATCATCACCAACCCGGCCCGCCGGGAACAGCCCGACAACGGCTTTGGCCTGCAGCCATTTTTCTCTGATGATGCTGTCGAGCATTGCCTGGGCATCCGCAAACAGCTTGCGCGCCTCTTCGCCTTTTTCCGCATCATCAAGAATTTTCGGGAAGCGTCCGCGCAGTTGCCACGCATGAAAGAAGAAGGTCCAGTCGATATATTCCACCAGCGCTTCCATCGGGATATCGTCGAGCACGGTTATCCCCGGATTTTTCGGCGCCACCGGCTGGTAACTGTCCCATTCGATCGGCGTGGGATTATCGCGGGCCTCTGCAATGGAAATCAGACTTTTCGCCTCGTTCTTGCTGGCGCGCCGTTGCCGCAATGTTTCATATTCGACATTGATGTCATCGAGAAACTGCTTTTTGTGCTCATCCGACAACAGGGTCGTTGCCACCCCGACGGCACGGGAAGCATCAGCCACATAAATGGCGCCATGGTCGTATTGCGGCTGGATCTTGACTGCGGTATGCGCCTGAGAGGTGGTCGCGCCTCCTATCATCAGCGGGATGTTGAAATCGAGACGCTTCATCTCCTTTGCCACATGCACCATTTCATCTAGCGACGGGGTAATCAGTCCCGACAATCCGATAATATCGACATTCTCCTCCCGGGCCTTCTTGAGGATGGTGTCCGCTGGCACCATGACGCCCAGATCGATGACTTCATAATTGTTGCACTGCAATACGACGCCAACGATATTCTTGCCAATGTCATGGACATCGCCTTTCACCGTTGCCATGAGTATCTTGCCCTGGGTGCTGACTTCACAGGCAGCCTTGTCAGCCTCCAGATAGGGTTCCAGATAGGCCACCGACTTCTTCATGACCCGTGCCGACTTGACGACCTGGGGCAGGAACATCTTGCCCGCACCAAACAGATCCCCCACCACGTTCATGCCATCCATCAACGGCCCTTCGATGACATGCAGCGGACGCTCGAAATTCAGGCGGGCTTCCTCGGTATCCTCATCGATATATTCGGTAATGCCCTTGACAAGTGCATGTTCCAGCCGTTTGGCAACCGGCCAGCTGCGCCACTCCAGATCCTCCTCCTTCGAGCTGCCGACACTGCCATCACCCTTGTATTTTGGCGCAATGTCCAGCAGCCTTTCCGTCGCATCCGGGCTGCGGTTCAATACCACATCCTCTACCGCCTGGCGCAGCTCCTCGGGCACTTCGTCATAAACGACCAGCTGCGCCGCATTGACGATCCCCATGTCCATGCCGGCCTGTATCGCGTGGTATAGAAATACCGCATGAATCGCTTCCCGCACCGGGTTGTTGCCCCGAAATGAAAACGACACATTGGACACCCCGCCGGATACCTTGGCATGGGGCAAGGTCCGCTTTATCTCCCGCGTCGCCTCGATGAAATCCACACCGTAGTTGTTGTGCTCCTCGATACCGGTGGCAACGGCAAAGATGTTGGGATCAAAGATAATGTCTTCGGCCGGAAAACCGACCTCTTCGGTCAGCAGCCTGTAGGCGCGCGTACAGATTTCGATCTTGCGCTCCCGGGTATCGGCCTGCCCCGCTTCATCAAAGGCCATGACGATGACGGCAGCGCCGTAGCGCCGACACAAACGGGCCTGTTGCAGAAATTTCTCTTCCCCCTCCTTGATGGAGATCGAATTGACAATGGATTTTCCTTGCACACATTGCAGGCCCGCTTCGATGATTTCCCATTTCGAGGAGTCGATCATCACAGGCACCTTGGAAATATCCGGCTCCGAAGCACAGAGATTCAGAAAGCGCACCATCGCGGCCTTGCCGTCGAGCATGCCCTCATCCATATTGATATCGACAACCTGGGCTCCGTTTTCCACCTGGGTACGACAGACATCCAGCGCCTCTTCATACTCTTCGTTCAGAATCAGGCGCTTGAACTTGGCAGAACCCGTTACATTGGCCCGCTCACCAACATTGACGAACAGGCTCTCTTCCGTGATGTTCAGAGGTTCCAGCCCGGAGAGTCTGCAGGCAGGTTCGAGTTCCGGCAGTTTTCGCGGGGGAACAGAGGCAACCGCCTGGGCTATCGCGGCGATATGCTCCGGCGTCGAACCACAACAACCCCCAACGATATTGAGAAACCCGGACTGCGCCCATTCACCAATGTGCGCCGCCATCTCCGCAGGTGTCAGGTCGTACTCACCAAATTCGTTGGGCAATCCGGCATTGGGATGCGCCGAGACATAGGTCTCGGATACGCGACTCATCTCCTCGACATACTGGCGCAGCAGATCGGGCCCCAGCGCGCAGTTCAGGCCAATGGACAGCGGCTCGGCATGGCGCAGGGCATTATAGAAGGACTCGGTGGTCTGACCGGACAACGTTCGTCCCGAGGCATCGGTGATCGTGCCGGAAATCATGATAGGCAGCTCGATATCATCCTCATCGAACACCTGCTTGACGGCAAAGACCGCGGCCTTGGCGTTCAGCGTGTCGAAGATCGTCTCGATCATCAGGATATCGGCACCGCCTTCAATCAATCCACGCGTCGATTCACTGTAGGCTGCCACCAGCTCCCGGAAGCTCACATTCCTGTAGCCCGGATCATTCACATCGGGGGAGATGGAAGCGGTACGGTTGGTTGGGCCAAGAATACCGGCGACAAAGCGCGGCTTGTCGGTAGTCGAGAACGCCAGCGCCTCCTGCTTTGCGAGCTTCGCTGCGGCAACGTTGATCTCATAGGAGAGGTCTTCCATGCCATAGTCGGCCATCGCAATACGGGTGGCGTTGAAGGTATTGGTTTCCAGGATATCGGCGCCCGCTTCGAGATACTGGCGATGGATGCCCTGAATGATTTCGGGCTGTGTCAGGACCAGCAGGTCGTTGTTGCCCTTCAGATCCGACGGCCAGTCGCTGAAGCGCGTACCCCGGTAGTCTTCTTCCTGCAGATCATGGCGCTGGATCATCGTCCCCATCGCCCCATCGAGAATGAGAATTCGCTGCTTGAGAAGCGCCTTGAGAGTCCCTGCCGTCACGTTCATGGTTTCTGCTGTTCAGTAGTAGCCCTTGGAGCCGGCTAGTATACCGTTCATTCCCCCGCTGCGCAGTTCATCCCCCGTTTTTTACAGCCAATGGCAAATTTCGTGAATTGCGCCACAAAACGTCTGCACCCCCAATTAAAGAAATTCCACACCGGCCGATAACACCCTTGACCCTCTTTGTATGCAGATTGTGGCTGCCGTCGGAGTTGGGTCACTACAATAATAACAACGCTTGCAAGAGAGGTAATTCGATGCTGATTGACACAGCAGAGGTTCTCGAGCAGCGCAAGTTATATAATCGAATGCCAGGAGTAAGTTTCGGTAACTTGTGCTTCGGTTTCATGCCGGGATTCAGGGATTTTGATACTGGAGAAACGCACCTATCCATAAACTCCGATGGCAGTATTGCATTGGTTCATACGCTGGACAACCTGCCCCTCGAATGGATTGAGGGATGGGACGACCAAGGGAGAGCGTCTGAACTGAAGGATTCTGTCGGGGCTGGCTTCATCAGAGGAGCGAATTTCTATTCGCTTGATGAGCTGCAAGAGTTTGTACTGGATGACTAACCGATTTCTGGCGAAATTGGGTGCGGCCATAGGTTCTATGGCCGCTTTTTTTTGTCCGCCGGTAGCTGCTCGGATTGCGTTTGAAATCCGTCAGATCAAGGCAAAAGATGCTGGTTGGAATGGTGGATTACTGCCATTGCCTCATTCCGATGATCTCCCCCCCACACAACACCTGAAGTCCCAACTCGGGCCACGCCCCTGCCACTACGACCAAGCCACTCCGGCAACAGGAAAAATCCGGCAATAACTTGCCAGCGTTGCAAATATTCCACCAAGCGTTGTCACTCATCCATTCGCACCCTTGCTACTGCCAACACCCATAAATTGATATCCGGCACATAATCTTCAGCAATTACTGAATGAATCCTTCAGATTATTGCAAAGCTCCCGATAACTACACTGTTCGGGCATGAATATGGCTTTACAAAGCCCAGATATTTCAATTTAAAGAAAGGCTTCGTTCACCAATAATAAAAGCGAGGCCCAATCCAACGGAATTCAGGAGAAAAATCGTGGATCTGGCTACACTACTGGGGTTTATCGGCGCATTTGGCGTCATTATCGGAGCAATCATTCTGGGCGGCAGCGCCGGGATCTTTTTCAATATTCCGAGTCTGATCATTGTTATCGGTGGCACACTGACAACAACACTGATGCAAATATCCCTGCCCCAGTTTCTTGGCTCCTTCAAGGTAGGCATCAAGTCCTTCATGCACAAGGAGCTGCCTCCGGAAGCATTGATCGAAGAGGCGGTGGAGCTGGCCAATGTTGCCAGAAAGGAGGGCATCCTCGCGCTGGAAGGAAAAAAGATCAGTGATGATTTTCTCGCTGCCGGTGTCCGTATGTGCATAGACGGTCATTCGGCAGAAGTGGTGCAGAAGATGCTGTCAAAAGACATCAACATGGAGATACAGCGCCAGACAAGCAGTATCAAGATGTTCAAGTCCGTCGAGGCCTATGCACCAGCAATGGGCATGATCGGCACCCTGATCGGTCTGGTACAAATGCTGGCCAACATGGATGATCCCAAGTCGATCGGTCCGGCCATGGCCGTGGCCCTGTTGACCACGCTCTACGGCGCCATTATTGCCAATGCCATTGCAGGTCCGATTGCGGCAAAACTGACTGCCATCAGCGAGGCAGAAAAAGTCAACAAGATGCTGATTCTCGAATCGGTCAATGCCATTCAGGAAGGCACCAACCCACGCGTACTCAAGCAGATGCTGACGGCATTCCTGCCCGAAGAGAAACGTGATTCCGGCAAAAAGAAAAAGAAGTAAGCCATCATGAGTGAAGAATGCGAATGTGAAGAATGCGAAGAAGGTGTCCCCGCCTGGGTAATGACCTTTGCCGATCTGATGACACTGCTGATGTGCTTTTTCGTACTGCTGCTGTCATTCTCGATCATGGATGCGCAAAAGTTTCAACGCGCTGCAGGCTCGCTACGCGATGCCTTTGGTGTACAACGGCAAATCCCGGATGGTGTGATTCCCAAGGGCACCAGCGTGATCGCCCAGGAATTCTCACCCGGGAAACCGGAACCAACACCGATCAAGATCGTGCAGCAGAAAACGCTGGACTCGATTCGGGAAAATATCGACCGCCTGGATACCGACTCGGAAGAAGTCAAGAATACGGTAAAAATGCTCATCAGCAAGCTGGAAGAGGAAGTCCGGGACGGCCTGCTGGAAGTGGAAGTCGAAGAGGATACGTTGATGATACGAATCAATGAACAGGGTTCCTTTCCGTCCGGTGCCGCACGCCTGGCACGTTCATTCCTGCCGGTACTGGACAAGATAACCGATCTGCTCAACAGCAGCACCGGCAGGGTCATGGTGTCCGGACATACCGACAATCGCCCCATCAATACCACACGCTACCCCTCCAACTGGGTATTGTCGGCTGACCGGGCCGCCAGCGTGGTACACCATTTGACCAAACACGGCTTCGCCAAGCCCGAGCGGCTGGAGATCCGGGCATTTGCCGATACCCGGCCCCTGTTTCCAAACGATACCCCAGCCAATCGCGCCAAGAATCGCAGGATCGAGATCAATCTCGACACCCACGACTACAGCAGCGGCGATGAAGGAGATAGTACTGCAGCGGCAGAACCGGGGGCTGCCGGCGAACCACAAGCCGATATGGCGGCCATGGAGCCGACCAAATCCGCCGGGGGGAGCAAACCCTGATGGATAACAGGAGAGCCTATTTTCGCATCAGCGACATTGTCGAAATTCAGGTCAGTAAACTGGAGACCAGGGACGAAGAACAGCTCAATTCACTCCACATCGAGCGCTGTAAGGTTTGTGATGCGGCCAATGCCGAGCTTGCCACCAGGATCGAGGCACCTAAGACGCTGAAGCTGATTGGCCGACGTTACCCTGAAATCATCGAATACATCCAGCAGCTGGAACGGAGAATTTCCGAACTCGATATTGTGGACAATAATCTGCCTGTTGGAGAGGCTGCAAAATTCAAGCAGCTGGCCAATATCAGCGGTGACGGGATTCGTTTTACCGCAACCGAGCCTTTTGCAGTGGGTGACATGATCGAGCTGATCATGACACTGGACCCGGAAAGATATCGATTCCTGGTTTTCGGCAGCGTCGTCAGATCGGAAGAACACACATCAGAATGTGGCAAGGTAAGCTGGAATACTGCGCTGCATTTTACCCATATCCGTGAGGAGGATCAGGACCATTTGATCAAACATGTCATGACACGCCAAATGGAAAACCTGAGAGTCAAATCCATTTAGGGATGGTGACAACATGAGTGATTCAAGTAACAAACGCAGTTTTTTCCGGGTCAACGACAGTGTTGCCCTGGCGATCAAACCCTTGCCCGGAAAGACGACGGCAGACATCAATGCCCTCTATGAGGAACGGCGGCGCGACTTTGGTATCGTCAATGAATTCCTGCTCGCAAGGGAACGCTATCTGCCCAAACTCCTGCGCATTCGTCGTCGGGATCCGGAAATTGCCGAATACATTTCCTATCTGGAGGACAAGATTCAGAAGCTGGCTGCGTCAATGGGACGAAAAAAGGAGATGCGAAAGGCCAAGCCGACCCACCATGTCAACCTCAGCGCCAGCGGCATTCGCTTTGAAAGCGATATACCACTCGAAACCGGAGCGAAGGTGGAGTTGACCATTACTCTCTTCCCTTCAGGTTCTCCCATTCTGGTTTTCGGCGAGGTCATTCGCGCCGTACCAGATACCCATCATGGCGCTTCATGGTCATACGTTGTCAATTTCAGCCATATTCACGATGAAGATATGGAACTGCTCATCAAGCATGTTCATGCGCGCCAGCTCGATGAATTGCGCATCAAGGCTGTCTGAACCCGACCACCTGAGGTCGCCGGATCATGAGGGATAGGGACCTGCCAGATTTAACGCCATTTGGATGCGCCCGGAAGTACCCTTTGGGTGCAAATCCCCGGATGACGATTATCTCAACTTATCTTGCTCGTTAAATAGCCCGGCTATTCTCCTCGCACGATAAGCTGATTAAATTCGCCCCCGTCGATTTTCGCTTCAAACGGTCAAGTCCGACAGGCGCCTAACCCTTTTTGGGAACATAGAGATCGGTGATGGTGCCTTCTGCCATTTCGGCTGCAAAATTGAAGGTCTCCGACAAGGTCGGGTGCGGATGTATCGTTAGGCCAATATCTTCCGCATCGGCATTCATTTCGATAGCCAGAACAGCTTCGGCGATCAGTTCACCGGCATTTTTCCCGACAATACCCGCGCCGAGAACCTGTTTGCTGTTCTTGTCGAACATAACTTTCGTCATGCCGTCGCTGGCACCCATACTCAATGCGCGACCACTCGCAGCCCAGGGAAATGCACCCTTTTCATACTCGATTCCCGCAGACTTGATTTCCTCTTCCGTCATCCCGCACCAGGCAACTTCCGGATCGGTATAGGCTACCGAAGGGATCGTCCGCGCATCAAAATAGGACTTCTGTCCGCTGATCACTTCAGCCGCAACCTTGCCTTCATGTGTCGCCTTGTGCGCCAGCATGGGTTGCCCCACCACATCCCCGATGGCAAAGATATGCTCGACATTGGTGCGTTGCTGCTTGTCAACACTGATGAATCCGCGCTCATCAACCGCAACCCCAGCCTTTTCTGCATCGATCAACAGGCCGTTCGGACTGCGACCAATCGAGACCAGCACGCGATCGAAGGTATCTTCCGCTGGAGCCTTGCCGCCTTCGAACTGACAGACCAGCCCCTTTTCGGTCGGGGTAATGGAGGTGACTTTCGTACCGGTATAAATCTTTTCGTAGCGTTTTTTCACCGATTTCTCGAACAGGCGAATCAAATCACGATCGGCCCCCGGCATCAAACCATCGGAGAGCTCGACAACAGTGATGCGTGATCCCAAGGCATGGTATACCGTGGCCATTTCCAGACCGATAATGCCCCCCCCCACAACCAGCATCCGCTCAGGCACCGCTTCCAGCGCCAACGCATCGGTCGAATCCATCACGCGTGGATCATCCCAGGGAATGAAAGGCAGTTTGGTCACCCGCGAACCCGCCGCAATAATGCAATTCTCGAATTGCACGACCGTACTGTTACCATCAGCCCGCTCAACAGCAATGGTATTGGGCGACGTGAATTTCCCGTAGCCGGTCACGATATCGACCTTGCGCTGCTTTGCGAGCTGCTTGAGTCCACCCGTCAGCCGGCCGACGATCTTTTCCTTGTGGCCGCGAACCTTGTCGATATCGACCTCCGGCGCACCAAATGTCACACCCAGCCTGGAAAACTCTGCCGCCTCGGTAATGACTTCGGCCACATGCAGCAGCGCCTTGGAGGGAATGCAGCCGACATTCAGGCATACCCCGCCGATACTCTCATATCGCTCGATCAGGACAACCTTCTTGCCAAGATCCGCCGCACGAAAAGCGGCCGTATAACCGCCCGGTCCGGAGCCAAGCACCACAACCTCGGCGGAGATATCCGCGCTCCCATCGTAGCTGGAAGGTGCGGGTGCAGGGGTCGGTGCCGCAGGTTCTGCAGCCGGAGCAGCTGTATCGGCAACCGGGGATGCCGCGGCACCAGCCTCGGCCACTTCAGCCAGGGCAATCACGTCACCCTGGGAAACGGTATCCCCCAGCGCCACCCGCAGCTCCCTGATCACCCCTTCCACGGTACAGGGGATTTCCATGGAGGCCTTGTCGGATTCCAGTGTCAGCAGGGAATCTTCCAGTTTTACCGCATCCCCCGGCGCCACCAGCACCTCGATGACTTCCACGGCATCAAAACCGCCTATATCGGGAACCTTTATTTCGATTAATCCTTTCATGACTTTTCCTTTCTCTACAACAGCAGGCGACGGGTATCCGACAATGTACGACTCAGAAACGAGGTAAAACGCGCGCCATCGGCACCGTCGATCACCCGGTGATCATAGGAGAGTGACAGCGGCAGAATCAGGCGTGGCTCAAATTCCTTACCATTCCAGACAGGTTGCATCTTGGATCGGGAAACACCGAGAATCGCAACCTCTGGTGCATTGATAATCGGCGTAAACTGTGTGCCACCAATGCCCCCCAGACTGGAGATCGTCATGCAACCTCCCTGCATGTCGGCTGGCGTGAGCTTCTTGTCCCGCGCCTTGATGCTGATTTCGCGCAATTCCGCAGCCAGCTCTACCAATGTCTTGCGATCGACATCCCTGACCACGGGAACCACGAGCCCATCCGGCGTATCCACGGCAATGCCGATATTGTAATACTCCTTGATTATCAGGTTTTCGCCAGTCGCATCCAGCGAGGAATTGAATCGCGGCAGGGCCTTCAGCGCAGAGACAACGGCCTTCATCAGGAAAGAGAGCAATGTGATCTTGATACCCTGCTCCTTGTATTCATCCGCCATCGATTTGCGAAAGGATTCCAGGTCCGTGATGTCCGCTTCATCAAACTGCGTGACATGGGGCATGGTGACCCAGTTGCGATGGAGGAATTCCCCGGTCAACCGGTTGATCTTGGAAAGCGATTTTACCTCGACTGCACCCCATTGGGAAAAGTCGATCTCAGGCATTGGTGCGACCTTCATGCCACCCCCGACACCCTCACTCAGCGCCTTTTTCACAAAACCCTGCACATCATCCTTGACGATACGGCCCTTGCGTCCACTACCTTCGACCAGACTCAGGTCAACCCCCAGCTCACGGGCAAACTTGCGCACCGACGGGCTGGCATAGGCCTTGACGAAACTGACATCATCGATCTTCTTGGTAGGCGAAGGACGATGCCCCTCGACACGCTGAGGAGCAGTCGCCGCTGCCGGCTTCTCTTCCACTGGGCTGGCCGCTGGGGCAACCGGCGCTGGTTCGGTGACTTCCGCAGTCACTGCCGCGTTCGCTTCCGGTGCAGTCGTTTCGGCCCCTGCGTCTGCCGTATCCAGCAACAGGATAACGCCCCCTTCCCTGATACTGTCGCCTACCTTGACCTTCACTTCCTTGACCGTACCACTGTCACTGGAAGGAATTTCCATCGAAGCCTTGTCGCTTTCCAGCGTAATCAGGGAGTCTTCAGCGGATACCTGATCACCCGGGCTGACCAACACCTCGATGATTTCCACTTCATCAAAATTACCGATATCCGGTACCGTGATTTCTTTAACTGCCATAAGTTGATTCCTTAACTTTGATCACGCATAAAGCGGATTGGTTTTGTCCGGATCGATATTGTATTTTTCAATCGCTTTACTGACGTCACTTGCCGGTAGGGTTCCCTCATCCGCCAGAGCCTTGAGCGCAGCTACCGTAATGTAATAGCTGTTCACCTCGAAATGCTTGCGCAGCTGGGCGCGGGTATCGGAGCGGCCATAGCCATCCGTTCCGAGCACGGTATAACTGCCGGGAATCCATGCCCGTACCTGGTCCGCATAATTCTTCATGTAGTCGGTTGCCGCGATGAATGGACCACTCTGCTTTTCCAGCGCCTGGGTAATGTAGGGCACCCTTTGCGTCTCTTCCGGATGCAGCATATTCCAGCGGTCGCAATCGCGTGCTTCACGCGTTAACTCATTGAAGCTGGTAACACTCCACAAATCGGCATCGATGCCCCAGTCTTCAGCCAGCAGAATAGCTGCGGCAATCGCCTCGCGGAATATCGTGCCCGAGCCCATGAGCTGCACCCGCTTTTTCTTGCGCCCGCCTTTCTGGAACAGATAGATACCATTGAGAATGCCTTCTTCGGCACCCTTTGGCAGCGCCGGATGACGATAGTTTTCGTTCATCACCGAGATGTAATAGAAGACATCTTCCTGCTCCTTGTACATTCTGCGCATGCCATCCTGAACGATAACAGCCAGCTCGTAGGCAAAGGTCGGGTCATAGCTGATGCAGTTGGGAAAGGTATTGGCCAGTACATGACCATGACCGTCCTGGTGTTGCAGCCCCTCGCCGGCCAATGTGGTTCTGCCCGCCGTACCGCCAAACAGGAATCCCCGGGTACGCTGGTCACCGGCAGCCCAGGCCAGATCGCCGATGCGCTGGAAGCCGAACATGGAATAGTAGATATAGAACGGGATCATGTTCACGCCGTAATTGGAGTAGGCGGTACCCGCCGAAATCCATGAACACATCGCACCGGCTTCGTTGATGCCTTCCTCCAGTATCTGGCCGGACTGATCCTCCTTGTAGAACATGACCTGCTCCTGATCCTCCGGCGTGTAGAGCTGGCCGACTGAAGAGTAGATGCCCAACTGCCGGAACATGCCTTCCATGCCGAAGGTGCGTGCCTCATCCGGAATGATCGGCACGATATTCTTGCCGATCTTCTTGTCGCGGGTCAGCAGCGTGATCATGCGCACCAATGCCATCGTGGTGGACATTTCCCGATCCCCAGTGTCCTTGATCAGCCCATCGAAAGCCGACAATGGCGGCACCTCCAATGGCGCAGCCATCGGACGACGTACTGGCAGTGAACCACCGAGCGCCTCGCGCCGTTCGCGGATATAGCGGATCTCCTCGCTATCCTCATCGGGCCGGTAGTATTTTGCATCGCCCGCATCTTCGTCCGATAGCGGGATATTGAAGCGATTCTTGAAATTGATCATCGCCTCGGCATCCAGCTTCTTCTGCTGGTGCGATCCCATCTTGCCCTGGACATCGACACCCATACCGTAACCCTTCACCGTCTTGACCAGGATGACCGTGGGCTGGCCTTCGTGATGTACCGCCTCGTTATAGGCCGCAAACACCTTGTGGGGATCGTGGCCGCCCCGGTTCAAGCGCCAGATATCCTCATCGGACATCTTGGCCACCATGGCTTTCAGTTCGGGATACTTGCCAAAGAAATGCTCGCGAACATAGGCACCATCCTTCGACTTGTAGTTCTGGTAATCACCATCGACCGCCTCCATCATGCGCTGCTTGAGCAGACCATCGTGGTCACGCGCCAGCAGCTTGTCCCAATAGCTGCCCCAGACGACTTTGATGACGTTCCAGCCGACACCACGGAAGATGGCTTCCAGTTCCTGGATGATCTTGCCGTTGCCCCTGACCGGCCCATCCAGGCGCTGCAGATTGCAGTTGATGACCCAGACCAGATTGTCGAGCTTTTCGCGGGAAGCCAGCGAAATGGCGCCCAGTGTTTCCGGCTCATCCGTCTCGCCATCGCCGATGAATGCCCACACCTTGCGATCGCTGACATGAGCCAGATTGCGATGCTGCATGTATTTCATGAAACGCGCCTGATAGATCGACATGATTGGCCCCAGCCCCATCGAAACCGTGGGAAACTGCCACATATCCGGCATCAGCCAGGGGTGCGGATAGGAGGACAGCCCGTTGCCATCGACCTCCTGACGAAACTTTTCCAGATCATCCTCGCCCAATCGTCCTTCCATGAAGGCGCGGGCATACATGCCGGGAGCGGAGTGTCCCTGAAAGAACACCATGTCACCACCATGCTCGGGCGTCGGCGCACGCCAGAAATGGTTGAAACCTACGTCATACAGTGTCGCGGCCGAGGCAAAGGAGGCCAGATGCCCCCCCAACTCGCTGCTCTTGCGATTGGCGCGAACCACCATTGCGGCGGCATTCCAGCGGATATATGAACGAATGCGCGACTCGATGGCCTGATCCCCTGGATTATGCTTTTCCAGATGCGTGGGAATCGTATTCACATAGGCGGTATTGGCCGAATAGGGAAGATTGGCTCCGGCATGGCGCGCCTCTTCTATAAGCTGCTCCAGCAGAAAGTGTGCGCGTTCAATGCCTTCGTGCTCAATGACCGCCGCCATGGCCTCCAGCCATTCCTGCGTCTCTTGAGAATCAATGTCTTGTGGTTGCATCACTGCGTTCATATAGGGTTCTCGCTTTGAATATTGGGTGACAGCGCCTTCAGGCACTGCTTCCTGAAACAGGACAGGCCGGACCCGGCAGGGAAACATTGGCAGGGTAACCCTGCCAACCGCTCTGCAAGCCGTGTCGCCTGAAAATTTTCACGAATGGGGTAACTGACTGATTTCCGAGTTTGTTGAAGCCCTGTCACAACACTTGTTCTTGCCTACTCGTCGAGTAGTCGGATTCACTGTACCCGGAATCCGAGGCTCAACAGCGGCGACCGGTACAAGCCCTTGATTCCACGCCGGATCAAGAAATACCCGCTTAACCTATGAGTGAAGCCAGGATTTCTTGAACCCCCTGTGAAACCAATATCTTGCACCATTCATCCCCATTCAGGCCCAGGATTCGGGTTCAAGCCACGCGGCAACAATGCATACCTGTCATTCACCAGGGAAGGGACAGCAAACCCGCTCTGCCTGCGGCGGCTCAAGTCAAAGGCAATAGATATTATCAGAAATCCCAATACTTATGCAGCCGGTAACTCCTCGGCTCACCGCTGAAAGCCGCCATCCCGGTGTTGGGAAATGATCATTTACAGTCGCAAACTTCCACTTCCCGCCTTAGACCTGGCGGGTTTCAAAGGCAATCCGAGCAGTTACCCCTGTTATCGAGTACTCGCTGCAGCCGTAAGATTTCAAGGGAAATGATTACATGATCAGCCCAATCCATGTATTCTTCGCCGATGCAAGATACACGTGATTTCTACCCCATAGGCAACCGCTTCCGCAGCTTCCTTCCCGTCGTCGTAGACGTTGAAACCGGCGGCTTCAACCATCAGACAGATGCCCTGCTGCAGACTGCAGCCGTCTTTCTGCGCATGGATGAAAAAGGGTTGCTGCACCGTGATCGCACGGTTGCCCACCATATCAATCCCTTCCCCGGCGCCAATATGGAACCGGAATCGCTCAAGATCAATGGGATTGACCCCTTTCACCCGCTACGCCTCGCTGTCGATGAAAAGGAAGCACTGCAGGCAATCTTCAAGGTCGTGCGCCAGGAGATAAAGTCCAACGAATGCACTCGCGCCGTGCTGGTAGGCCACAATGCCGCTTTCGATCTGAACTTTCTCAATGCTGCAGTTGAACGTACCGCCATCAAGCGCAATCCGTTTCACATGTTCAGCACGTTTGATACGGTATCACTGGCGGGCATGGCCTATGGCCAGACGGTGCTGTCACGAGCCGTTGAAGCAGCCAAGCTGGGCTGGGACTCTGCCGAGGCCCATTCAGCAATCTACGATGCCGAAAAAACCGCCGATCTGTTCTGCGACATCATGAACCGCTGGAAAATGATGTCGGGGATCTAGGATTCAGCTTGGATCTTCAGCCGGGCCTCGATGCTGAGGCCCGGCTGAAGAGCAGTCATCAGGACTCCTTGGTGTCCTTGCTGGTGTCCTTGCTGGTGTCCTTGGCGGCTTCCTGCATCATCTTCTGCAACTCACCACGTTCAGCCAGTTCCAATGTGATATCACACCCACCCACCAGTTCACCATCAATATAGATTTGCGGAAAGGTCGGCCAGTCGGCAAACCTTGGCAGGTTCTCGAAGATTTCAGGGTCAGCCAGTACATTGACATAGGCAAACTCGACGCCTGCCTTTTTCAGTGCTTCGGCTGCACGACTCGAAAAACCGCACTGAGGCATTTGCGGCGTACCCTTCATGTAAATAATGGTTGGGTTTGACACTACCTGCTCTTTGATTCGATCCAATACATCCATCAATTCATACCTCGTTGAAATAATTCGTGGAACCCGGCTGTACGGGTTGGTGCGCCAGCATCGGGGATTTGCGACACAGTGTAAAGATTACCGGAAAAAAATACAGCAAAAGCCTGCTCTCTGAACCGGGCTGTAGGGCAGTCTGTGCTCACAAACCCTGCTGTTGCAGCCAGAATTCCAGCGCCGCCAGATGCCAGAGCTTGTTACCCTTGATGGCGGTATGGTGCTGATCCGGCTCGGCCAACAGCTTTTCGACATAGTCACGCTGATACAGTCCCCGCTCGCGGGCCTTTTGCGAGTTGAGCACCTCCTGCATGAAGGCCAGAAATTCGCCACGCACGTACTTCAATGCGGGCATCGGGAAATATCCCTTGGGCCGGTCGATCACCGCCGCCGGCAACAGCTCGCGGGAAATTGCCTTCAGTACGCCCTTGCCTCCTTCGGCAAACTTGTACTCGGGCGGCATGCTGGCCGCCAGCTCCACCAACTCATGGTCAAGAAAAGGCACCCGCGCTTCCAGCCCCCAGGCCATCGTCATATTATCCACCCGCTTGACCGGATCATCGACAATCAGTGTGGTGACATCCAGCGCCAGCACCGCATCGATAAAGGTATCAGCCTCGATATTTTCCAGCTTCTCCTCGATCAACGCCGAGGTGTAATCCTCCCCGGCATATTTCTCATTGACCATCTGCAGATATTCATCGTGGCTGCGGTCAAAATAGTAAGGGCGGAAGCGCTCGATCGGCGTCCCTTCGGCCGCCGCCATCTGCGGATACCAGAAATATCCGGCAAACACCTCATCGGCACCCTGCCCCGACTGCACCACCTTGATCTGCTGCGAGACCTGTTCGGACAACAGATAGAAGGCCACGGCATCCTGGGCGAACATCGGCTCCGACATCGCCCTGACAGCTTCCGGCAATCGCTTCAGCACCTCATCGTTGGGAACATGAAACTTGTGGTGTTCAGTGCCATAGCGCTCAGCCACCGGGTCAGAGAATTCGAACTCACTACCCTTCTCTTCCGGCTGATCCTCGAAACCGATTGTATAGGTTTTCAGATCAGTGACTCCCTGCTCCGCCAGCAGCGCCACCAGCAGGCTGGAGTCCAGCCCCCCCGACAGCAGCACACCCACCGGCACATCGGCAATCTTCAGGCGCCGGTCGACCGAGCGCTTCAACGCCTGATGAATCTGGTCGCGCCACTCCTTTTCATCATAATGCCGATCCGGGCGACACGCTTTCAATGTCCAGTAGGACCATTCCCGCGAATCACCGAGGTTGTTGATCACCATGCAGTGTCCCGGAGCCAGCTTGCGAATACCCCGCAGTATCGTCCGCGGCGCGGGTACCACGGCATGCAACATGAACAGATTGTGCAAACCAACCGGATCAATGGCCGTGTCCAGATCGGCAGCTTCCATCAACGCCTGGGTATTCGAGGCAAAACGGAATACACCAGATGAAAGCGAGTAATAGAGCGGCTTGATTCCCATCCGATCCCGCGCCAGAAACAGCGATTCATTGCGCTGATTCCAGATCGCAAAGGCGAACATGCCATGCAGCCTCGCCACACAATCCGTCCCCCACTCCGCAAAGGCCTTGAGAATGACCTCGGTATCACCACTCGATGTAAACTGATGCCCCCGTGCAATCAGGGTTTCCCGCAACTCGGGATAATTGTAGATCGTGCCGTTGAAGACTATGGTCAAACCGGTTGCCAGATCGACAAACGGCTGGTGGGATTTGGGGCTAAGGTCGATAATCGCCAGACGGCGATGCCCCAGCGCAATGGCGCCATTACTGTAAAGACCCTCATCATCAGGCCCCCTTGCCCTCAAGCGAGCCGACATTCTGCGCATGAGATCCTGATCGGCTGGTTGCGCATCAAAACGAAATTCACCACAAATACCGCACATATCGACTACCCGGCCTCTTACCAACAATCCAAGAGCCCGCAGTATAACCGGCAAGCCCGGAGAGAGGGTATTTGAAATCAGCAGCACATGATCACAAAGCCGGGGGATCCGGCAGGTTCTGCAGACGAAAAAAAACCGGCAAGTGATCTTGCCGGCCAATATTCATCGGTCATTATTCAGTGAATCCGAGGTTTAAACGGGGATAAAAGGGGCAAGATATCAGCCCATCCTATTCATGGTAGATCGCGGATCCTGGCGCTGGGCAGGTGCATCTGGGCGCCGCTCTGGAGCGAAAATTGTAGCAATCGCTACAACTTGAGTGAAGCGCAAGCACAGGCTTCTCTAGGAGTCTGTCGGACTTAACCGTTTGAAGCGAAAATCACTGGGGGTCAATTAAGTCAGTTTATCGTGTGAGGAGAATAGCAGAGCTATTTGACGAACAGGATAAGCTGACTAAATCGCCATCCAGAGATTTGCACCCCAAGGGCACTTCCTGCGAGCGCAGCCAAACAGCGTTAAGTCCGATAGGCTCCTAACCATCACCCGAGAGCACCAAAACCGGCTTCCCTGCCTGTTAAAAGTGCGTACTTCGATATGCGGGGCTACTTCTTGCTCATGAAGATTTCCACACGCCGGTTCTTTGCACGTCCTTCAGGCGTCGAGTTGGTCGCTCTGGGCTTGGTCGAACCATAACCGCCATAACGCAACTGTCTGGCCGGTACGCCACGCAGTACCAGATACTTTGCCACCGCACGCGCCCGCTTCAGCGAGAGTTTCTTGTTGGCCGCTGGATTACCAACATTGTCCGTATGCCCGATGATGACGAAATGCTGCCCCGGATAAGCCTTGATACCGCGAGCAACCTTGTCGAGGATCCTTCGGGTTTCCGGTCTCAGGCGATCGGAGTTGGTATCGAAACGAATACCCTCCATGACACCTACAAACGAGGGGCAGCCCTTATCATTGACGGGGGCCCCGTCAGGCGTAGCCGGGCAGCGATCCTTGATATCGGAGACACCATCCTGATCCTTGTCGGCAACCGGTGATGCCGGATGCAGGGATTCGCGAACCACAGGCGCCCCCTCTTCGACAAGCTCCTCATAATCACCACCAAAACGCTTGATCAGACTGAATGAAAGCAGCTGGGCATCCTTGGTGTAGTACTCGTATTCCCCCCTGACGGTAAAACCGTTTTCCAGCTGGTACTCGGCACCCGCACCACCATAGACCTGGAAGTCCTCATCGGTATGGTGTGGCAGGTTGGAGGTTGCATGCAATCCGACAACACCGCCCTTGATGAACGTCGAAAAACCGGGATTGTTCTCCGGAATCGACACCTGCAGCGAAGCACCATAGACGTTGTAGTCAACACTCCCGGCATTCTTGGGACCGATACCGGCCTTGCCGAGATCAGCCCAGAATCCCTCTACCGAAACATGGTCCGACAGCTCCCTGCCGGCAAAGATCTTGTAACCATAATCAGTCTCATCCGAAACGTTATAGGGTGTCCTGCGCGTATCAGGCTCAAGGTTAGATACCCCGGCGCCACCCCCGATATACCATTGGGAACCATCGGCAATTGCAGGTGCAGGTGCAAGATTCAGGGCGATAATCGCAGCCCCCGTCAGGGTCACTGCCGACAGCATTGAACGCTTACCCGTAAAACGACGACGAAATCCACGCAGCAACAGCGGCAGCAACCATAACGCCGGATTCAGACTACCGGTTCCTGACACGATATCACCGCTCTTGGCATTACTACCGCCACCCGTGGTACCACCAGTTCCACTGCCAGTTCCACCGCCTGTTCCGCCGCCTGTTCCGCCGCCTGTTCCGCCGCCTGTTCCGCCGCCTGTTCCGCCGCCTGTTCCGCCGCCAGTTCCG
>CAYTPO010000171.1:0-14443 GCA_964439815.1 uncultured Thiotrichales bacterium
TCCCTATGCCAAGCGACTGAAGAAACAAATAACCATTCGCCTTGATGAGGATACGATAGAGTACTTTAAGGACTTGGCGGAAGAGAAAGGGATTCCCTATCAGAGTTTAATCAACCTGTATTTGCGAGATTGCGCGGAGAGCCAGAAAAAATTAAAAGTTAAATGGGCATAGTCCGCACATAATCGGGTAGCCGGAGGTCTCTAACCTCCAACCCCACAACACCCTGCATGCAGCTCCGCACACGACTGCATGGATGCAGGAGTTAGGGCGAAGCATGAAGCCAGAGCCGAGGGCGTTTCATTAGCCGTTTGGATAACGGAACTTGACCCACTGTTCTTTGAGCGACACCAACCCATGGGCTTTTAGCCAGGCATTGTTTAGTCCGATTTGTACGGCTTTGGTTTTGGCCAGACGATAATACCCCTTTGAACTCAATCCAATACTGATCGCTGCTTTTACCGGCACGCCCACAAAATGAGTTTGCGAATACGTGTGCGCAGTTTCCACCATTGCTTTAGATATCAATCATTGCAATAGTAAACACATTCCCCCGTAGGTTGGGCGGCAACCTGAGCAGGTAAGAGAAAAGTGGCTCTGAGGTCATGTACCAGATTGAAACTTGCCATGTGGACTCAAGCAAAGCGGAGCCGGTAGGAAAAACTCCTTGTGTCATGGTGCTTGCCGTCCGGCAGTAGTGACAAGGCAGTCCTCAGAGCCCACAATGGGTAGGTATTGATTGGTTCCTTATATTAAGGGTCAAGGGTTACGACATTTTACCGTGATTTGTTGTGTTGCCCCGTCCCGTTCCGGAAGCGCATTATGCGTTATCACAACTTTGATATCTGGATAGATGCGCCGCAGCAACAGGGTTACCCAGTGCGTGCTGCAAGTGAGCGCCTTGGTGAAGCACGAGGCTGGCTGAACAGAGACTTTCCCGATGCCGTGTTCATGTCTGTACTGGAGAAAATCACGGCGCAGCGTATTAGCGGGGATGCCTTGCGGCTATTTGGCGAGCAGCTGTTCAATACGCTTTTTTCCGGACAAGTGGCTACGTTGTATCATCGGAGCATGGGCGGCGTGTTGGCCCGTGACGGAGAAGGGTTGCGAATCCGCTTGCGTATCGAAGCACCGCGGCTGGCCGGATTACCCTGGGAATATCTTGCGATTCCGAATGAAGAGGGGTTTCTGGCGACGCGCCTGGATGGTTCGATTGTCCGCTATCTCGAAATGGCGCGGCCCATCCGCCAGTTGCGGATTCGTGATGTATTTCGTCTGTTGATTGTAATGCCGGAATACGCTGGCACGACTGGATCTCATGCTCCATTGGACGGTGGTGCCGAGATCGAGCGGATATTGCATTCTCTGAGGGCTGACGTTGCGGTTACGCTATTGCAGGGTCCGCTCACACCGCAGGACTTCTCTGATGCCTTGCTGGAACAGCATTTTCATGTACTACACTATATTGGTCACAGTGAATTCAGTGCTACGGGCGGTCGGCTGATCTTCAGTGATGGCGCAGTGCTCGACAATCGATACCTTGGACAGTTGCTTGGCAACCAGTTACAGCTAAAGCTCGTCGTGCTCAATTCTTGTGAAGGCGGGCGGGTGTCGATGCAAGAGCCGATGTTGGGATTGGCACCAACACTCGTCAAGGCGGGAGTACCTGCTGTGGTGGCGATGCAGGCCAGTCTGTTCGATGACACGGCGGTGATGTTTGCCGACGCCTTTTACAAGGCACTTTTTTCTGGTGTGCAGCGGGGGCGGGTCGATTGCGCCATGACACTCGCCCGCAGCCAACTGCACCGGGAGTTCCCGCAAGAGCCGGGTTTTGGTATTCCCGTACTGTTTATGCGCTCGCCCACCGGGATTCTGTTCGACAGTTCCAGTGGCGTGCCGGTAAGCCGCTCTGCCGCTGATGCCAGTACCACGGTCATGGCCGCGCACCAGGAAAACCTCCACCTGCTGGAGGCGCTGCCACCCGCTGTTCTGGCTGAGCCGGAAGTTTCTCGGGAAATTGATGAAAGCCGGCGCGCAATTTTGACGTTGCGTCAGCATCTTCACTATCGGAATCTCCTGATTCGGACTATGGGTGCAGCGGTATTGGTCGCCTTTCTTGCCGCATGGCTGCAACTTTTTGATGTGCTTGGCGTGGATACCAAGCTTGAGAGCTATCTTGTTTGGGCCGGCGACAAACTCATCGAGCCGCCGGTAAGTGACCGCCTCCGGCTGGTTGTGATCGATGCGGAGACAGAGGCGCGTTTAGGTGCAGCATTTGGTCGTGACTGGCGTAACAAACACGCCCGTGTCATTGACTCGTTGGTAAAGCGGCGAGTAGCGGTGATTGCCTTCGACCTCTATTTCCCGATGTCGACGGATGACGACGACTTACTGGCCGATAGCATTACCCGGGCACGCGCCAAAGGGGTACAAGTTGTCTTCGGTTTCAGGTCGGCGTCAGCGGGGCAACCAGATATCGCACCGGCTTTACTGCAGGGAGGTGTGGAGCCGGCGCTTGTTTGTACCGGTACACGGCTGTCGCTGGCAAGGTCGGTGCCGTTGGCGATCGAAACGGGTCGGGCAGCCGAATATGGTGGGGGGCAATTCGTTCGAACGCTTGCCTATGCGGCGTTTCTCGCTGCAACGGATAGCCAGCTTCAAGCCATCGACTGGAAGCGAAAGCTATTGATCCAGTCTGGTTCAACCGGGAGGACAATGCCGTTTTCCACCATAAGCACAATTGACCATGTTTTCCGGGATTGCCCCGCGCTTCGGCCCGGTGACCGAATGGCCCAGTTGTTTGTCAGCATGCTTCCGCTGCCTGTATTGCGCGGCCCGCAAAGGATGATCCCATATGAGACGCTACTTGATCAGCACCGGTCCGGGGGGCAATGGCGCGATGCCGTGGTGATCGTTGGTGTCAGTGCCGAACGGGATCGCCTGCGTCATTTGGCGGGTGGTGAGAGGCAATATTTTGGTTATGAGCTCCATGCCAGTGCCGTCAATGCCCTGTTAATGCATCGAATTGTCCGGCCCCTTGGGCCGCTGGCAGAGTTTGGCGGCATTGTATTTGCCGTGCTGATTGGAGCGTGGGTGGCCGTGAAGCAAAATAAACGGGGTGGCTTTTGGCGGTATATTCCAATTCTGGCGGTACTGGTACTGAGCTGTTTTGTTATGGTGGTGCTCTATGCGCGGTACCAGTGGTTGGCGAACGGGGTATATTTTCTTTTGGCAATAATATTGTCATGGGGCTGGTTTGCGAGGCCGCAGATGAAAAACCCCGACTGATGTGGAAGCTCAGGGATCATGGCCATGTCAGCGGTGAGACCGACACCAGGTCATCTACCGATGCATCATTGCAGCGAACATTGCCGATATAAAGCTGACTGTCGTTACGGCTCACCAAGTCAAAGGCCAAACTGTCCCCACTGTTGGCTTTCTGTGTCAGGTTCAGAGTACTGCCGGCCCGGGGGGGAGCCATTTTCAGCTGCGCCTCGAGTGTGCCGCTGATAGCGCCACTGACGGTGATCCGTGCACCCTCGGCTTCTTTATTATTCTCATCGATGACCTGATGGACGAGATTTGAATAAAGGTTATCGTATTCTGCATTGTCCTTGATTTTACTGGAAATGACTGGCGTGGATGAATCCATCGCGGAGACTTGCAGCCCGGTCTCGTCGCTGAAGGTGAGTTTCAGGGGCTTCAGGATATTCATGAGCTGTTCCCGTGGCGTATTATTCAGATCGGAAATGATATCGCTGGAAGTTACGCCGGATATAATGGTCATATCGACGCCAGGTGGGTCGAGGTTACGCATCCTCAGATCGGTATAGGCGGCTTCGAGCCGCCATTTCTTTGATCCCGTGCTGGCGGCAGGGGTGATTTCGGTTAGCGAGTACTCGATCAACCCTGTCAGTGGACGGGCGTGGGGAGACACCTGGCAGTTGTTCAGTGTCAGCCGATAGCTGGAAAGTCCGGTCCTTGCCAAGGTCAGAAATCCTCTTCCATCACTGTTTCCGGCACAGCTCCCGCCACGAATGCTGCCAGCACCGGCGAGTGATACCGTAGCCAGTGTAGTCTGCTGGGTTATGTCATGCATCGATATGGCGGCTTTCACTCCGGCGTTCGCAGCCATTTCGAGGTTGCGGCTCGATAGCTGAACCGTTGCGCAGCGTTCATCGCTGTCAGCTGCCACTTGCTGGTTGTCTGCCGGGGCAACCGAAGTACCATCGCCTCCACATCCTGAAACCAGCAGACATGCGATGGCGACTCCGCGCAGTTGTTGCCGGCTGGAATGGAGGAGAATGAACAAGGTATCAAACCGGTGGATGTTTTCCATGTGTGTTATCCACATACCATGTGCGTTTCCGTCAAAAGCCGGGTTTGTCGAGAGGCAGGATCAATGCTCTGCCCCCTGTGACAGTGATGTTGGCAGGTACTATGCCAAACCTGCGCTCGAAGAGTGAAGGTGTCCTGATGGCTTGATTGAAGAGCCTTGTTCCACCATGAGTCGCCAGTGCAAGAACAAGGTCTGGCCGCTTTGTCTGCTCCGGGATTGTCAGCTGCTTGCGCAGCTTGAGGGAGTTGATCTGGGTCTCGTGTCCATCGCGAGAGATGGTGGCTTTTTGCAGAGATAATGAATTTTTCTGGATGATCGTTCCCTGAATAACAAGTCCAGTATTGTTGCTGATGGTCACGGGGATACGGATTACTTTCCACATGCTGCCGGAGTTATCGGTTAGGTAGGTGCCTGGTGCCACCTTGTAGTGAATATTTTGTTGGGCATCATTGAAGGTCAAGTCCTGCATTTGTATTCTCTTGCCAATTACATCAAACCCTGTGGTAAGTGGACTGCCGCCGTCGGTGGGCGTCTCCAGCCTGAATTTCCCCGATTGTTTCCTGATCTGGTAGCGGCCTTCAAACATAATCCCGGCCGGAACAGAAATTTTGGCACTAAATTGTTCCTTCTGCCTCGACAGCGTCACTGCCAATTCACTTGCGCTGATCATGATCGACATGCTTTGACCTTTGAGAGAGATCCGGTTTTCCCAGAGGATACGAAATTTTTCCACGACACTTGCATTGCCGGGGATGGCGGTGATCGGGCGGCCGTCAACAGAGCTGATTCTGACAGTGCCGTTATGGATGATTCCGTTGCGTGAGAAATTCGCCTGGTTGCAGGATATTGTCACTTCCGATAGGTCCCTGGAGGGAGAAAAACTGGTGGCGCCCTGGCAGCCGGGAAACTGGGTGGGCCGCAAGGCTGGTGTGCCGAGGCTGCGATAGTAGTGCAGGCGGTTGATAAGGTGATAGAGCGAAAAATGCAGCAATTCGTGTATTAACACCCCTTTGCTTGTCAGGAATCTGGCTTCTGCTCTTGGAGACGGGGTTAAGCGGGCATTAATTCGGAATGCGAGTTGCGTAGGGGGCATGACGACTAAAGGCATGGCAAGGCTCTCCGGCTAGAAACTGTGAAACATCTGGTTGGCTATGACGCTCGTGTTTCGTTGTGATGCATAGAACAGACAGACTTGCAGGCAGCCTACGGTTACCTCTGGCAGGGCAAGGCACTCAAGCACTGCTGAGCATTCGTCATAGGTGAAGCTACCGCCAGTGGATTTTCTTATAGTAATAATCCGGAAGTCACGGTCATCGGGTAGCGCCGCATCCTGAATTTCGAGGGTGACAGGAACCCGTGGCTGGCTTGAAGTCGTGATGTCCATTCCATTGTGGGCTGTTGTCAGAGCCAGGGGTGCTGCTCCGTCGGGCTGTATTGTTGGGTCGGCCATGCCGTGAGGAATCTCTATGCCCACAACCAGTTTGGTAGCGTTTGTGGTATTGAAATTGTCCGGTTCCGCGGCATGAGTCCCCGATGTTCCCAAATGCATTGCCGGTGGTAGTAGCGACGTGCCACCGGCTGCGGCCACGATTGCGGACAGGTCCGAATCATTGACCAGGGTCAATGGTTCTGGGGCCAGGCCGGGAAGATGCATGTCAATCGCCCAGTTGAGTACCTGCTGTCCATGTAAGTTGATCGTTGCTGTCAGCCCGGGAGGGCACCACCCCACCTCTATGGCATGCTTGTAAACCTCAATCGTCATAAGGGTCTGTGGTGCCAGCCAACTCTGTTGTGATGTGGCCTGATCCCAGACTTCGCCAATGTTGTTGCATGCCATGAGACTGTTCTCCGTTGATGATCGCTCAATGTGGTCGGTAGCTCATTTCAAAAAGCAATGAACGAGTGGGCAGGAAGCGAGGCAGGCGCAGATCAGCTGCTCGCTGTTCATCGAAATAGTCAAAATCCTCGTCAAGAATATTTTTCGCTTTGGCGGCAAACGTCCAGGGGCCAGTTTGGTAGCTGAGCGCCGCGTCCAGCGTGTTGAAGCTGTCCTGGCTGGAGCTCCGTTGACTGGTAACATGCCGCCCCGTGAGACTGGCAAAAAGGCCGGAACCAAGCTCGCGTGAATAGCGCAGGGTGGTCACCTCACGTCTGCGTTCAGCCGCCCCTGCGAACGACAGCGGGCAGTGCCCTTCCAGTGTTTTCCGTTCAGAGGACTGCCAGTCGATGGTCAGTGCGCCGAGTTTTTGGTGGTGAAAATAGGCATAGCTGAAGAATTGCCTTTCCGCTTCGACGACATCCACCGTCAGGGTCGGGCTACAGTGAAGCAGGCTGGTAATATTTCGGTCGAGCATGCGGGCGCCCAGGGTGACCTTGCCGGATAGTGACCAATCCATTGCCAGCCCCTGGTTTCTTGCCTGGCTTCCATTGCTGTCGTCATGGTATTGCGGCATCCCGAACAATGCAGTTCGCTCCAGCGTACTGTTGGTGATCAGATTGGGCTTTACTGTCTCGGCGAAGATTGCGTTGAATTCCAGTGCTGGAGTGATCTTGATATTGATTCCCAGTTTGGAGTTGCGTTTGTCGACAGCTGTCTGGCCGAGCCGGTAACGATCGGTGCTCGCTCCGGCAATCACTGATGCAAATGGCCAGCTTTGGATCCAGTAGAAATAGCCGCTGTCATGGCTTGCCTGCGTATGTTGAGGCGACAGCAACACAGCTTGCAGGATATTGCGGTTCAGAATGTCTTCCTGAAAGTGGCGAACACCGAGTTCCAGTGTGGTATCACTATGGTGCAGGATCGTTGCCGCTTCGAAAGTGGTGCCATTCTCGGTTGTTTTCTTGTCGGGGGCGAGGCCGGGGTCAGGATTGTCGGCAAGGATGGTGGTGGCATGAAACGTCCCCTGCAGCATCACCATGATATTTTCGCTGGGTTTGTTGATGATGGCTGCACGGATCAGGTCACGGGTCAGGCTGCTGCGAATGTCATCGGCGGGTGTGCCGCGACGCTCTGCCGTGAGGTCACCATAATGATATTCGTTGCGTGCGAACTCCCCCTGCAGCGTCCAGTTGCGATCAATGGCGTGTGTGATGAGTACTCCCCCATTAGAGATATCGAGATCGCTATTGTCACGATAGCCTTTGCTATCGAACTGAGTGAGGTCCGCGGAGACCGAGGAATGCCGGCTGTTGCCGCGCAGCAGAAGCTGGCCAAGCCGCGCGCCCTGAGTACCGGCTGCAACGGTCACGCCCGTGCTGATCCCCGGCTGGTTGAACAGTGGGCCAAACTCCATGAATCCGGCTTTGAAATTGCTGTTTTCGGTTTGGTTCCGGGCCGCCATAAATGAAGCTGGTGGTAGTGGAGGGGCGGCGGCAGGCCGCAGCAATTGGGCCTTGAGGTACTCGCTGTTGCGGGCGATCTCGTTACGGTTGTCACCCTCATGGCCATGGGCCAGCAGCAAGTGGGCGGAGTAGTCAAACGGGTCGAGCAAGGTGGCTTGCCATCCCAGGGTCTGTGCCCGCTGCTCGAATCCGACGATTGCAAGGGCCTCCCCCAGATCAGTACTGCGAATGGCAAGATCGCTGTCCAGTGCCGACCTCGACCTGAACACCGCACGACTTTCGTTTCTTGCGATTGATCTTTCCAACTCGTCGACCGCGGTGAGGGGGCGGTTTTCACGGCGGCTGAGAATTGCTGCATAAAGCCAGGGCGTTGGATCATTGGGATCGAACTGGATAGCAAGCTCGAATTGCTCCTGCGCCTGTTGCTGCAAATCAAGCTCAATGTAGAGCTTGCCGAGGTAACTGCGTAGTACGGAGTTACCCGGATCCAGCGCAACGCTGGCTTCCAGCTCATAACGTGCTTTGTCGGGTTCAAGCATTTGGACAGATACAAGGCCCAGCCCGAAATGCGGGAGGGGATCGCTTGGTGATTTGGTGATTGCGATGGTAAAGGCTTGCCGTGCCAGTGCTGGTGCTTGCTGCAGCAGATGGGAAAATCCCAGGATCGTCTGGACGCGGGCGAGACCAGAATCGAGCGCGGCTGCCTTTTCTGCCATCTCTGTTGCGGTATCGATGCGCCCCAGTGACAACAGCAGCTCGGCAATCCGTACCTGGGCCAGTGCATTTCCCGGGTCGAGTGCGAGGGCAGCCTGAGCCTCGGTCAGTGCCTCTTCGAGGCGAAACCAGGCCTGTAGCACATAAGACAATGCCGTGTGTGCGGTGGCGGACTCCGGTGCATTGCGAACCGCGGCTCTTGCGCTATCGAGTGCAACCTCCTTGCGGTTTCTGGCCAGGGCGATAATGGCGCGCAAGGCCAAGGCGTCGCCGTTATTCGGATTATGTTGCAGACTACGTTCGATGTGACGGCGGGCTGCCTTGATATCCCCACCTACGAGAAGCAGCGCAGCGAGCTGATTGAAATACGCTGCGTCATGGTATTTTTGCGGTAGTGCCAGCATTAGCTTAAGCGCGATGTCAACGCGTCCCTGGCGGTAGGGTGCCAGTGCGAAGGCGATGGGATTTGACGATGAATCGTCTGCCGCGCCTGTGTGCAGATCGATGATGGGGGGATAGTAGAGTGTCCACTGCACTGCATCTTCAGGGGTAATCCTGAGCTCCGGGCGAGGTGCTTCGCCAGGCTGAACACTGCCGGCCTCACCGCGATTCAATCTCAGGGTGCCGAGCAGATTTTCCATCTTTACCCGGCCATCGAGTACCCAGACGCGGCTGCCACCGGTATTTGTGTCGACAATGAATTCGGTGCCCTCGACCCCGATGGTGATGAATTCTGTCTCTACCTGGAAATGCCTGCGGTAGCGCCGGGCCGCTCGGGTGCTCGCGTTGATGAATTCCTCGACACGGTCAAGAAAATAGACGGTGCCGGCACGCAGCTTCACGAGTATGGCGCTGTTGTCACCCTGCGCCGGAAAATCCATCTCGGTACGCGATCTGAGAGTGAGATATCCTCCTGTGCTGTGGGCGAGTACGCTGCGACCAAGGGCACCGGTTTTCAGTGTGGTACCGGCGCAGATCGGATCACCGGGTTTCAGCTCGATTGTGGTTTTATCACTGCTGATCAACGTACCCTGAACAGCAACCACGGTGGCAACAGTTTCGGGGCAATAGGCTTCCGCGCACACCAGCAATGGCATGCCATTGAGAAGTATCAATAGCCACCAGTGCTGTTGGCTGTTGACCACCCTTAGAGAAATTTTCGGGTTGGACGGGAAACAAGCAAATAGCCTGCCGTCACCCGAATACGCTGGTGAACGGATAGTCCCCCGACGCTGGCATGGTGGGCTGCGGTCGCCTGCATGGTGAACTGGTCCTGTTCCATCTTCTCGGCTCATGCTCAGGGCCACAGCATGCCGGGAAGGCCGACGCTTTGCAGGATTTGTACCAGCAGGAGAATGACAAGTACCGTGGAAACGAACCAGATGGCATGCGTCAGTGAGCGTATCATCTGCTCGAAACGTTTCTCGGGGATGGGCAGAATCGCGGGAGAGAGTATCCCATGGTAGATTTCGGGGGATTCCGCCACGGTCTTCCTCACCGCCTCCTCCACCGGATGCCTTAATACCTCTCCAAGGGGGGTGCCGTTTTCGTCGGCCCGCCGGATCGCTTCCGCAAGTACCTCGGAAACGGACTCGGTTCGGCGATCGCGGTCACCCATGATGGCGATCAGCTCATCAAGCGCTTTGTCGTTGTCTCCGATGATCAGGTGGCGCAGTTCCTGGATAGGGTCGGCATGCGGTGTGGACATGATGTTTGCTCCTTGTTGCGTGCATTATTTTTTCGCTCTGGAAGGTTTGGGCTTGTCACCAGGAGATGGTGGGGGTTCGTGTATTGCCTCTGATAATCCGTGAAACAGCCTTGACAGCTCGTTTTTCATTTCTTCCTTGACCCTGCCAGCCCGCTCACCAACGCTTCTCTCCAGAGCCCCGAGGGCTTCCAGGCGTTCGGTGTGCTCCTTTTCAAGAGATTGAGCTGCCTTTTCCAGCTGCTTCATAAGCCGCTCTTCTAGCTCATGCATGGTTTTTTCCAACCGTTCGGCGATGCGGTCGGTTTCACTGTGCACTCTATGGTCAAGATCGCTGAAACGATGATCGTATTCGGCCATCTTTTCACCGAAGAGAATTTCAGTGATGGCGCTGATCTTTTTGTTCGCTTCTTCCGGCATCCCGCCATGAGGAGGCGGAGCCGGTTTTTCGGTGGGGTGTTTGTGAATTGGTGACGGCATGGCTTATCTCCTTGCTTTGGATTGGTTGTCTGAAAAGTCGTAGCTACTTCTTCGTTACGAATAAGTTGCGGAAATATTTCGGATATCATTTTTCCGGATGGCGTAGATCAGGTCGGAAGGCGGCTCATCGACCTGAGTCGCGCCGGTATTGCCACGTGTTACGCGGGTTGTCTCTGGCTTTTCGTCAACAAACCGGATGCGAAACTGTTGTACGACGCGGGACTCTGTTTCGGTGTTCATGTAACTGCTCCCAGTGATTCCGTGAGTGTATCGACTGCGTCGAACCGTGGCTCGATCGCCTTTTCCATCAGACTGAAGCGAACCTCGTAGATGGTGCCTACTGTTGGGTGATCGAGGACAATGGTTGAGTGGTTCTGTTTAGCGTCGGGTGTCGAAATGCTCCAGTGTTCATTGGCGGCCACATTTGGCGCGGCGGCGTAAAAATCCTGGGCTTCTCGCACCGACACTTTGGGCAGGCGAAGTAGATGGCTCTCCGCGGAAATCCGAACTACCGCCAGCTTGGTGGGCAGTTGCGTGGCATAGCGGATAGTCTGCTCCTGCCGGACCGCATCGGTATAGGTGGCGGTTTCATAGGCAAGCACCAGTTCTACTTCATCCTCGCTACTATTGTTTAACGGAAGTGGTTGATTAAACTCAAGACGTACCGCATAGACATAGTCGTCACCAACTCTTGAGTGGCTTGACGCAAGCTCCATATGGACGTTGTTCGGCATTTCCGCACGCCCCCTCAGTTCACCGACTATCGGGCTTTTCAGGCGAATGATATGGTCAAGATGTTCTGTGATGCCGCGCTTGAACACGAAGACGATGCGCTCCTGAATCAGACTGGTTTCTCCGATCCCGATGCTGATCTGGTGGATTTTCTTGGCGCGGCCATAGAAGTTGATCGACGTGTCGTAGAAAGCGGATTTTCCGATCGGAATCTGCTCGGCGGGATCGGATGCGGATTTACCAAAAAGCCGCAGCAGAACCTTGGCGGGCTGCCCAAGTTGAATGTTGTCAAGGAACATTGCCATTTTCAGTACTGGCAGTGACAGTGGTGTGCCAATGAAATTCATTGCCCCTTTGTCGGCGAAGAACTGAGGCAACAGTTGGCTGATCCAGGCGGGTACCAGTGTCGAGATTGCCCAGGGGAAAATCTCGAATAACCCCAGGGGTTTCCATCCAAGGATGGTGCTCATCGTAATGGCGAATGCGGCGGTTGCGCCGTCGGGATCGAGCTGGCGAGATTCGAGAAAAGCAGGTGAAATGGGATTGGGAACGTCCAGCTGTTTGATCAGGTAAGCCATGGTGACGACTGTCATGATCACGAATACCTGGCGGCCGGTAACAAAACCGTCAAAATTGTTTGCGAATATCCTGTGTACCTCCATGACCCTTTCACGGGGAGCGCCAGATGATTCCTGCAGGAACCGTTCAACGGCATCGCTGTCAAGATCCTTGATCTTGATCCCCACGACTTGAGTGCCTTCAAGAAGAAACAGCAGGTACAGGCAAATGACAACCCCTGCCACCGGCACTGCAATACTGACCGGGCCACTGAGCCATCCGGCAAGAAAGAACTTTGTAAGCAGCAAAAAAAACAGAAACAGGGCGATTAAGGGCCATGCAATTCTAAGCAAGGGTTTCATCAGGCACGTAGCCTCCTTTCCGGATACACAGACACCATCAGCCCACGAAAATGGTGCTTACCGATAGAAACTCCTGAGTTGCTCATAATTGTTTGTGGGATTTCTCCATATCAAAAGTTCAGATATCAACCCGGAAATGGATTCGATATCTTGACACTCTCAACGGGATACTATGAGCTGATTGGATTGCTGTGGAGCTAGGAGCCTGTCGGACTTAACAGCCTCCTAGTCTCAAGAATGTGATGGGCATGGGGCAATCTGTAGCGCAATCAATAGCGCTACCTGTTGTCGGGTTCGATTGAGTCCATGCCGTTGCATTTCAGTGAAAGCGCTAAACGCTGCCACCAGAACCTTGTCAGCTGTCTTCCCATGTTTAGTATTTGTGGACACTTCTTAATGAATAACCATAGTTCATCGGTGCCGGCTTTGCTTGCAGACAGGAAAAAGTCCTGCCTGTAAATGTGGGCGTTGTCCTTGATAGGGGCTTCTTTTTTTTGATCCAGATGGAAGGATAAGGCTTTGGCTGGGAGGGGCATGTTTCACCTGAGAGAACAGATACTTGCTCCAGCCTGGATTGATCAATGAGGGGTTGCTGGCATTGGGTGATAGCTTGCTGGATCAGCCGGTCATTGATGCAAGGAACTCCTGCAAGGTGGACACCGCCATTGGGTTTGGGATTTTCGTGCGCCTGACTGGTTGCGGGGGTTAATAGCCGCGCTCCAGACCACGTTTGACGTTTTGCCAATGGGCTTGCACCCACTTGGGATAAGCATCCAGCGTGATGCCATCGATACCTGTGGCCCCTTTGTTCTGCCGGAAACGCCGCCATGCCCGGTGCAGTTATTGCAGGAGCAATATATCTTTCCTCCCCTCCCCTCATCTCCTCGCGGATTTGCAGTTGCCGTCAGCTAGCAGTTATACTCATCGCTATCGAAGCGATGAGGCAGGTTCTCCTCCAGGGGACTTTCACCCCACAAGTTTACGCCCATGCTGGGTTCACACAAGTAGCTGAAGAGGGACAAACTTACTCAGAGGTTGTTTGCAGATCATCGAATCCCATGATCTATTTGCAAGTTTCAAGTTCGGCGATTTCAATCTGTTTACCCATTAGCAGGTGAGAAAATGAAAAACAGAATAAATAAAAAAGGCAATAAAGGCAGAGGCCCTTTAGCAAGAAAAGTGATTAATTCAGCCCAACAACAATTACGAAGAAAAGTTACCAATTTAGGCGATTGGAAAGAAGGAAAGTTAAGATCGGAGGAATACCAAAAGAGCATAATATCAGAGGAGAGATTGAGTGAGCTAGATCCGCTTTACGCGCTTTATGTTTACAGCCAAAATCATTTATCTGTTTTAATTGAACAAATCGCTGAATTACCAATACTGGATAAGCTAGCAGATATATATGCAGCCGCATCAGAGGAGTATATGCCATCAGGCCCTCCAATGAGCCCACTAACAGCCTCATACTTCACATGCTGGGGGGCATTCGATCTCTGCTCCCATGGTGCGAAAAAGGAGACCTTCTGCACTGTGGCAACAGATTTGTGCAAGCATCTCAATGTTGATCATGGGCAGATTGAAGTATTCGAAGAAATGCAAAACTCTTACATGGGAATATATAAACACGAAGGAGTATCGGGAAAATATATTCATTTCCGCGAATTATTGACAAATAGAAAAATAAAGGCCGTTTGCGCCAGTGGCTATATGGGGTTGGAAGGCGAGATTTGGTTTGCCAGAATTCTTCCACCATTATTTGATTTATTCAGCTATTCCGTAATTTTTACAACACCCTACATTCTGGGGAAACTCGGGGACAATCGCTCATTTATTCCAAATGTTGAAAATGATTGGCTAAAATATTTTGAACGAAATTTGGGTAAAACCAGGATTGACAATATTGAAGACTCCTACAAGGAATTGATGAAATACGGACTGAGTAAAAATTACTGGAATGAATATATTTTTCTATCTTATCGAAACCATAGGGATAATATGATTCTTCTGGAAGGTTTTCCAGATATACCGTCGAGCATGCCTCATGCAAAGTAAAGGCGAGGCGCCCTACCAATAAACCCGCCTTATTCATGGTGGAACGCGGATCCTGGCGCTGGACTGGTGCGTCTGGGCGCCGCGCTGGAGCGAAATTTGTAGCAATCGCTACAACTTGAGTGAAGCGCAAGCGCGGGCGTGCTAGAACAAGCCAGGGC
>CAYTPO010000172.1:0-3522 GCA_964439815.1 uncultured Thiotrichales bacterium
CATCCAGCGACATTGCGCACATAGGCAGTGAGATTTCCGCTTCCGAAGCGCCACTGGAAAAGGTTCTGCTGGATGGCACCTGGGTCGAGGTACTGCCCCTGCGATACGGCGGTGTGGAAGGCACTGCGGTGTTACCGTTGCGAACGACGATCCAGAGCGGCTTCGAGACCACGGTACTGGGTAGTCTCTATGCGCTACTCAACTGGCGGGAAATCGAATCGATCCTCGATCGGGTAACGGCCGAAGGGGAGGCCGATGCCTTCCGTTTCTCGTTGCTGCTCGATCGGGACAGCCGGCGCATCGGCCACTCGAATGGATCGGGTGAGGCACGATATGACAAGGAGATGCTAGTACTGAACCGGGTATCGGCCCATGTCGGGATTACCCCCCTGTCGGCGGATGAGCGCCGCAAGGCATTGATTATCGGAGCAATGGGGACTTTCGAGATTCCATCATCGGTTACCAGTGATGATGGCCTGCTGGTCGGTTATGCCGGTTCACCCGGTTTTCAGCACTTCAAGGGCTTTGGTTGGCGGGTTGTCGTGGCCGAGTCGATGGACACGGCATTCGCTCCGGTGCGCCATCTGTTGTGGATGCTGCTGCTGGTGCTGCTGGTAACGGTGCTGGTGGCGGTCTTCCTGGCATCCAGAATGGGCAGTTGGATTGCAGCGCCCATCGTTCGCCTGGCCGATTACTCCAATCATATCGATGATGACGTCTCTGTCAGACCGCCTCCGCTGCAGGGTGTGGCCGAAGTACAGGAGTTGAATGCAGCGATGACCTCGATGGCCAAACGCCTGCAGCGCTCCCGTCAGCAGCTGATCCATGCCAGCAAGCTGGCTGCCGTAGGGGAGCTGGCAGCGACACTGGCGCATGAAGTGCGCACACCACTGGGTATTCTGCGGTCATCGAGCCAGTTGCTCGCATCGGAGCAGGGGCTGTCGCGGGAAGGGCAGGAGATGGTGGCGTTCATTCTCAGTGAAAGTGAGCGCCTCAATCGACTGGTTACGCTGCTGCTGGAAAGCGGCAGACCGCGAGCGCCGGTCTTTGTCGATATGGATCTCAAGCGAACGGTACTCGACTGCGTGGCGCTGCTGCGCTCAAAGGCCGATTGCCGACATGTGGTGATCGATTGCGAGCTTGGCGCCTGTCCCGCAATGTTGTCGGGAGACGCCGGCCAGCTTCAGCAGGCGTTCCTCAACCTGCTGCTCAACGCCATTCAGATTGTACCGGAGGGTGGCAGGATACGTATTGACTGTGAACAGCATGACGCTGAACTCCATGTCGGTATCGAGGACTCCGGGCCGGGCATTGCCGAGGAAATCAGGGAAAAGGTCTTCGAGCCATTCTTCAGCCAACGGGATGGTGGCTTCGGCTTGGGGTTGAGTATCGTGCAGCAGATCATCTCCCAGCATGGCGGGAGCATTGCCGCTGCGCAAGGCCATGACCTGGGTGGCGCAAGATTTACCGTAGTGCTGCCGTTGGCACGAACGCGCAAAAAGAACAGATAGAGAGGAAAAGCACTGCATGAGCCAAAAACACATTCTGGTGGTCGACGATGAAGCCCCGATGCAACGGATACTGGAGATCATTCTCAAGAGCATGGGCCATACCGTGACCTGCGCCGGCAATGGCCGTGAAGCGCTGGAGCGATTGCAGGAGCAGCCAGCCGATCTGGTCCTGACCGACCTGCGGATGCCGGAAATGGATGGGCTGACACTGCTGCGGCATCTTCGGGCAGAAGGAATGGAGATGCCGGTGATCCTGATCACCGCCTATGGCACGGTGGAGACCGCTGTCGATGCCATGAAGGAAGGTGCCTGCGATTTCATTATCCGGCCGTTTGAAAACAAGGCGGTAGAGCTTGCAGTGAGTCGCGCACTGGAACTCAGCCAGATCCGCTCCCAGAATCGCTATCTGCGTCAGCAACTCGAAGCAGGCTGGTATGATTTCATTGGCAACAGCTCCGCCATGCAGGCCGTCTATGAAGCCATCGAACGCGTCGCCCCAACCCACGCCTCGGTCCTGATCAGCGGAGAGACCGGCACCGGCAAGGAGTTGGCTGCCCGGGCCGTTCACCGCGCCTCGGAGCGGGAGGGGCTGTTTGTCCCCATCAACTGCGCAGCCATTCCCGCCGAAATGCTGGAAAGTGAATTGTTCGGCTATGTTCGCGGTGCGTTTACCGGGGCGGCAAAAGACCGGACCGGCAAGTTCGAGCTGGCCGATGGCGGCACGCTGTTCCTCGATGAAATTACCGAAATGCCGATGGAGCTGCAGACCAAATTGCTGCGGGTATTGCAGGAGAGTGCCATTGAGCGCCTGGGCAGCAACCGAACCATTGATATCGACTTCCGCCTGATTGCCGCGACCAACCGGGATCCACTCAAGGCGGTAGCTGACAAGCAGTTGCGCGAAGACCTCTACTATCGCCTCAATGTCTTCAATCTGGATTTGCCACCGCTGCGCGAGCGGGACGATGACATTCTGCTGCTGGCCCGCCATTTCCTGGTGGACAAGGCCGCCAAACTTGCACAGCCGGTGCCCCATCTGCCCGTAGAGGCCGAAAGCCAGCTGAAGAACTATGGCTGGCCGGGCAATGTCCGCGAACTGGAAAATATCATGGAGCGGGCGCTGGTGCTGAGCAATCAGGGGCGCATCGATCCGCGGGATCTGCCGGGCGCTGATTGCAGCAAGGCAGTGGTTGCCGAATCAGATGATAACAAGGCGCCACAGGTTGCCGAGATCGAAGCATTGCAACCCCAGCTGGATGCATTGGAGTCAACGCTGATCGCCGAAGCATTGGCACGGAACGGCAACAGCAAGGCAAAGGCGGCAAGAGCGCTGGAAATCAGTGAACGCTCGCTCTGGTACAAGATCAAGAAGCACGGGTTGGGGTGATCCTTTGCCCAGCCTACGAGTGCAGACGTTTGCTATTGGCAGCCATTCAGCTTATCCCCGAGGAACCAATTCAAGGCAATGAATGTGAGTCTGCAGGGGTAAACCACGGTTTTCGAATTCCCCCCGGATCGCCGAGTTGCACTCGGCCTTGCCGACTGCAAGTCGGCGCTCCAAAACCGAGCAACTTCGTAATGGTTCACTGAGCAGTTGCCAAGCCCTTTAACCTGAACCCAAGGTTTCAAATGGGGGGGGAAGGTGCAGCCCTGCTGCTGCATCAACTGGCGCCGCTCTGGAGTGCTACAACTTGAGTAAGATTGGGCAAAGGAGTGCAGACGTTTGCTATTGGCAGCCATTCAGCTCATCCCTGAGGAACCAATTCAAGGCAATGAATGTGAGTCTGCAGGGGTAGACCACGGTTTTCGAATTCCCCCCCGGATCGCCGAGTTGTACTCGGCCTTGCCGACTGCAAGTCGGCGCTCCAAAACCGAGCAACTTCGGAATGGTTCACTGAGCAGTTGCCAAGCCCTTTAACCTGAACCCAAGGTTTCAAATGGGGGGGTGAGCTGAGTTCTTACAAAGACCAGCCGTTATCCGGCTATGGGCAGCGTAAAGGTGAATCGGGCG
>CAYTPO010000173.1:0-8905 GCA_964439815.1 uncultured Thiotrichales bacterium
CTCCAGAGCGGCGCCCAGACGCACCAGTCCAGCGCCAGGATCCGCGATCCACCATGAATAAGGCGGGATTAATCATCAGCAGAGGGTAGAAAAGGCTACGCTGCATGTTTCGCCGCATTCCTGCGGTAACCAAATTCGCCCGACCAGCACCCATGCCTGAAATCGATTCGCAGCCAGTGCGGTACAAAGGCAGCCGGATTTCTTATTGGGAATTCAGTAACGGGAGGCTCATCGTCAAAATCCGAGATATGGCAGGCTTTGGTCATTACCGGACGGAACCTGACAGCGAGGTTTTCTGCTGCAATAACATGATCATCAGACGCTGCATGCTCATGGAACCGCACCTTCATTCGCACCAGACAGCTGAAATAGAGCTCCATTTCCGCCAGCAAGGGCGTAGTCCGTTTCTGGAGTGATGCCCTGGCAGCTGCGGTAAGCTCCACCCGAACTGTACGACCATCTATCCTGACTACATTAGGCATTATTGATTTCTCCCGGCTTGTTTTATGGCTATTGCATAGGGCTACAACCCAACTATCCCTACGGCAGACCGGCCATCACCGATGCAAACTACAGCCAACCTTTCCGCCCTGACACCCAATACGCTTCCCAATTCTGTAATTTCGACTCCATTTATCCGTCCGAAACGGCAACAATGGTGCCACTTCCGAGCCCGGTGCGGATATTCACAATACTCATGCCACCGATCGTTGAAACGTCTGAGCGAAGCGCCCTTCAGCCATACATCGTGATCAACGAATACTCATCCAAACAGGCTTGCGGCGCGTTAATTATCAAGCACTCCATCAAATTTGGTTACTAAGCAATTGCTATCAAGGGAGAATCAACGGTGACAAAGAAATATCGGAGAAAACTGTCCCCGTTTGCCATTGTGATTCTTCCATGGCTGATCGGGCTGCAAACAACCCATGCCGAACACACTCCCATCATGGAGGATGCTTCACCAAATCAATCCAATGAACCGGAATATTCGGGATGGCAGCTCTATATGGATAATGACTTGTTTATCAATAACAACAAGGATCGCGACTATACTGGAGGGTTTGCGCTGACGCTAAGTGGTGCCAAAACCAGGGATTACTGGTTTTCAATACACGGCTGGTTGGCCACCATTGATCGGCTGGCCGGCATGACGACGCTCCATGAGAAACCGGCAGCACTGAAAAAACATTCCGTGGAGATTGGCACCACCCTGTTTACGCCAAAGAACATCAATCAGAAGCAGCCTGTAGCGGATGACCACCCTTATGCGAATCTCCTGTTTCTGGCCTATAGCCGACAATCCATTTTTCCCCACTCGGGCCTGTTGTACCAGTCTGCTCTGTCAGTAGGTTTTCTGGGACTGCCAACGGGTAAATGGCTTCAAAGCGCCCTACATTCGATGGTAGGAAGCAGTGCCCCCAAAGGGTGGGACAACCAGATATCCAATGGCGGAGAACCCACCTTTCATTATTCCGCAGGGGTGCAAAAAACACTGCTCTCCATGCGTTCGGGAAAAATGGGACTGGATTTTCTCAGCGGTATCGAGGGTGGCATTGGATATTCAACAGATATTGCAGGATCGTTGAAATTTCGTTGGGGAAAAATCAATTCTTCCTGGTGGGCCTTTACACCGCATCAATCCGACTATATCAGCCTGGGCAGTACCGATTCTTCGGCACCTTTGGCAAGGAATACCTCGGAATTGTTTCTATGGGGCGGCGTCAGCACAAAATACCAGCTGTACAATGCCATTCTTCAGGGCCAATTCAGACACTCTGCCGTCACCTTCAACAGCAGGGAACTGAACCACCTGATCAGCGAAGGATGGCTTGGAATCACACACAAACGTATTGACGGGTGGGGCATAAGTTTTGTCGTTCGCGCCCGATCACGCGTTATCGAAGATACCAACGCCAGCAGCCCTGTATGGGGAAGCTTCATTTTCTCACACAGCCTTTAGGTGGCTCATGAATCCTGCAGACAATTACCGCATAGTTCGTTCAATATTCCTGACGGGTATTGCCCTCCTGATATATCTTTTCCCCGAACACGGTCTGACCCAACAAACCATTATCAAGAATGGTTTCAATCTTTCCAACAGCATTGTCAGTGCAGACAAGATCATCAGTGGCGGTGTCCCGAGAGACGGCATACCCGCCATTACCAAGCCCAGACTCATTACCGCAGAACAGGCCGGATTCCTTGAACCGGATGACAGGGTGATCGGTGTGTACCGCAATGGCACCACAAAAGCCTACCCAACGAAAATCCTCAACTGGCACGAGATTGTCAATGATACGATTGGGGGCAGGAATATCGTTGTCACCTATTGCCCACTATGCAATAGCGGCATTGTTTTTGCGACACCCGGAGCCTCTAGTCGGATGTATTTTGGCGTTTCCGGGCTGCTTTTCAACAACGATGTGCTGCTATATGACGTGGAAACCGAATCTCTCTGGTCCCAGGTTCTCGGTCAATCGATTTCCGGTGATTATCGCGGGCAATCTCTGGAAATGATCCCCGCCGCCCATACGACCTGGAGTGACTGGAAGAGCCGCTACCCCAATACCCTGGTACTTTCCCGTGACACGGGTTATTCGCGAGACTATTCGAAAAACCCCTATCTTGCCTACAGCCAGAATCAATCCGTCATGTTTGATCTGGCCCATGAGAGTAGTCAATATGAAAAAAAGGAGCTGGTGCTGGGGCTCCGTTACAACGGGAAGCAACGAGCCTACCCATTTACCGAATTGAAAGCCGTCGGTAATTCCAGAATCGATGACGAATTTGCGGGAGAAAAACTTACCATCGAATGGCATGAGCGAGATAACTACGCAAGAGTACTCGACCAGGATGGCAACGAAATACCCAGCGTCATTACCTACTGGTTTGCATGGTATGCGTTTTTTCCAGACACTTCGATTTTCGCGAAGAAGGAGACGCGATAATCAATAAATTGAAAAAAGCGTTATGCTTCGTCAACAGGTTCTGCTGGAACCAAAAATCACACGAAAATGCGATCATATGATAGATACAAGCCCACCCGAGTATCTCATCAAATAATGAAATACTAATCGTTGCAATGGTAAGCGTACTCCCCCCAAACCTTGACGCTCACATCCTTGTGGTCTGGATGCCGGTCCATCCGGCATGATGGGGGATGCGGTGCTACTTTATCAATCGTTGCAATAGTAAACACTATCCCCCGCGGGTTGGACAATGGGGTTTGCGACGAGTAATACCCGGGCTGCCGCTCTATTCAACCGTTACGGATTTCGCGAGGTTCCGCGGCTGATCGACATCGGTACCCTTCAGTACGGCGGTGTGATACGAAAGCAGCTGCAGGTAGACCACATTGACGATGGGTGCCACCACATCGGGAACAGATTCGATTTCCACAACCTTGATATTTTCCGAGTCTGAATCAAAATTGCTGACATCTTCGGCAAAAACATACAATTGACCGCCCCTCGCTCTGACCTCTTCGAGGTTGGAACGGAGTTTTTCCAGCAAGTCATTGCTGGGTGCAATGGTCACAACCGGCATGTTTTCGTCGACCAGCGCCAGCGGGCCGTGCTTCAATTCTCCTGCCGGATAGGCTTCGGCATGTATATAGGAGATTTCCTTCAGTTTGAGCGCACCTTCCATTGCAATGGGGTATTCAACGCCTCGACCCAGAAACAGGGCATGGTTCTTGTCGAGAAATTCGTTGCACAGCTCTTCGATTTCGCGATCCCGGTTCAGTGCCAGCTCAATGAAGCCCGGCAGGCTATTGAGCGCGGTGACAATCTCCCCTTCCATTTCGGCGGTCAACTCATGGTTCTTGCCCAGTGAGACGACCAACAGCATCAGTGCCACCAGCTGTGTGGTGAACGCCTTGGTTGAAGCAACACCAATCTCCGGACCGGCATGGGTCATCAACATCAGATCGGATTCACGAACCAGTGAGCTTTCGGGCACGTTGCAAACAGAAAGACTGGCGAGATAGCCACGCTCCTTGGCCTGCATCAGTGCCGCCAGCGTATCGGCTGTTTCGCCGGATTGCGAGATGGTCACGAACAGGCAGTTCTCGGGAACCACCGGATTGCGGTATCTGAACTCACTGGCGACTTCGATGTTGCAGCTGATTCCGGTATAGGATTCAAACCAGTATTTGGCGCACAGGCCCGCATGGTAGCTGGTGCCACAAGCAACAATCTGGATATTCTTTACCTGCTTGAACAGCTCTGGGGCGTTGTTGCCGAAAATATGCTCCAGCACGGAATCTCCCGTCACCCTGCCCTGCAGTGTTTCGCTGACAGCCTTGGGCTGCTCATAGATTTCCTTCAGCATGTAGTGCTTGAATTCACCCCGTTCAACACTGCTGTCATTTTGCACCGAGGTCTTGACTTCACGCTCGACAGGCTGGAGATCGGCATTGAAGAGGTCGATTGCGATACGGGTGATTCTGCCGATATCACCATTTTCCAGGTAGATAAAACGGTGGGTGACAGGCAGCAGCGCCTGTACATCAGAGGCGATGAAATTTTCAGCAATACCCAGACCAATAACGAGCGGGCTACCCTCGCGCGCAATCACGAGGCTTTCAGGATCATCCTTGCAGATGACTCCCAGCGCATAGGCGCCTTTCAGATCCCGGATTGCCTTGGCGACCGCATCGAGCAGATCCTTGGATTCATTGTAGTATCGGGTGATCTGGTGGACGATGACTTCGGTATCCGTTTCTGACGTGAAGACATACCCCTGTGCCTTCTGCTCAACTCGCAGCTCCTCGAAGTTCTCGATGATCCCGTTGTGAACGACCGCAATCGTATCATTACAGATATGCGGGTGAGCATTGTTCTCGGAGGGAATGCCATGCGTCGCCCAGCGTGTATGAGCAATGCCCGCACCACCGGGAAGCGGCTGGGCTGTGATGGCGGCTTCCAGCTCAGCCACCTTGCCCAGGCGGCGATGCCGGGTAATGGCGTTGTCGTGCGTCACCACCGCCAGACCAGCAGAATCGTATCCACGGTATTCCAGCCGCTTGAGTCCTTCGATCAGAATGGGATAGACATCCCTTTGCGCTACGCCCCCAACTATGCCACACATCCTATTTTTCTCCCTTTGTTGGCCGTTTCCAGCTTGTAATGTTGATCTGTTTTGCCCTGGTGATTGTCAGTGTATCTCTTGGCGCTTCACGGGTGATCGTCGAACCGGCACCAATCGTTGCGCCCTCGTTGATCTTTACCGGGGCAACCAGGGCCGTGTTCGAGCCGATGAAGGCATTATCCCCAATCTCCGTGAGGTGTTTATTGGCACCATCGTAATTGCAGGTAATGGTACCCGCACCGATATTCACCTTTGATCCGATAACGGAATCACCCACATAACTTAGATGGTTGACCTTGCTGCCTTCACCCACCGTAGACTTCTTGGTTTCGACAAAATTGCCCACCTTGGCTCCGGCCATGAGGTGTGTATCGGGCCGCAACCGGGCAAAAGGTCCGATATTGCAACCCGCATCAACGATAGAGTTTTCAATGATGGAATTGGCCAGAATGGTGACGTTATCACCAATGGTCGAATTGGTGATGATGCAGTTAGGACCGATGGAAACCCCCTCTCCCAGAGAGACACGCCCTTCAAAAAGACAGTTGGCATCGATGAAGACATCGTTACCCAGCTTGGTGATTTCACCCCTGATATCAAAACGACTCCGATCCGCCAAAGTCGCCCCGCGCTCCATCAGTGAGGCCGCTGCCTGATCCTGGTATACCCTCTCCAGTTCGTTCAGTTGCAGCTTGTTGTTGACGCCACTGACTTCGCTCTCGCTCGCAGCCAGCATCCCTTCAACCACACCACCCGTCTCGACACAGCGTTCGATGCAGTCGGTGAGGTAGTATTCTCCCTGCGCATTGTCATTACCAAGGTTGTCCAGATAGGATGCGAGATCCTCGCGTGTGGCGCACAGAATGCCGGTGTTGCCTTCAGACAACGTCAACTCCTCGGCCGAGGCATCCTTGTGCTCAACGATTTTGCGCACGCTGCCATCCACCCCTCGCACAATCCGCCCGTAACCCGTTGGATCAGCCAGATTGACAGAGAGCAAGGACATTCGGCCCGGCGCCACGCCGGCAACCAGTTTATGCAATGTATCCGCAGTAATCAGCGGTACATCTCCATAGAGAATAAGCACCTTGGCGGCGGTAACCTCGGGCAATGCAACCTGCACTGCATGACCTGTGCCAAGCTGTTCGGTCTGCAATACCCAAGCGATGTCTTCGTCGGTAATTGCCTCGCGCAAATGCTCGGCACCATGCCCCCCCACAACGACAAGCTCCCGGGGCTCAAGTGTCCTGGCGGTATCGATAACATGTTGAACAAGGGGTTTGCCGGCGAGCTTGTGAAGCACCTTGGGCAAGTTTGATCGCATTCGCGTTCCTTTGCCCGCAGCAAGAATGATGACTGCCAGATCCATATTAGGCCTACTCAAGAGATTTGGAGGTTAAACATAAACAGCGTAATACCATAATGACCGCTGAATCAGCGAGAAGTTTAATGGCAAACCCGATTCGGCTGCCATTCCTACCCGCTATTCCCTGTCAGAAATCCGGATGAATCGTACGACTGATGGCCTGGAGCCTGTCGTACCGGCCATGCTTCAAATCGCGTAACTACTCGCTGGGTAGATACCTGACCAGGAGCCTGTCGGACTTAACGCTGTTTGGCTGCACCCGCAGGAAGTGCCCTTGGGGTGCAAATCTCTGGATGACAATTAACTCAGCTTATCCTGTTCGTCAAATAGCGCTGCTATTCTCCTCACACGATAAACTGACTTAATTCACCCCCAGTGAATTTCGCTTCAAACGGTTAAGTCCAACAGGCTCCTAGCTTGCAAACTGGCCTGAGAGTCCCGGTGACAAGAAATTGTATCTTGAACAGGCAAAAAAAAAGGCAGCGATTCGCTGCCTTTTCCAAGTGGTTCACACAATTGCCGAACCTGAGCGACAATTTGTGCTCTATCGCGCACGCTTGCGGAGTTTTTCCAGTAATTCCAGTTGTGCCATTGCCTCCAGCAATTCGGACTTGGCCTTGGCAAACTCGATCGTATCTTCCTGATCCTTCATCGACTCTTCCGCACGCCCCTTGGCTTCCAGCGCCTTGGCCTCATCGATATCCTGTGCCCTGATCCCGGTATCAGCAAGAACGGTGACGACATGAGGCTGAATCTCGACCATACCTCCGCTGACGAAAATGGAGATCATCTCGCTTTCACCCGGCGACTTGACTCGGACTTCACCGGGCTTCAAACGGCTGATCAGCGGGGAGTGGCGGGGCATGACGCCAATCTCGCCCATCTCCGCAGGGACAAAAACCTCTTCCGCTGTGCCGGAGAAAATCTCGCCCTCCGCACTTACAACATCCACATGCATAGTCATTGCCATACTAAACGGCCTCTATTTTCACGACATTGATTTGGCTTTTTCAACAACCTCGTCGATGGAGCCAACCATATAGAACGCCTGCTCTGGCAAATCATCATATTCACCATCCACAATGGATTTGAAGCCCGCAATGGTATCCTTGAGCGTCACGTACTTGCCTGGCGCACCGGTAAACACTTCCGCAACAAAGAATGGCTGTGACAGATAGCGCTGAATCTTCCGGGCACGGGCAACCACCAGCTTGTCATCCTCGGACAGCTCGTCCATACCGAGGATGGCGATGATGTCCTTCAGCTCCTTATAGCGCTGCAGCGTATTCTGAACGGCGCGAGCCACGTTGTAGTGCTCTTCACCAACCACCTGTGGATCGAGCTGGCGGGATGTGGAATCCAGCGGATCGACCGCCGGGTAGATACCCAGCTCGGCAATCTGGCGAGACAATACCAACGTCGCATCGAGGTGGGCAAAGGTTGTAGCCGGGGAGGGGTCGGTCAAGTCATCCGCCGGTACATAGACCGCCTGGAACGACGTGATCGAGCCCGTCTTGGTGGAGGTGATCCGCTCCTGCAGGGCACCCATTTCCTCTGCCAGGGTAGGCTGATAGCCTACTGCAGAAGGCATCCGTCCCAGCAAGGCCGATACTTCGGTACCCGCCAGCGTGTAACGGTAGATGTTATCGATGAACATCAGTACATCCCGACCTTCGTCGCGGAAGTATTCCGCCATCGTCAAACCAGTCAAGGCAACCCGCAGCCTGTTTCCCGGAGGCTCATTCATCTGACCGTAAACCAGCGCAACCTTGTCGAGAACGCCGGCTTCCGACATTTCATGATAGAAGTCGTTACCTTCACGAGTCCGCTCGCCAACACCGGCAAAGACCGACAAACCTTCCTGCTGCACCGCGATATTGTTGATCAGCTCCATCAGCGTAACGGTCTTGCCCACACCCGCACCACCAAACAGACCAATCTTGCCACCCTTGGCGATCGGCATGATCAGATCGATGACCTTGATACCCGTTTCCAGCAGTTCGACACTGGCAGCCTGCTCGTCATAGGCTGGCGGATTGCGGTGGATGGGCATCAACTTCTCGAAATCGACGGGGCCCGCTTCATCAACCGGCCGACCCAGCACGTCCATGACGCGGCCCAGCGTACCTTGACCAACCGGTACGGCAATGGGGGCGCCCGTGCTTTCCACGCTCAAACCACGGCGCACACCATCCGTGCTGCCCATGGCGATGGTTCTGACAACACCGTCGCCCAGCTGTTGTTGGACTTCGAGAGTCAGATCGACATCGCCTACTTTCAGCGCGTCATAAACTTTGGGTACTTCGGTTCGCGGGAATTCGACATCCACGACCGCGCCGATGATTTCGACGATATTTCCAGAACTCATTACGTGTTCCTCATTACTAAACTTGATTCTAAAATTCTTGTAACTACTCAGCGAGTAGTTCACATAAGCAGTAGCTG
>CAYTPO010000174.1:0-15096 GCA_964439815.1 uncultured Thiotrichales bacterium
GACAGGCTCCTAGGTTTGTGTTGCCGCCTTTCACTACCGAAAAAAATGACTTGCCCCTTCGCAATGACAACACTTCCCGGAGAAGGAACTGTGACCTGCATTCACAATAAACCTGCAGCGCGAATACTTCCCCTCCCCTTCATCCCGAAAGCATGTGCTTCCATCCCGGGAGTGGAAAATATCGATGAATGGCGCTAATGCAAACCTGCCTTTCGTCGATAACCTTTTTGACCCCACGTACAAGTGTCTCCAGTCAACACTTTCGTGGTCTGAATAATACATCAGTTAAAGGGAACTAGAATAATGCCTCAAACTATAAATACCAATATGTTTTCGCTGAATGCCCAGCGTAACCTCAACAAGTCTCAGGGCGCCATGGGTAACGCCATTCAAAGACTGTCTTCCGGCTTGCGCATCAACAGCGCCAAGGACGATGCTGCCGGCCTGGCCGTCGCGGAAGGCATCACCTCCAAGATTCGCGGCCTTGATGTCGCAGCACGAAACTCGAATGACGGTATCTCGCTGGCACAAACTGCGGAATCTGCACTGGGCCAGATTACCAACAACCTGCAGCGAATCCGTGAACTGGCGGTTCAATCATCAAATGGTACTCTCGGAGACACCGAACGAGGCTATCTGCAAACTGAAGTCGATGAACTCACTTCCGAAGTAAAGCGTATTGTTGATGACACCGAATTCAACGGCAACAAACTCTTTGCAGGCTCCAGCACTGTAGACATTCAGGTGGGTGCCAACAGCGGAGAGAAGATCTCCATTACAACTTCCGACCTGACCACCCTCAACGCCTATAGCGGTACCATCAGCATCTCTTCCCAGTCTGATGCCGAAGCAGTACTCGATACAGCCAGTGGTTCCAGCACCGGTATGGACGCTGACATTGGTAGCGTCATCAATGCCCGGTCACAAATGGGTGCGGTCCAGAATCGTTTTGAATCCGTCATCAGCAACATCAACAGCTACAAGGAAGGTCTGCAGGCGGCTCGTTCACGCATCATGGATACCGACTACGCAGAAACAACTGCAGAGCTGGCCAGAACGCAGGTACTGCAGCAGGCCGGTGTTGCCATGGTGGCTCAGGCCAACCAGTTGCCTCAGGGCGTACTGCGACTCCTGGGCTAAACGCATTGACTCCCCGGCCTGAAGTATTGCGGGGGAGTCACTTGCAGTAAAAGGCTCCAATGATCAGGAGGAGCTTCAATAATAACAATATGGAACGACTGATAAAAATAACAACAGGTCACATTATCCGGGGCTTGTCCCCGGTTTCTTTTAAGTGACCAACAGACTGGCGCATTTATTGCTCCACATGAATAACAGTTATCGAGGTCAATAAAATGGCGGAAATCTCAGGTTCAAGTATCGATGTTCAATCCATTGTTTCAGGATTGATGGATATCGAGCGACGCCCCATCAAGAAACTGGAAGCCAAAACCTCGGAAACACAATCACGAATCAGTGCCCTGGGTGATTTGAAGAGCGCTATCTATAAACTGGAGTCTGCGGCTGCCGATTTGCAAAAACCCGGCACGCTGGCAAAATTTACCGTCAACTCCAGCGATGATTCGGTGCTGGACGCTACCGTGACAACACTGGATACCAACGAGAATCACCAGATCGAGGTGGAAAAACTGGCAACCACCCACCGGCTTGCTTCCCAGCAGACCTACGCTACAAGCAAGGACTCGGTTGGCGCTGGCACCTATCACTATGAAGTAGGTGGTGAAGGCTTTGACATCACACTCGACCCTGGCAAGGACAGCCTGACGGATCTCAAGAATGCCATCAATCGTTCTCCGGCCAACAAGGGTCTGACCGCATCGATCATTCAGGTCGATGATGGCTACAAATTCGTACTGTCGGCGCAGAAATCCGGCACAACCAATGCCCTATCGGCAGACGGCTCCTGGGATGAAATTTCTCCGGCGACGGATGCAACGATTCATGTGGATGGCATCGAGATTCATCCTTCCAGCAATACGCTGACCGATGTCATCCCGGGTATCAAGCTCGAATTGAAATCCATTGGAACCACCGAGCTTTCAACCGCCGCAGACAAGGAGGCCATGCTCGACAGCATGCAGGCCTTTGCCGATGCCTACAACAACCTGCAGCACACCATGGAGCGCCTGGACAGTGGCAAGCTCAAGGGTGAAGGCCTTTCGCTCTCCATCGAATCTGCCATACGCAACAAGTTCTTTGGTGAGTATGAAAGTACCGAAGGTAAAAACAGTTCGGTATTCGAGTTTGGCCTGACATTCGACAAGGAAGGCACATTGAGCATCGACCAGAGCAAGTTCGAAGATGCCATCGACTCCAACTTCTTTGGACTCTACAATTTTTTTACCGCAGATGAAGGCTTCAGCGCCCAGCTCAAATCCTCTCTCAAGGATCTGACCAGCTCCGATGGCCTGATCGACGGTCGCAAAGACAGCTATTACGACAGAATCGACACCTACAACCGGCAAACCGACCGTCTGGAACTGCGCATGACCGCGCTGAGAGCCCGCTACATGAAGACCTATTCGGAACTGGACGCGTTGCTGGGCTCAGTGAGCAATACCAGCACGTCACTGGCTCAGCAACTTGGCTCATTGACCAACAACTCTAGAAACTAAAGGATTAGATCATGTTATCCCAAAACATCAATGGCGCCGCTGCCTACCATTCCATCGGAGCGGAAAGCAGCATCGAAAACGCCGATCAGCACAAGCTGGTGGAAATGCTTTTCAGCGGTGCAATTACCAAGATCAATCTTGCGAAGTCCCATATGGAGATGAACAACACGCTTAACAAGGGCAAGACCATCGGCGAAGTCATCTCCATAGTCGAAGAACTCAGACGCACCCTGAACATGGAGCAAGGTGGCGAACTCGCTGTCAATCTCCATGACCTGTATGAATACATGAAATCAAGATTGCTCCAGGCCAACCTCAAGAATGATGGAGAAATGCTCGACGAAGTAAAAAACCTGCTGGGCAAGCTGCTTGACGGCTGGAAGAGCATCCCGGAAAGCACTCGCAAGGAGTTTTCCGCCTGAACCACAAAGGAGCCAGCATGAAATTCAGGGACATCATCTCGGGACTGGAATCAACCTCGGAACTCATGTTCCAGGCGGCGGACAACGCAGCCTGGGACGAAGTCGCCAGCCTGGATCGGCGACGCGTTCATCTGCTGGCAGCCATGACCGCCGCCGAAGAGCATGACCTGACGGAGCAGATTAGGGGGCAGATCGACAGAATCATGGATCTGGACAATCTCGTGCTGCAAATCATCAGCAAGGCAAAGACAGCGAAAAAGCAGGCATCAGCCTCCAGCCAAACCCGGCAACAGGTTGGCCTACAAATGTATTCCCAAGCACCCTAACAGCATCATCACCCCATTTTGACGACTTGACGAGTAGCTATTCTGCTTCCCCGGCACTACGCTCCCCCCTCCATCCCCACCCGGGAACGAAACCTCATCCACAGCCTCCACCAGCTGAAACCACCACCCTCTCTACAACACCAAAAACCGGGTAATTCCCCGGATTGCTTCCCCGCCACCATCACGCCACCACATCTCAGCTTCCTCTGCGCAATTTTCTTAAAAAACATGAACTTGCCTGCAAACCTCTGCCGCTCATGCCGGCGTCTGAAAGCCGTCTTGTGCAGACGGCGGTGATTTATTGACGGATGACAGGGAAAACGCGAACCCTGTCATTCCCCTTGTCAGGCAATACCAACTACTATTCCTCACGTGGTCATGGAGACGGCAGATTGCTTCCGCTGCAACGCCTTTCCGCAGCAGGGCAAGCGGTGATAAATCACCCTGTTAACGGGATCACATACCAATAAACGGATTTACTCTGCCAGTGCAAGGAGCCAGGCGCTTATGACGCAACACAGCGTATTGATAATAGGAGAGCATCGTCAAAGCAATATAAAAATTGCTTCAATGATGGAGTTCCTGGAAATTACCCCAAGCGTCACGGATATCGAAGGTGCCAGAAGCATTCTCAGCCAGCAGGTATCCTTTTCCGCTTATGTGCTGGTATGCGACAGCTACCAGAGCTTCAGTGAAACCATCAAGCGTGTTCCACTCCTCAGCCAATTGCAGCCATCATTACTGTTTACCAGCAATGACAGGCAACCTGCCGCAGACCTGCCCTTGCCGGAAGGCTTTACCGCGCACTTGCCGCTGGCATGTACCTACCGGCAACTGCGTACCGAACTGGAAGCTGCCGGATTGCATTCCAGCACCGGAAACATGTCACGACGCAAACGGCAGACCCTGCAATCACTCGAAGGCAGCAGCGCCTCTATCAACCATATCAAGTCACTGATCGGCAAGGTGGCCGGCACCGAAGCCAGCGTGCTGATCCTGGGAGAATCGGGAACCGGCAAGGAGCTGGTGGCACGCGGCATCCATCGACTCTCGGACCGCGCCGACAAACCCTTTGTACCAGTCAACTGTGGCGCAATTCCCAGGGATCTGCTGGAAAGCGAACTCTTTGGCCATGAAAAAGGGGCGTTTACCGGTGCCATATCTGCCCGTATCGGTCGCTTCGAGATGGCAGAAGGTGGCACCCTGTTTCTGGATGAAATCGGCGACATGGATTTCAACATGCAGGTCAAATTACTCCGTGTACTGCAGGAAAAGACCTTTGAGCGTATTGGCAGCAACAAGTCTCAGGTAGCCGACGTTCGCATCATTGCCGCAACCCACAATAATCTGGAGCAGGCAATTGCCGACGGCAAGTTCCGTGAGGATCTTTTTTACCGTCTGAACGTATTCCCCATCGAGATGCCCCCCTTGCGCACCCGCAAGGATGATATTCCGGCACTGGCAGAATCCATGATTCGCAGGCTGGCCAATGAACGTGGCCAGTTTTCACTGCACCGCAGCACTTATGAAGTGTTGATGACCTACAGCTGGCCGGGCAACGTGCGTGAGCTGGCCAACCTGATCGAGCGTCTGCGCATACTCTACCCTGGCAAGGAGGTCATGCCGCTGGATCTGCCACCCCGCTATCTCGGCGCATCGAACATTGAACCGGAAGAGACACCCAGCCCCTCCCCACCCAACGAGATCAAGGTGCCGTCGATCAACCTGGCGCTGGGGGGCTTCGACCTGAAAAACCATCTCGGCGAGATCGAACAGGACTGCATCAAGCAGGCACTGGCCATTTCGGATGGTGTCGTCGCCAGAGCAGCCAAACTGCTGAATCTCCGCCGCACGACACTGGTCGAGAAAATGCGCAAATACCATCTGGAGCGGGACGAATCCATGACCGAATGCTAATCCAGACCCGGACAACCACACGGTACTCAATAAAGAACACCTTCCGCCAGGATTGCGGAAGCTCATTACTAAGGGAGCAGTAACACATGTCGCAAAGACGGATACTCATCGTTGGTGAACAAAAGCTTTATGTAAAAGCACTCGCCGATACATTGGCCTCGTATCAGCACCAGGTCGATACAATCAGTGACAGCGGGGCTGCCATCGGACAGCTGGAAAAACAGGCTTACGATCTCCTGCTTTGTGAAGAATCGATGACCCCGGTCAGCGGGCGGGAACTGCTGCAACTCACGCACAGTATGCTGCCGGAGCTGCCGGTTGTACTGATGACCGATTTCGGCACCGTGGAGCGGGCTGTCAGTGCCATGCGGGAAGGTGCTGCCGATTATCTGGTCAAGCCCATCGATACCGAGTTCCTGCTGGAGCTGGTCGCCCGGGTAACACGCGACACCGAACCCAAACCCCCCAGCGATGACATCATCGCCAAGGACCCCTACTCCCTGGAACTGCTCAAGCTTGCCCGCAAGGTGGCTGCCAATGAAGTCTCGGTACTGATCAGCGGCGAAAGTGGCACCGGCAAGGAGGTACTGGCGCGCTATATCCACAAGCATTCACCGCGCCATGCCCACCCCTTTGTCGCCATCAACTGTGCAGCCATTCCCGAGAACATGCTCGAAGCCGTACTGTTCGGCCATGAAAAAGGCGCCTATACCGGCGCCATTCAGTCCAACCCGGGCAAATTCGAAATGGCCCAGGGTGGCACACTGCTGCTCGATGAGATCTCGGAAATGGATCTAGGCCTGCAAGCCAAGCTCCTGCGTGTCCTGCAGGAACGCGAAGTGGAGCGTCTTGGCGGTCGCAAGACCATCAGCCTGGATGTCCGCGTGCTGGCAACCACCAACCGCCGCCTGGCTGAAGAAGTCTCCATGGGCAACTTCCGTGAAGACCTCTACTACCGGCTGAACGTCTTCCCCATGCGCCTGGCACCATTGCGCGACCGCATTGCCGATATCCTGCCTCTGGCCAGGCAGATGGTGCGTTTGCATACCATGGTCGGACAGGCCGAGCCCACACTGACCGAAGAAGCCGGCGAACTGCTCGAGGGATATCCCTGGCCGGGCAACGTCCGCGAACTCGGCAATGTCATCCAGCGTGCTCTGGTACTCTGCAACGGCTACGAAATCCGCGCCGAAGACCTGCATTTCGAGGCAACCTCGACCCTGCAGTCCAACCTCTCCGGCGCCATCGTACCCGGCATGGAGCAGAGCAACCTCACCACCGACATGAAGTCGCATGAATTCGATCTGATCCTGAAAGCCTTGCAGAACGGCAACGGCAGCCGCAAGAAAGCCGCCGAACAGCTGGGCATCAGCCCCCGCACGCTGCGCTACAAGCTTGCAAAAATGCGCGAACGCGGGATCGAACTGCCCGCCGCCTGATATCAGCAGCCAATCAAAGGGAGGTTTGCAATGGACGCAATCAACACCAGTCAACTGCTCACCCAGCTGCGGGAAATGGCCCAGCAATCGAGCATCCCCCTGTCCGACCACAAGTCAGCCGAGACCGGAGGCGAGTTTGGCCTGCTGCTGAAGCAGTCGATCAAACAGGTCAATGAGCGGCAGAAGGCGGCTGCAAAACTGGCTGAACGCTTTGAAATGGAGGATCCCGACGTGGATCTGGCGCAGGTCATGGTCGAGAAGCAGAAAGCCACGATCGCCTTCGAGGCCTTGATCCAGGTACGGAAAAACTTGCTGACGGCATACCACGACATAATGAACATGCCGCTCTGATTTCCCAGACAGATTAACAGACGATAAATTTAATGAATCAATCCAATACGAATACAGCGGGGAACGCGGACTCACGCATGCTGTCACCCGGCGATCAGGTCAAGGCCTTTATCGCCAGTGGTGCCTGGTATCGTCACCTGACGTCTCTGCTGGCGCTGGCGGGTGTCATTACGCTGGGCGCGGCCATGCTGCTATGGGCATTAAAGCCCAGCATGGTTCCGGTCTATGGCAATCTGAGCCAGCAGGATGCACTGACCGTTACCGATACGCTGCGCGCCGACAACATCCCCTTTGAAATCCAGCGTGGTACCGGCCTGGTACTGGTGCCGGCGGATCAGCTCGACAGTATCCGCCTGAAGCTGGCGGCCACGGGTATCAGCACGGCCAAGGACACCGGCATCGAAATGCTGCAGAAGGATCAGAGCCTGGGCACCAGCCGGTTCATCGAGAATGCGCGTTACCACCATGCCATGGAGACCGAGCTGTCACGCACCATCTCCAGCATGAAGAATATCGATACCGCGCGGGTTCACCTGGCCATCCCCAAGCAATCGGTCTTCATTCGCAACCGGGCCAAACCTTCGGCTTCCGTCATGGTGAAGATGATGCCCGGCCGCTCTCTGGAAGGTGAACAGGTGTCGGCCATCATTCACCTGGTAGCCTCCAGCATTCCCTATCTCGAATCGGGCGAAGTCACCATCGTCGACCAATGGGGTCGCTTGCTATCCGATGGTGACGAAGGCAACGGGCTCGGAGCCGTGCGCAAGCAGTTCGACTATCAGCGCAAGCTCGAAAGCAACTTCACCAAGCGTATCGAGGATCTGCTGACTCCGATTCTCGGTGCCGGCAACGTCCGCGCCAAGGTCAATGCCGATGTGGACTTCACTTACAATGAAAGTACCCGTGAAGCCTACGATGGTGACCCGGCAAAAATCCGCTCCGAGCAAACGCAGGAAAACCAGACACGTGGCAGTGGGGCTGCCATCGGCATTCCCGGTGCACTCTCCAACCAGCCTCCGGGCGCCGGTACCACCAAGACGAATGGCAAGAAAGGTGACAAGGCCGACGCTGCACCTACCAATATCAGTACCCAGGCCACTCGCAACTATGAGCTGGACCGGACCATCAGCCATTCGCGAACCAGCGTTGGCCGCCTGAAGCGCCTGTCGGTAGCCGTCCTGGTGGATGACCGCACGACGGTCGATGAAACGGGTGAAACCGTCAAGACACCACTGAGCGAAGAGGAAATCACGACGCTGACCAACATCGTGAAGAAAGCCATTGGTTACGATGAAAAACGTGGCGATAGCGTGGCCGTGTTCAACCAGTCATTTCAACCGGTGGAAGAGCCCGAGCCAGTGGCCGGTCCAGCCATCTGGGAGCAGCCCTGGGTCTGGAGCATGGCCAAGCAGGTGCTGACCGGTATCGGCATCATTCTGCTGGTGCTGCTGGTAGCCCGCCCGGCTGTCAGGAATCTGTTGCCAGCCCCCGCGCAGCTCGCAGCCAGCGACAAGGAGCATTCCGAGGGTAACGATGATGATGCCCTGGCCGATGACCATGTTTCGCTGTCACACAATGCTGCCGGCAACAACGGTCAGGCACCCCAGCTAACTGCCCCCCCGCACGCCTATGGTGATGTCCTGAACCTGGCACGGGGTCTGGCCAATGAAGATCCCAAACGGGTTGCAAAGCTGATCAAGGACTGGGTGGCCAACAATGCCTGACAAGATGCCCGGTGGGCCTAACGGCGGCACCGATCCGCTGGAGTCCCTGGATGGCCCAGGGCGCGCCGCCATCCTGCTGATGGCGCTCGGTGAGGAGGATGCCGCCCAGGTACTCCGCCACATGGAACCCGAGGAGGTGCAATCCCTCGGTATGGCCATGACTTCGCTGAAGAGCGTCAGCCAACGCGAGATTCGCGGTGTACTGGATCGCTTCATGGAAAACCTCGGCGAGCAGTCCTCACTGTCGATCGGCACCGATGAATTCCTGCGCAAGACACTGGTGAATGCCATGGGTCGCGAGAAAGCCAACAATATCATGGCGCAGGTACTGGTGGATTCGGAGCCCAAGGGACTCGACACGCTGAACTGGATGGATCCGCGCGCCATCGCCAATATCATTCGCGATGAGCATCCGCAGATCATCGCCATTGTGCTGGCCCATGTGTCACACGCCAAGGCGGGCCAGGTGCTGGATCTGCTGCCACACGATGTACAGACCGATGTCATGGTGCGCGTGGCGGGACTGGATTCCGTCCACCCCGCCGCCATCGAGGAGCTAGACCAGGTCATGCAGAAACGATTCGAGGAAGAGCCGGAGGTCATCGTCTCAGGCCTCGGCGGCATCAAGGTGGCGGCCGAGATTCTCAACTCCGTCTCCTCTGCGACCGAAACACGGGTCTTCGATGCGCTGACAGAATACAACGACGACATGAGCGAGAAGATCCAGGAAAACATGTTCGTCTTCGAGAACCTGCTGGCACTGGACGACCGCGGCATGCAGCTGCTGCTACGCGAAATACCGCAGGAAAAGATTGTCCGTGCGCTGAAAGGCACGTCTCTGGAAATCCAGCAGAAGGTTTTCCGCAATGTCTCGCAGAACGCTGCCGAACTGATGCGCGACGACCTTGATGCCATGGGACCGATCAGGTTGCGGGAGGGCGAGGAAGTGCAGAAAGACATCATGGCGATGGCACAACGCCTGGCCGAGGAAGGACAGATCGCACTGGGCAGCAAGGATGATGAATTTGTCTAGAATCATTTCCGCAGACAAGGCCGGCAAGGGGCAACCGTGGCTGACTTCCAGAACGAAGCCTGCCGCTTCTGGCAGTGACTTCGTCCCGGCCTCGTTCACCAGCTCCCGCGCCGATATCAATGCCCTTGCCATCCGCGAAGCCGCCCAGCAGGAAGGATTTCGCGAAGGCTATGAGGAGGGACAGCAGGCCGCACGCGGTGAAATTGCGGCACTGCAGGCCCGGCTCGAAGCCAGTCTGGAATTCATTGCCAATCCCGTCGGGCAGCTGGATCAGCAGATCGAGCGCGAACTGGTGGAGCTGGCACTGGCGGTAGCCCGCCAGATTTTGCGTCGGGAGATCAAGACCGACCCCAAACATCTCGTGGGGCTGATTCGCGAAGCCGTCAAGCAGTTACCCAGCAACTCACAGAAGATCACCATCCACTTGTGGCCGGACGATGCGCAGATCCTGCGTGAGCTGCTGCACGAAAGTGACAAGGAGCAGCACTGGCAGATCATCGATGATCCGGCATTGAAGCAGGGGGATTGCACCATTCATACCGATTCATCATTCATCGATGCCAGTGTCGATGCACTGATCTCCCGGCTGGCCGTGGATATGCTGGGGGGACACCGCAATGGCGACCCGACCGGGGCGACACCACAAGCCGGTTCGCAACGCCGCGGCAGCAAGCCAACGCTTTCTGCCGACACCGAAGACGACGGCATCAGGCGGCCATAGGTCATGCCACAACAGCACCGCCACAACCGCTGGGCAGAACGTCTGGCGCAGCACCGGGAAAACCTGCCGCCAATTCTGCCCATCGTCAAGGGCCAGCTGGAGCGCATGGCAGGTCTGACCCTGGAAGCCGTGGGCGTAAGAGCTGCCGTGGGTGCACGCTGTCTGATCGAGTCACCCAGCGGTTCTCCGATCGAATGTGAAGTGGTCGGTTTCAGCAGCGACAAGACCTTTCTGATGCCAACCGGCGATACCCATGGCATCACGCCCGGTGCACTGGTCACACCCAGTCGCCAGCAACTGGAAATTCCCGTGGGCCCACAGCTGCTCGGTCGTGTCATTGACGCACACGGCACCCCGCTAGACGGGAAAGGACCGATCCCGCATGAGCAATGGCAGCCACTGACCGCCAAACCCATCAACCCCCTCGCCCGCACACCGATTCATGAGCCGCTCGATGTCGGCGTACGCGCCATCAACGGCCTGCTGACCATTGGTCGCGGCCAGCGCATGGGGCTTTTTGCGGGAAGTGGCGTCGGCAAGAGTGTGCTGCTGGGGATGATGACGCGCAATACCAGCGCCGATATCACCGTTGTGGGTCTGATCGGTGAACGTGGTCGTGAGGTGAACGAATTCGTTCGCGACATCCTGGGCGCCGAAGGTCTGGAAAATGCCGTGGTGGTTGCGGTGCCGGCCGATAATCCCCCGTTGCAGCGACTGCACGGGGCCATGGTGGCCACCAGCATTGCAGAATACTTTCGTGATCAGGGCAAGGACGTGCTGCTGCTGATCGACTCTCTTACCCGCTTTGCCCAGGCGCAGCGGGAAATTGCGCTGGCCATTGGTGAACCACCCGCTACCAAGGGCTACCCACCTTCGGTCTTTGCCAAGCTGCCACAACTGGTCGAACGCGCCGGCAACAGCGACGAATTCAATGGTTCGATCACGGCGATTTATACCGTACTGGCCGAGGGTGACGACCAGAACGACCCGGTCGTGGATTCTGCCCGCGCAGTGCTGGATGGGCATATCGTGCTCTCCCGCCCGCTGGCGGAATCGGGCCACTACCCCGCCATCGACATCGAGGCATCAGTCTCCCGGCTGATGAATACCGTGGCCTCCCCTGCCCAGCGCATCGCTGCACAGACCTTTCGTGCAACCTACAGTCTGTACCAGGAAAACCGTGATCTGATCACAATGGGTATCTATCAATCGGGATCGAACCCCGAGTTGGACAAGGCCATCGCCCAGTTTCCACGCCTGACACATTTCCTGCGCCAGGATCTGCATGAAGCCGTCACCTTCGATGACAGTCTTTTGGGACTCCAGTCAGCAATTGCCACAGGCGCGACTGCCGGAACCGGATCCATAACCGATTAACCATTATCCAGGCATGGCAGACTATGCTCTGAAAATCGTCTGAATCCAAGGTTTCCAAACTATCGGGTACCACCAGATATCGGGCAATTTTGGATAACACCAGGATGAAAGGAGCAGCTCCCACTACCCATGAAATCGACGAAAAGATTGAAACCCATTCTTGGCATCGCCATTCGGCAACAGGAAAAGAAAGAAGCTGAACTGGCCAGTACACTGCGGATGAAGAATCAGGCAGAACAGCAATTACTGCAGCTTAAAACCTACCGCAGCGAATACCATAGCAATCTTGCCAACGGTCACAGCATCAATATTTCCCAGTTGATCAATCAACAGCGATTCATCTCCCAACTGGACCTTGCCATTTCGGCACAAAATGAAAAAACCAGCAATATTGATTCTCTGGCCAGCAAACACCGGCAGGACTGGCATCATGCCAAGAACAAGCGGGATGCACTGGAAAATCTGCTGGAAAAACGGCTGGAGGCCCTGCGCCGGAAAATCGAAAAAGCCGACCAGTTGGAGCAGGACAACCGCACCATCAGGCAAGGCTACAGAATTCACGCCTGATCCATCACACCATGCCGACAGAAGTTGGCACTGAAATTGCGCATTAATCCGTAGATCAATCATTTAATGCTGACGGGACAAGAACCACTCCGGCAGTTTACGTAGAAAACAAGGATGTTTTAACCATGGATAATCTGGCAATCGCGCTCAACAGCACTTCTCAGGAAGCCGGCTCACAGATTTTTGTAAATTCCGGAGAAAAACCCCAAAGCGGATTCAGTGACATACTTGTTTCCCAGGCAAACAAACCTTTCGAACAAACCTCGGAGAGCGGTCAGAACCTGCAACCTGCCGGCAAACCCCAACCCCATGAGACCACCGGCGAGACCCCGCTCACAGAACAGGAACACATGGATCTGCCGGTTTTCGTCTCCCCACAGGAAACACAAGCACCGGCAGAACAGATCTCCGTTCCCGGCTTTACCGGAGAAGCCTATCCGGTCACCGAACTGTTCGAGCCATCGACCATTCCCGACGAAGTCTATTCACTGACCGATGCTGACCTCGCCACCCCCATGGAACAGACTGTCACCATTGCTCCCCAGCCACCCGCACAGTTGGCTGCCACTGGCGACACCCAGGCATCGGAGAGCGGGCTGGGTCTGACCGAGCTGGCCTCCTTGAATACCGGAGAATATTCGGAAGAGATCTTCGTCAGCGGGACAAACTCCGGCAGCGAAGCAAGACCTGCCGTTGAATTTGCGGTATTGACCCCCCGGCCATTCACCCAGCCAATCCCGGCAACTGAAACAGCAACAGCAACAGCAACAGCAACAGCAACGGCGGCAACCATCGATGCACTACAGCCTGAAACCCGAACGCCCACCATCAATATGGCGGACCCCACCACGGTATCGACACTCGGCACGCAACCCGGGCTGACCAACAGCATTGTCAAGGGGCTGGCTCCGGCGGAAGAGCAGATACCGGCAACAACCGCCGGCATCAATGGCGTGGTCGATGGCGACCCCGAGGCTGACATTACACCGGCAACCTCCTCCGGAAATCTCAATGCGGAAAAGATGGCCGAGATACGTCAGATCCAGGCCTATACCGAAAACCTGGTTGCACGCACCAGTGATGGCTCATCACTATCGGCACAACCGTCAACGGCACAAGGTATCGATATTGCAGCGCTGAATACCCGTATGGAACAGGCGGGCAACACCAATTCCCTGCAGCAACCTCAAACCAGTCCGCATGCGCTCAATTTTCGCGAAAAAGGGTGGGAAACCTCCTTTGGCCAGAACATCATGTGGATGGCCAACAAGGACATCAAATCCGCACAGATAAAGATCAGGCCTGCCGAGCTCGGCCCGGTACAGATCGACCTGTCGATGGACAAGAATCAGCTCAGCCTGCAGGTTCATGCCAACAACCAGATTGCCCGCGACACCCTCGAAGCAGCCTTACCCAGGCTGCGGGCCGAACTGGCCAATAACGGCTTTGCCGATGCCGATATCTCCTTTGCCGATCAAGGCAAGGGGCAGCAGAATGGCTCGGACAGCCAATCCGGAGCTGCGGATCTGCTTGAACACCCGGAGCACAGCAGCCATCTCGAAGAGCCTGAAACCATCATCCCGGCCACATCTGCCATGAACCTGATGAGTGGAACTGCCTCATTGCTGGACACCTTCGCCTGATACACCCCTCGGATTCAGGGTAAACCCACGCTTAGGAGCCTGTCCGAGAATAGGGAGCCTACTGGGGGTAAATTAAGTCAGTTTATCGTGTGAGGAGAATAGCAGAGCTATTTGACGAACAGGATAACCTGACTTAATCGGCATCCAGAGATTTGCCGCCAAACAGCGTTGAGTCCGACAGGCTCCTAGTGGTGCAATACCACCGGCGTACAGCGGCTCCTCCACAGGCCCACCCGCTCTTCGTCCGATGCCCGTCACGATTTTTCACTACCACTGAAACTCCCGCCCTGCCACGGTACATCACCCCGATGACCCAGCGACAAATATTTGTCACGCCAATCCACTGCGGGAAAAACAGCAAGTCAACTTATTGGCGCCAGCAGGCCAAACTGCGACTTCCATCTTCCCTGCCGTACCATTTTTGCGACAAGCAGCCTAAAGGAAGTGGCATGGCGATTGCATACTACACAGACAGGTAATTCATATAATTTCAGCAAGGAATGCACAAATGAAAAAATGGTTAATGATTGGTGGTGGCGCAGCAGCCTTGATTGGCGTATCCGTAGGTCTTTCCCTGTTTCTGACAGGCGGTATGAGCAAGCAGGCAGAGGCCACTGCCCAGGTTGCGCCCCCCCCACAGGAAAATCCGTTCAAGAAGGCACAGTACATAAAAATGGAGCCCTTCATTGTCACACTGGCCAATAAATCCCGCCCCAACATGCTGCAGATCGATGTCTCTGCCTCGACAACCGATGCAGAAGCAGTGGAAGCATTCAAACAACACACACCGGTCATCAGAAACAACTTGCTGATGCTGATGAACGCCCAGGATGTCAAAAGACTGCAAACCAACGAAGGCAAAGAGGCATTGCGCCAGGAAGCCTTGACTGCGGTACAGGAAATCATGAAGGAGCGTTACGGTTCGGAAGGCATCGACGAA
>CAYTPO010000175.1:0-4311 GCA_964439815.1 uncultured Thiotrichales bacterium
CATTTTTCACAGCACGGCAAACGTATCGAGACAGTGACCGATGACGACAGCATCGGGGCTCATTTTCTGCACCTGCTGCATGGGAAAAAGCCCGGTGAACTGCATACCCGCATAATGAGTGCTTCACTGATTCTCTATGCCGAGCATGAATTCAACGCCTCGACCTTTGCAGCCCGTGTCTGCGCTTCCACACTGTCTGATATCCACTCCTGCATCACCTCCGCAATCGGCACACTGCGTGGCCCGCTGCATGGCGGTGCCAATGAAGCGGCCATGGCCATGATCGAGCACTGGCAGACACCCGATGAAGCAGAGCATGCCGTGTTGGACATGCTGTCACGCAAGGAGAAGATCATGGGGTTTGGTCATGCAGTCTACCGCAAGTCCGATCCGCGGAATGCAGTGATCAAACGCTGGTCGAAAAGGCTCGCGGAAGAAAATGGCGACATGCGCCTGTTTGATGTTTCCGAGCGCTGTGAAGCCGTGATGAAGCGGGAAAAGGGGTTGTTCTGCAATGCGGATTTCTTTCATGCTTCCACCTATCATCTGATGGGAATTCCGACACCACTGTTTACCCCGATTTTTGTCTGCTCACGTGTCACGGGTTGGTGTGCCCATGTATTCGAGCAACGAGAAAACAATCGCATCATTCGCCCGAGCGCGGATTATACCGGCCCGGAATCGGCCACCTGGATTCCTCTGGAGGAACGAGAATAATGTCTGTCAATGTTGCCAGCAACGAACGCCCCGAGCCTGACCAATTGCTTCAGGAGATTGCCGATTATGTCATCGGTCATGAAATCACCTCGACCGAGGCTTTCGAAACCGCCCGCTATTGCCTGATGGATACGCTGGGCTGCGGCTTGTTGGCGCTGCGTTTTCCTGCCTGCACGCGACACCTTGGTCCGCTGGTACCGGGCACTACGGTGCGCAATGGTGCGCGTGTCCCCGGCACATCGCATGAACTCGATCCGGTCAAGGCGGCCTGGGATATTGGCTGCACCATTCGCTGGCTGGATTTTAACGATACCTGGCTGGCTGCGGAGTGGGGACATCCTTCGGACAACCTTGGCGGTATTCTTGCGGTGGCCGATTATCTGAGCCGTGACCATATTTCCCGGGGCAAATCACCGCTAAACATGGAGGATGTGCTGACGGCCATGATCAAGGCTCACGAGATTCAGGGGGTGATTGCGCTGGAAAACAGCTTCAATCGTGTGGGGCTGGATCATGTCCTGCTGGTGCGCATTGCATCGACCGCGGTGGTGACAAAACTACTGGGGGGCAATCGTGAGCAGATTGTCGATGCGCTGTCGCAGGCCTGGGTGGATGGGTCGTCATTGCGTACCTACCGCCATGCCCCCAATGCCGGCTCGCGAAAATCCTGGGCGGCAGGTGATGCAACCTCGCGGGCAGTTCGCCTGGCCATGATGACATTGAAGGGAGAGATGGGTATTCCTACCGTCCTGTCAGCGCCGACCTGGGGTTTTCAGGATGTAAGCTTCAAAGGCAAACCACTGACTTTTTCCCAGGGGTTTGACAGTTATGTGATGGAAAATATCCTGTTCAAATTATCATTTCCGGCAGAATTTCATGCACAGACAGCCTGCGAATGCGCAATGATTCTGCATCCGCAAGTAAGGGATCGGCTGGACGAGATCGAGCGTGTCGAGCTGACGACGCACGAATCGGCCATTCGCATTATTTCCAAATCCGGGCCGCTGGCCAATTCAGCAGACCGGGATCACTGCCTGCAATACATGGTGGCGGTACCACTGATCGAGGGCGCACTGCGCGCAGAACACTATGAAGACGACTATCATTCGGCAACCCCGATGATCGACAAGTTACGGGATAAAATGCAGGTAATCGAGGATCCGCGCTACACGGCGGAATATCTGGAAGCCGACAAGCGGTCCATTGCCAATGCGGTGCAGGTATTTTTTACCGATGGCAGCAAAACGGAAAAAGTCGCGATAGAATATCCGATAGGCCATCGCCGGCGTCGGGAAGAAGGATTACCCGTGCTGGAAGAAAAGTTTGCTGCCAACCTGCGTACCCGATTTCCAGAAATACAGACCAGCAGAATTCTTGCGCTCTGCCAGGATGCAGAGACGCTGAAGAACACCCCCGTCAATGAATTCATGGATTTATTCGTGATCAATTGACGTGACAAGACCCGGCAAGATGCCAGGGAAGGTAGCACCGCCAAGCGTATAGCGAAATTCACGCCAACCAAGAGGTAATACCATGTCCTACCAAGAGGAATACCGTGCATCCATAGAAAACCCCGAAGCCTTCTGGCGGGAAAAGGCCGAAGCGCTGGAGTGGTTCAAAAAGCCGGAAAAAATCCTCAGCCAGGACAACAATGGCATTCACCACTGGTTTGCCGATGGCGAAATGAACAGCTGCTACATGGCATTGGACTATCATGTGAAAAACGGCCGAGGGGAGCAAGCGGCACTGATTCATGATTCCCCGGTAACCGACAGCAAGGTCGTCTACAGCTATGCAGAGATGCTGGACGAAGTCTCCCGTATTGCGGGCATGTTGCGGAATCTTGGTGTGGAAAAAGGTGACCGTGTCATTATCTACATGCCGATGATTCCGCAGGCGGCATTTGCGATGCTCGCCTGCGCACGCATCGGCGCCATCCATTCTGTTGTATTTGGTGGTTTTGCTGCTCCGGAGCTGGCGGTCAGAATTGATGATGCCACGCCAAAGGTGATTTTATCAGCCTCCTGCGGAATCGAAGTCCAGCGTAAAATCGCCTACAAACCACTGCTCGACAAGGCCATGTCACTGGCGCAGCATGATGTGGCGCATTGCGTGATTTTTCAGCGACCGGAAATGGTAGCGGCGCTGGAAAATGCGCGTGACCTCGACTGGCAGGAAGCGGTGGCTGCGGCAGAGCCTGCCGACTGTGTTGCAGTGAGGGGAGATGATCTGCTCTATATTCTCTATACCTCCGGCACGACCGGAAAACCCAAGGGTGTGGTGCGGGAAAATGGGGGTCACGCCGTTGCCATGCATTACAGCATGAAGGCGGTTTACGGTATGGAGCCGGGGGATGTCTATTGGGCCGCCTCCGATGTTGGCTGGGTAGTGGGTCATTCGTATATTGTCTATGCGCCATTGATCTATGGCTGCACCACGGTTTTCTACGAGGGCAAACCGATCATGACACCCGACGCTGGTGCCTTCTGGCGGGTAGTTTCCGACTATGGCATCAAGGCGCTATTTACCGCACCCACTGCGTTTCGAGCGATCAAGAAAATGGATCCGGAGGGAGCGCTGATCAACAAATATGACATCTCGTCACTGCAAACCATTTTTTCTGCCGGTGAAAGACTCGATCCACCGACCTATGAGTGGCTGGTGGAAAAAACCGGTCTTCCGGTCATCGATCACTGGTGGCAGACCGAAACAGGTTGGGCCATTGCCGCCAATCTGCGCGGTATTGAGCCAATGCCGGTCAAGCCAGGGTCAGCGACAGTGCCAGTCCCAGGCTTTCAGGTCGAGATACTCGATGACCATTGCTGCAAACTGCCAGCCAGACAGCAGGGAATCGTTGCCATCAGACTGCCACTGCCACCGAGCTGCCTGACCACCATCTGGAATGATTTTCCCCGCTTCAGGAGCGGCTATCTCGAAGCCTGCCCGGGTTATTACGTGAGTGGTGACGGGGGATATTTCGATGAGGATGGCTACCTCTTCATCATGGGCCGGGTCGACGATGTCATCAATGTGGCCGGGCATCGCTTGTCCACGGGAGAAATGGAAGAAATAGTCGGGCGACATTCCGCTGTTGCCGAATGTGCTGTCGTAGGGCGCAATGATGACCTCAAGGGGCAGATGCCACTGGGCTTCATCGTGCTCAAATCCGGTGTGGATATAGATGAAGCGATACTGACTCAGGAACTGATCGCCATGGTGCGAGAGGAAATTGGTGCAGTCGCCTGCTTCAAGGAAGCCTGGATCGTACCCAGAGTGCCCAAGACACGATCTGGCAAGATGCTGCGCAAAACCTTGCGGCAGATAATCAATGGTGAGGAATATACTGTGCCATCCACGATTGAAGATCCTGCGGCAATTGACGAAATTGTTGCGTTGGTGGAGTTCCAGAAATAGGGAGGGGGACCACTAGGAGGCTGTCCGAGAATAGGGAGCCTACTGCGGGAAAGCCATTTTGGCCCTTTTTCCCCCTGATTTTCGTCAAATATAACCAATATTCTCCTCAAATCAGTGAAAAAAATGACCTAAAATGGCTTTCCCTCGCTACGACTCCTATTCTCGGACAGCCTCCCAGGC
>CAYTPO010000176.1:0-5553 GCA_964439815.1 uncultured Thiotrichales bacterium
CGTATGAAGTGGTTGGCCGGTTGGACTTCCGGCCCTGAATATAGTCGCTGCATGCCCTTGTTTTCCCGATCTCTGGTGATGCTGGCTGGCCTGTTGCCCATCGCGGCCGGGGCGGCCGGCCCTGACTGGTCTTACTGCAAGCCGCCGCCGGTACTGGCCGAAGACGAGTATCTGCAGCCGGACGCCGATGGTGCCACCCATATCAGCGCCGATACGCTCGATAGCAGCAGTAGCAACAGCCTGGTGTTCGATGGGGCCGTGGAGCTGCGTGGTCAAGGCCGGTTGCTCAAGGCGGATCGGGTGCGGGTATTCGACAAGCCCAGGCGCTTTGAAGCCAGCGGCCATATCGAGGTTCGTGCCACCGATCTGCTGCTGCGCAGTGATTCGGCCGCGTTATCCGAAATCGACAATAGCGGCGAGTTCGAAAACGTCGAGTATTCCCTGACCCAGCGTCACGCCTTTGGTCGCGCCACCCGCGTTGCCACCAAAGGCGAAGTGCTGACGCTGGAAAAGGCCAACTACAGCAGTTGTGAAGTGAATGATCCGGACTGGGTTATCCAGGCCGGAAGGATCAAGCTGGACCGAGGGGCGGGGCTGGGCACGGCGAAAAATGCAACGCTGCGTTTTCTGGGTGTGCCGCTGATCTATCTGCCCTATATTACCTTTCCCATCGACGACCAGCGCCGCACCGGCATGCTGTACCCCGTCATTGGCTCCAGCAATGTGGCCGGCTTTCAGCTGTCGACACCTTTCTACTGGAACATGGCGCCCAACTACGACATGACGCTCTCGCCGCGGTTCATGGAGAAACGCGGGGTGATGCTGAATGATGAAATCCGCTATCTGGGGCATCATTCCAAAAGCAAGGTGAACCTGGAGTACCTGCAGAACGATCGCGTGCTCAACCGCAAGCGCTACAACTATTCCATCGATCATGAACACCGGATCAGTCGTCACTGGGAGCTGCAGCTCGAAGGTGCCTTTGTCTCCGACCCCGACTATCTGACCGACTTTTCCAATGGCCTGAACAGCTCGAGCCGAACCCATCTGGAGCGCTTTGCGGATCTGCTGTATCACTCGCGGCACTGGAAGGGCGTGATCAGAAACCAGGTCTACCAGACCATCGACACTACGATCCCGCTGGCCGATCGACCCTACCGTCGCCTGCCCCAGATCAGTGCCGAGGGCTCTCAGGCCTTTCTCGGGGAGCACCTGAACCTGAGTCTGGCGACCGATATCACGCGATTCACGCATGATGATGCAGTCGAAGGGCGTCGCTTCGATGTTGCGCCCAGTCTGGAGTATCGCTGGGTAACGCCCGGTGCCTTCGTCAAGCCCTCGATGACATGGCGCTATACCTATTATGATCTGGATGATTTCGAGGAAACGCAGGGGCGGGTCATCACGCGTGAGCTGCCGGTGGCTTCGATCGACAGCGGGCTGATCTTCGAGCGCGAGCTGCAGCATGATAGTACGCTGACGCTGGAGCCACGCCTGTTTTACCTCTATGCGCCCTTTCGCGACCAGAGCGAGATACCGATCTTCGACAGCAACGAGCCGGCGTTCATCTTCTCCAGCCTGTTCCGTGAGAACCGCTTCAGCGGGCTGGACCGGATCGGTGATGCCAACCAGTTGACCACGGCACTGACCAGCCGCATCTTCGACAACCACACCGGGCGTGAGCTGTTTCGTGCCAGTCTGGGGCAGATCCACTATTTTACCGATCGTCGCGTTACCCTGCCGGACAGCGATCTGGATACCAGCACCCGCTCCAACTATCTGGCCGAGATCAGCTCCAACCCCTCCAGCAAGTGGGTCATCAGCGGTCATCTGGTAACCGACAGTGATCTGGCCAAGGCGGAGGTGGCGACCATGAATCTGGGTTATCGTCGTGCCAGCAACAAGGTGGCCAATATCGAGCATCGCTTCCGTCGTGCCGATGATGTCAACCAGACCGCGCTCTCCTGGGCCTGGCCATTGAGCCGCAACTGGAAGTTCCTGGGACGCTGGCTGTTTTCCCATACCCGCGATCTGGATCTGGAGGTGATTTCCGGGCTGGAGTATGAGAGTTGCTGCTGGAAAGCGCGGATTGTTTCGCGCCGCTATATTCTTGATGAGCAGGAAGAATATAATAACAACATCTATGTGCAATTGATTCTCAAGGGACTGGCGTCGTTTGGGACTGGTAGCACGCTGGTTGAACAGAGTATTTCAGGATATCAAGTTAATGATGAATAAGGTTTTAGTCCGCATTTTGCCACTTTTGCTGGTGGTCTGGCCTCTGGCCGGCACGGCCGAAGTCCAGTGGATCGACGGAATTGTGGCAGTCGCCGGGCAGGATGTAATCACCCGGAGCGAGCTGAACACACAGATGAAGATCGTCGCCGGCGAGCTGAAATCTGCAGGAGGGGCCGCGCCATCACGGGCGCTGCTGACCCGCCAGGTGCTCGACAAGATGATCCTGAACAGTCTGCAGGTGCAGCGCGCCAGGAGCATGGGTATCCGTATCGATGATGCCACGCTCGACGCGGCGGTAAGGAACATTGCCGCGGAAAACAAGATGGATCTGCCGCACTTTCGCAAGGCACTGCTGGCCGAGGGGCTGGATTACGAGGCCTTTCGCGAAAACATCCGCCAGGAGCTGGCAATCTCGCGGCTGCAGCAACGGATCATGGCGACCCAGGTCAATGTCAGCGAGCAGGAAATCGATGATCTGCTGGCCACCAGCAAGGCAGAGGGCAGTGGCAATCAGCGCTATCACCTGCGTCATATCCTGATTGCGGTGCCTGAAGCGGCGTCGCCCGATCAGTTGGAGAAGGCCAGGGCAAAGGCCCGCAAGATCCAGCGGCAGGCGCGCGAGGGGGGCGACTTCGCCAAGCTTGCGGCCTCCTATTCCAATGGGCAGAACGCGCTGAAAGGGGGTGACCTGGGCTGGCGTGACAGCGACCAGTTGCCGACGCTGTTTGCCGACAAGGTGCGTGGCATGAAGGCAGGGCAGATCAGCGATCTGATTCACAGCCCCAGCGGTTTTCACATCATCAAGGTCGAAGCAGTGGAGGGTGGTGCGGCGACGCCCGCCGTGGAGCAGACGCGGGCACGGCATATTCTGCTCGCTACCGATGAGGTCATGACCGACAGTAAGGCGAAGCGAACCCTCAATGCGCTGCGTGAGCGGATCCTCGGTGGCGATGATTTCGGTAAGTTGGCGAAACAGTATTCCGATGACAAGGGTAGCGGTGAAAAGGGCGGTGAACTCGGATGGGCGGCGCCGGGTACCTATGTGCCGGCCTTCGAGAAGGCGCTTGCCCTGCTGAAGCCGGGTGAGATCAGCAAACCGTTCCGCTCCAAGTTTGGCTGGCATATCGTGCAGCTGGAAGAACGCAAGCGGGCACCGATCAAGGAAGATGTGCTGCGGGCGCGGGCCAAGAGCTTTCTGGCGCGACAGAAGCAGGAGGAAGCGCTGGAGCTGTGGTTGCGTCGGCTGCGCAATGAATCGTTTGTGGAGTACCGCCTCCCTGGGCTGGAGACGGAAAGCTGATGTCTTCTCCGATTGTATTGACCCCGGGGGAACCCGCGGGCATTGGGCCTGATCTGGTCGTGCAGCTGGCAGGATCGGAGGCGATGGCCAATACCGTGATCGTTGCCGACCCCGATATGCTGTTGTCCCGGGCCGAGCTGCTGGGAGTGGACTTGCATATTGCCGAATTCGACGGTGAGGTCGATTCCGATCCCGCGACATTGACCGTGGTGCCCGTCAGGACTGCGGGAGTTGTTGTGCCCGGCAAGTTGCATATAGGGAATTCACGCTATGTGCTGGAGACGATCGAGCGTGCGGTGCAGGGATGTCGCGGCGGTGAGTTTTCGGCGCTGGTTACGGCGCCGGTGCACAAGGGTGTCATCAATGATGCCGGTATTCCCTTTACCGGACATACGGAATATCTCGCTGAGCTGTGTGGCGAGGGTTATCCGGTCATGATGCTGATGGCCGATACGCTGCGGGTTGCGCTGGTCACCACGCATCTGCCACTGCGCGAGGTGGCGGATGCCATCACCGTCGAGCGCCTGATCACGGTGCTGACCATTCTTCACCATGATTTGCAGACCCGTTTTGGTCTGGGTGAGCCGAACATTCTGGTGTGCGGGCTCAACCCTCATGCCGGTGAAGGCGGGCATCTGGGGCATGAGGAGATCGAGGTGATCTCACCGGTGCTGGAGTCGCTGCGCGAAGAGGGGATGAAGCTGCGTGGCCCATTGCCAGCCGATACAGCCTTTACACCCCGCTGGCTGGAGCGGGCCGATGCGGTGCTGGCGATGTATCACGACCAGGGGCTGCCAGTGCTCAAGCATGCCGGTTTCGGTCGAGCGGTCAATGTGACGCTGGGGCTGCCGATCATTCGCACTTCGGTGGATCATGGCACGGCGCTGGAGCTGGCGGGTACGGGCAACGCAGAGACGGGGTCCCTGCTGGCCGCCCTCGAAGCTGCCAGGACCATGGTCAACTCATGAAGCAAGATCAGGCTGAACGATACAGTCGACAGATCCTGCTCAAGGATATTGGTGACGTCGGACAGGAGAAGCTGCTGGCCTCGCGCATCCTGATTATCGGCATGGGGGGGTTGGGATCACCCGTTGCCGCCTATCTTGCTGCCGCTGGCGTGGGTGAGTTGGCGCTGTCGGACTTCGATATCGTCGACCTGAGTAACCTGCAGCGGCAGATCATCCATACCATGGATAATGTGGGGCGGTTCAAGGTCGACTCGGCGGCAGATGCCATTCACCGGCTCAATCCCGATATCAGCGTCACGCCGATCAATTACGCACTGGAAGGGCAGGCGCTGCTCGATGAGGTGGAAAAGGCTGATGTGGTCGTGGATTGCTGTGACAATTTTGCCACCCGCTTCGAACTGAACCGGGCCTGTGTAGCGCTCAAGACGCCGCTGGTGTCCGGTGGCGTGATCCAGTTCGAAGGGCAGGTGAGTGTATTCGATTCACGTGATCCCGACTCCCCCTGCTATCAGTGTCTCTACAAGCCGGTGGCCGAAGGCGAGGGTGAAACCTGCAGCCAGATCGGCGTGCTGGCACCGGCACCGGGCATTATCGGCAGCATTCAGGCCGTCGAGGCATTGAAGCTGATTCTGGGGTTGCCGACACTGACCGGCAAGTTGCTGCTGATGGATGCCAAAAGCATGGAGTGGCGTGTGATTGGTCTGCCCAAGGACAATCAGTGTCCGGTCTGCAATCCTTAATCCGGTAATGCTTTGTAACCACTCGGAGCCCGTCGGATTTGCACCCCAAGGGCACTTCCTGCGGGCGCAGCCAAATGGCGTTAAATTCGACAGGCTCCTCGGTTCAGCGCTATTCTTCCAGGTAACTACTTCCTGATACGATGGAAGCGCCCCTAAATCGGCATCTACCCCTCAATACAAAATCCCGCCAGACTTTCTCCTGCCCTCAACACCGACGGGAGAAGAACATGCCTAATCCCAATACAGACACCTCACGCGCCCAATTTTGGCAACAACAGATCAAGGCATGGCAAACCTCAGGCCAAAG
>CAYTPO010000177.1:0-5922 GCA_964439815.1 uncultured Thiotrichales bacterium
CCAATCCGATTGACCCGGATGGCTCAATTCGGTAAGCTTCGCGCTCAATTTTGGCTATGTAGCTCAGCTGGTTAGAGCACATCACTCATAATGATGGGGTCCCCTGTTCGAATCAGGGCATAGCCACCATACAAGATAAAAAGCCCGGTGTTTTACACCGGGCTTTTTTTGTTTCAATACAGCCTGATACTGGGAGCCTGTCTGTGGGGTGTAAGGGGATGTTTTGCTACGCCGTAACACTGTCGGTAAATCCGATATCTGAGTAGGGCAGCTTGTACTTTCCTGGCTCAATCTACGGCTGTTCAGAACGGTTTGCCAACTTGCCAGTCGATTCCTTAGTCCGCTACTGGGTGGGGGACTCCGCCCGGGATCCCGGTGTGGGAACCAGAATTTATCTGGTTGATTTTTCAGTTTCCGGAAGCCTGAATATCCGCATGTAGCGCGATCAGCAGGTTTTTTGGCGTGACCATTCCTGTGAGCTTTCTGTCTTCATTCACCACTGGTAGATGATGCATTCCTCGCTCATAGAAAATCGGGAACAGGTCGAGGATATGCTGTTTCTCGTTGACGGTGATGGCCGGGGTTGTCATGACATGGCCGGCGTATTCGGGTTTATCGGTTGACAGGCCGGGTGTGGGCTGCAGAAATTTTAACAACCTCTCCTTCAGGGGTTTTCCATTGTCGGTTTTTACCTGATTCAGAAAATCCGCAATGGTCACGATGCCGATGACTTTTTGACGATTATCGATAATTGGAATGCCGCGAATCTTGTTTTGCCCCATCAGCCGCCAGATCTCCTCGACGCTGGTGTCATGGTCGGCGGATATGACCTCGCGGGTCATGATTTCTCCCACCAGTATTTCACCCATGCGTCGGCGTCTGGCATGTGTGGCGGAAATGCGGAAAATGCGTGTCAGGTCGTCTTCGGATACGTCGATGAATTCGTCCATCTCCCGCAGTGCATACTGCAGATCATCTCGGGAAATGCTGGTACTGGTGCGAATATGGTCGTCGCCCAGATGCTTTCTTGTATCGCCAAGAAATGATTTCAGTGTATTGGGGTAATAGCGGCGTGGCAGCAGATTATTGATCAGTAATGCCCAGGCCAGCATGACGAGTATATTGATCAGCACCGGTGTCAACAGGTATTGGTAACCCAGCTCATGGATCTGTGAGCTACCAGCCATGACTGTGAGTGCGGTGGCACCGCCGGGTGGGTGCAGGCAACGGGTAACATACATGACGAATATTGCCAGCGAGACGGCCAGGGTCGATGCTAACACCATGTCCGGTATCCATTGGGCAATGGTGACTCCGATAAGACCCGAGATCAGGTGTCCGCCGACAAAATTCCAGGGTTGTGACAGTGGGCCAAGCGGAACGGCAAACAGCAGCACGGCAGAAGCACCCATCGACGCCACGACTCAAGGTAGATCTTGCGGTGCCAGATAGAGGCTGCTCACCCACATGACCAACCCGATACCGCCCAGGGCCGCCAGTCCGGAGAGTGCTTTCTCGGTAGTTGATACGGCATCGTTCTTGGGCCAGAAGAGCCGCAACCAGTTATTGTTCATGGGCGACACCTGCAAGGATGAGCTGGCATTATACGCTGCCATCCCCGTTTTTTGGGGTAGTTTGCCTGTCGCCGGAAATATTCCGGTCGGTGTTTGATTCTCGGACAGCCTCCTGGGAGGCTGTCCAAGAATAGGAGTCGTAGCGAGGGAAAGCCATATTAGGCCATTTTTTTCACTGATTTGAGGAGAATATTGGTTATATTTAACGAAAATCAGGGGGAAAAAGGGCCAAAATGGCTTTTCCGCAGTAGGCTCCCTATTCTCGGACAGCCTCCTAGAGTTCCAGTGCATGATCCCTGGCAAAAGGCTCGGTGACATGGCGCCATGCCGATTCCGGAATATCCAGTCCGATTTCGATGACATGGCCATCGGGATCCGGCAGGTAGAATGCGTGCATGATTGTATGATCCACGCCCTCGCTGGGGGCAAACCCGAAATGCCGGCAGCGCTGGTGCAGTGTGCGCAAGTTTTCCCTGGTCGAGACATTGAAACAGACATGGGCCATTCCGCTGCGGCCATTGTTTCGATAGCCGCGGTCGTGGAGCAATGCCAGCTCATGAGTGAAGCGACCGCTGGTGTAGAAGTGCATGCCCGGCCGTTGGCCGACCCGCGTCAGCCCCAGTACTTGGCGATAGAAATGGTCGGATATTTCAAGATTGCTTACGCGCAGTGTGAGGTGGTTGATGCCATCGATATACATGATATTGGTTTCCTGTTCAGTAGTAGCTGGAAGCGTCTGCGGTGAACAATAGCCAAAGCAGTGCTGTTGTGGCGCAGAGGGTGCTGCCGACCGCCGCAAACCGGTTTTGAGAAAACAATCCGAGAGCAGGAGCGGCCAGTAACAGTGCGGCACTGACCAGCGGGATGCCTGCATAGAGTCGGGCAATGACCAGCAGCGCCAGATAGACCTGCAGTAGTGGTATGAAATGTGTTGTGCCAACACTGGGTGAGGTGAGTCGCAGGTAGAGTTCGTAAAGGGCAAAAGCCCCAAGTGATGCGGCCAGTGCAGCTGCCAGTTGCCCGATCAGGAGGCTGCCTCCTAACGCCGTGACCAATGCCAGACCACCACTGCTGGCTGCCAGAGTGAGTGCCGGAGCCGAGGCTGCTTCGGCCTTGCAGGTATGGAGTATCACAGCGCCAGCAAGCAGTACTGCAAACAGTTCGGCCACCAGACTGTAGTCTGGTTGATGTGTCAGCACTGGCCAGCTCAGCAAGATCAGCGCTACCGAAAGAAGTGCAGTCTGTGGCCAGGCTGCCTTTGGTGGCAGAAACCGAGAGGTGGAGACCTGCAATACCAGCGAAGTGAGCAATAGCAGCCAAAGCCAGTCATTTGCTTCCTGTGGTCTCAGGGCTGCCCCATCCGTCAACCAGAAGCCGGCAGGTAGCCATATCAATGGCAGCACCCATTGCCAGGCCGGGTGTTGGCGGGTCAAGAGCAGCCCTGCTGCGGAGAGTGCCAAGGGCAGGACCAGGCTTGGCAGGACGAGTTGCTGAAATGTATTCATTGGTTTCCCCCGATGAAGACCCGGCTATTGCCGGGGAACACCTGTTGTCAGTTCTATTGCTTGATGGCTTCGATATTGAGTGTGACAGCCACCTTGTCGCCTATCCCGCCAGGCATGAAATTCATTCCGTAATCGGATCGTTTGATGGTTGTTGTTGCGATATAGCCTGCGCGGTAGCCGCCCCAGGGATCCTTGCCGGCGCCCACAGGTTCGACAGCCAGTGTGACCGTGCGGGTCTTGCCATGCAGCGTCAGTTTGCCTTCGATCCTTGTGGGGCCGTCGTCACCGAGTTGAATATGGTCTGCGGTGAACTTTATTTCCGGGAACTGTCTGGCGTTGAAAAAATCGGGGCTGCGCAAATGATCGTCACGCTTCTTGTGGTTGGTATCGACGCTGGCCGTGTCAATCTCGACTGAGACGCTGGCATCGCTTCCGGCACCGATGGTTATCTTGCCCTCGACCTTGTTGAAACGTCCGGCCAGCTGGCTGATGCCGAGATGATTGATGACAAAGGTGACCGAGGTGTGAGCCGGATCAATCTTGTAGTCGCCTGCAGCTGTAGTCTCAGCCAATGCGGATGAGAGGCTCAGAGCCGTTGCCAGTGCCAGCGTGCTTGTTGTGGCGATAAGGGTACGGATGCTGTGAGGTATGGTGTTCATGATGGATCTCCTGTTTGATTAAGTTCGTTGAATCGACAGGGATCATTATTGCTATCTCAGAATCATTGATAAATATCGTTATTGAAGATTAACTGTCAACATGATATTGATAATTGATGGATGTCCTGAATGCCATGAAAACCTATGCAGCAGTTGTCTCTACCGGCTCATTTACTGCTGCGGCTGAGCGGCTGGGAGTTTCCAAGGCGTTGACCAGCAAATATGTAGGTCAGCTGGAAGACCATCTGGGAGTTCGCCTGCTCAACCGCACGACACGACAATTGAACATGACCGAGGCGGGGCAGGCCTATTATCAACGCTGCAGGCAGTTGCTGGATGAAATCGATGAGCTTGAAGCGGCGGTCAGGGATCAGCAGGAGGCGCCCAAAGGTCGGCTGATGGTAGCCGCGCCCACGACGTTTGGGGAAATCTATCTGACCCCGGCTGTGGCGGATTATCTGCAAGAGTACCCCGGTGTCACCATTGAGCTGGTGTTGGCAGATCGTTATGTCGATATCGTGGATGAGGGATTCGATCTGGCGGTGCGTATCGGTAATCTGGCGGATTCCAGTCTGATTGCCCGGCGGCTGGCACCAACCCGTATTCTGGCCTGTGCTGCGCCGCAGTATCTGGCAAAAGCCGGTATGCCCAGCCACCCCAGCGAGCTGTTGTCGCACAGCTGTATTCTCGATACCAATTTCGAAGTGGTGGAGAACTGGCCCTTCCAGGAGAATGGGCAGCCCTTCATGATCAGGGTTGATGGTCGCATCCGGGTCAATAATGCGGTTGCGGTACGGGAAATGTTGCTGGCGGGACAGGGAATAGCATTGTGTCCTGACTATGTTGTCGCAAAGGCGCTGAGTGAGGGACGCTTGCAAGCAATCCTGCAGGGCTTCGAGGCGCTGGACTATGGTATTCATGCTGTCTATCCCCACCATCGCCACCTTGCGGCGAAGGTGCGTACTTTTGTCGATTTCCTGTTGCATCGGTTTGCCGGCACGAACTGGACCTGAATATGAGGCATCCACAATCCAGGTAGTGCTCTCGAAGGCCGCTATTGAAAAGGCCTTGCCCATCACTCTGGAATCCGCTGAGAAGCTACTCGCAATTTGTGAATTGCATCACTCAAAACAGCAGGGTTCAGCAGTATAAAAGAACCGTTTCTATCTATCTGTCGAGGGGAATAATAATGAAAACGCTGAATCTTCTGGTGACCGCTGTAGTATCCGTAGCGGTCATGGGGACTGCAAATGTATTGGCTGAGCAAAAGATCGATATTGTCAAATATGACATTGTCAATATCTACAGGAATGTATCCGACAAGGCGATGAAAAGGTTTATCAAGGATGAGGTTTTTCAATATGGTGATAGCCCATACAAGGTATTGAAAGAGGTTAAGTTTGGTTGCACTGACCTCGGGTTTTCGGCGTCTGATCCGGACTATGCGGAAACGAGTTTTCCCGACCATCTGAATCGCCACTACGAAAAAGTGCAGAATGAAGAGTTGACGAGTACCTGTGATGAGTCGGACTTCAAGAACGCAAAATACGATATCAGTGGTTCTCATTCCTTCGCCATGTTGATTGATGGGAGCGATTAGCCTCGCCTGAACAAGGTGCTTGGACAGGCTCCTAGCTGTGGTGGTTTGATCAGGAATCGACACCGGGTAGTCGCGGTAGCGTTCATATATTTCGCGCATTGATGAGATGGCAATTCTTGCCAGACCTCAATTGCCCATCCGTGGGCAATTGACCCCTGCAGTCGCTCACGCCAACGGGGCGTTTGGAAGGGGAGAGGATCCTACGGCTCGCCAGGCGTTGCCTGACATCGCTGAAATCTTTCTTCCCTATTGTAGGAGCGGCTTCAGCCGCGATCCACGCTTCGACATGGCAGCAATCGCGGTTAAAACCGCTCCTACGCTGCAGGTTGGCACTTTAGTCGTAGGGCGCAATAGCGATAGCGTATTGCGCCAAGCGCTGTGGTAAACACTAAGCAGCCCCAGTGGTATCAGTTTCGCACATTGAAGAGATGGCAATTCTTACCCGGCCTCATCGCCCAGCGCGAGTTGCATTTTTTGCTCGCCCAAAAAACGCAACGCAAAAAAGGGCGCCCCCCAAGCGCCTGTTTCCGTTATCGCAACCGCCTTCCGGGGTCGCTCACGCCAACGGGGCGTTTGGAAGAGGA
>CAYTPO010000178.1:0-6569 GCA_964439815.1 uncultured Thiotrichales bacterium
CCTACTGCGGGAAAGCCATTTTGGCCCTTTTTCCCCCTGATTTTCGTCAAATATAACCAATATTCTCCTCAAATCAGTGAAAAAAATGACCTAAAACGGCTTTCCCTCGCTACGACTCCTATTCTCGGACAGCCTCCCAGGGCAATCCCGATCAATCGCGGAAATTCCGGCAGCCTTGCCCGAATTGCCAAATCAGTCGCAAAAAAGGTGTAGCGCATTTACTGTGTGGAACCTTGCCTCTCTTCCCGTGTTCTCAGCAATCAAGGTCACTGATCCAGTCAGGCTGCTTTAGCTGGAATCCCCGACCTCCTCGACAATAGCGGAAATGATAATAAATTCATTCGGGTCGATGGCTGTGGGCGCAAGGCGATGCGCTATCGTCAAGCTCCATTCTCAAGCTCTCGATCCGGAAAAATTCAGGGTGAATCTTATGCGCATGAATTATGCAATTGTGGCAACTGTCTTTTTTCTGGCGCTGTCCGGCTGTAATGACGATAACAATAATGGGTCGGTGGCCGGGCATTCCGGCGTGACAGCGAAGAGCGGTATCCTGGGGGTTCCGCCGATCAGTGGTATGTCCTATAAAACAGCCACGCAGCAGGGCGTTACAGATTCAGCCGGCAGGTTCTCGTACCAGGAGGGAGAGCGTGTGACGTTCTCCATTGGAACGATTGTGTTACCTGCGGTAGCGGCGCGAACACCGATCCGGGTGGATGATTTCGGGGCCAGTGGCAATGATCAGGTATCGCGGAATATCCGCCGGTTGTTGATTACGCTGGATGCAGATGGCAATCCAGCCAATGGCATTGCCATAGAGCCGGCGGCACGGGCAGCCGCATCGAATGCCCTGGTTGATTTTTCACAGCCGACTGATGCGGGTTTCGAAGCGAGTGTTGCCAACTACCTCGCAACGGCAAAACCGGCCAATCCTGTGCTGCTGTCCCTCAATTCGGAAAATGGCGGCACTGGTAGTGTACAGACGCCCCCTGCCGGAGGGGGGAGTGCCTCAGGTGGCGCGGGTGACAATGGTGCCGTGGGTGGTACGCCCACAACGCTGGAAGCACCTCGGCGCTTGACGCCCAATGCAGCACCTGTCGAAAGCAATATCACTTCTGATGATGGCGCCGGATATGTGTTTGCAGCTATTGCCGGCAGGACCTACACGATCACGGTCACGCCGAAAACTGCATTGGATGACCCGGATCTCTTTGTCTTCAGAACACTGCAGGATTTGCGTAGCTATTGGGCGGTGGAAGCGGCCAATATCGCCCAGGGGGCGGCGGATTCACCGGCAGCAACCGCACTGCGCGTTGCCATGTCGATCAATGAAGCCGGCATGGTCGAGACGGGTGTGTTCGTGGCCGAGAAAACGGGTGACTACTTTATCATGCTGGTCGATACCGGTGACAAGGGCAACTGTACTATCGCCGTTACCGAGCAGTAGCCTTGCAGTAATCTTCGTGCTCGGGCCAGACAGCATCAGGAGCCATCGCGGTGCTGTCCGGCCAGCTTGACATAGTGTTGTGCGGAGTATTCCAGATAGACCATTTCCTGATCGCTCAGTGCCCGCTTTTTCTGTACCGGAGAGCCAACCCACAAATGCCCGCCTTGCAGTCGTTTTCCCGGTGGCACCAGGGCGCCGGCACCGAGCAGGACACTAGGTTCCAGAACTGCACCATCCAGGACAATGCTGCCCATGCCGATCAGGCAGCGGTCGCCGATGCTGCAGGCGTGCAGGGTGGCGTTATGCCCTACGGTGACATCATTGCCGACAATCAGTGGTGTACCGCCGGGTGTGTAGACGCTGTCATGGGTAACGTGCAATACGGCGCCGTCCTGAATGTTTGTGCGCTCACCAATCTCAATTTTCTGAATATCGCCGCGAATGACCGATTGGGGCCATACCGAGCTATCAGCGCCGATGGTGACCCGACCGATGACGGTTGCCTGCTCATCGACCCAGGCTGACGGGGCAATCTCGGGTGTCCACTGTAGAAAGGTTCTGATCATCGAGGTCGTTCTCCCATGGTTGGCTGGAACCCGGATCCGAGACTTGACGGCGGCGACTGGCACAAGCGCTTGATGCCACAGCGGATCAAGCAATACCCGCTCGACCTGTGGGTGAAGCCGGGATTTCTTGAAACCACTGTGAAACCAATATCTTGCGCCATTCATCCATGTTTAAGCCCCGGATTGAGGCTGGAAATCAGGCAAACGGTGCAATCTGGCCCGCGAGCGTTATAAAATGCCGCGTCGCATCAATAGTAATCCTGATATGCAACACATCCAAGCGCACCTCGGTTTGATGGATCGGCTCGGCGCCTATGCCCGCCTCATCCGGCTGGACAAGCCCATTGGTATTTTTCTGCTGTTGTGGCCGACGCTGTGGGCCTTGTGGATTGCCGCCGATGGCCTGCCGAACCTGAAAGTGCTGGCCATATTCTGTGCGGGCGTGTTCCTGATGCGCTCGGCGGGCTGCGCCATCAATGACTATGCCGATCGTGACATCGACCCTTATGTGGAACGCACCAAGACCCGGCCGTTGGCGGCAGGACTGATCAGCCCACGGGAAGCGCTGATGGTCTTTGCACTGCTGTCGGGGCTGGCTTTCATGCTGGTGTTTCTGCTGAACAGCACTACCCGGCTGTTATCGATTGGCGGGCTGCTGCTGGCGGCCAGCTATCCGTTCATGAAGCGGTATCACCATTTGCCGCAGATTCACCTGGGAATCGCTTTTGCCTGGGCTGTTCCGATGGCGTTTACTGCACAAACCGGAAATTTCCCGACTCATTCGGGCTGGATGATCTTCATTGCCGCCATTCTCTGGACGACGGCCTACGACACGATGTATGCGATGGCCGATCGGGAAGATGATCTGGCGATTGGTGTCAAATCGACGGCGATCCTGTTTGGTGATGCCGATAAGGTAATCATTGCGACATTGCAGGCAATGATGCTGTTGACGCTCTATCTGGTCGGGCGTGATGAGCAGTTTGGCTGGCCGTATTTTGTCGGTTTGGTGGCTGCCGTGCTGTTCAGCCTGTACCAGCAATTCCTGATTCGCAACCGGAATCCACGTGACTGTTTTCGTGCTTTCCTGAACAATAATTACCTGGGAATGGCTGTTTTCGCGGGGATTGCGCTCGATCGAGCTCTGCAGTAGGCAAATAGGTCGGCAAACCCATTGACCGGCAGATGGGCAAACTGTATGATCCGTCCTCTTTTTTTCGATGAGTTTGTGGAGTCCATATGTACGCGGTAATCGCTACTGGTGGGAAACAGTATAAAGTATCCGAAGGTGACGTTATCCGTATTGAAACGTTGGCCGCAGCAGAGGATGAAGACATCCAGTTCGACAAGGTATTGCTGGTTGCTGACGGTGAAAACGTCAATATCGGCGCCCCCTATATTGAAGGTGGCACGGTCAGCGCCAAGGTCAATGGTCATGGTCGCGGCAAGAAGATTGAGATCATCAAGTTCAAGCGTCGCAAGCACCATCGCAAGCAAATGGGCCATCGCCAGAATTTCACCGAAGTGAAAATCACCGGCATCAGCGCCTGATCGCTGCCCAAGTTCAAGAGGATTAAACAATGGCACACAAGAAAGCTGGCGGTAGTACCCGCAACGGTCGCGATTCGGTTTCCAAGCGCCTTGGCGTTAAGCGTTATGGCGGCCAGATCGTAAAGGCAGGCAATATTCTGGTGCGGCAGCGTGGCACCCGCTTTCACCCCGGAGAGAACGTTGGCTGTGGCAAGGACCACACCCTGTTCGCCAAGGTGGATGGCAAGGTCGTCTTTCGCACCAAAGGCATCAAGAACAGAAAATTTATCAGCATCGAGCCACTGGCTTCATAAGCCCGGTTGCAGATAAAGATTCTGAAAGCCCCGCCCAGTGCGGGGCTTTTTCGTTGTTATTCCGGAATGCTTGAGTAATGGCTGGAACTGAGGTCAAACGGCGATGGCTGGTGCAGGAGCTTGTGCCAGCCATCGCGTTTAAGCCTCGGATTCAGGTAATATCCATACCGGTTCCCTACCTGCGACAAGACGCAGTTCAGTTATGAAATTTGTTGATGAAGCGACCATCATGGTCAAGGCCGGTGATGGCGGCAATGGCGTAGTCAGTTTTCGCCGTGAAAAATATATCGAATTCGGTGGCCCCGATGGTGGCGATGGCGGCGATGGCGGCTCGGTCTATCTGGTGGGTGATCCCAACCTGAATACGCTGGTCGATTTTCGCCACTCCCGCAGATATATTGCCGAGCGTGGCAAGAATGGTGCAGGCCGCAATTGCACCGGCCGTAGCGGTAGTGATCTGCTGATTCCTGTGCCGGTGGGAACGATCGTCATCGATGAAGAGACTGGCGAGGAAATCGGTGACGTGGTTGCTGCCGGGCAGAAGCTGCTGGTGGCGCAGGGCGGGTATCATGGCATCGGCAATACACGCTTCAAGAGTTCGGTCAACCGCACACCGCGGCAGCAGACCGATGGCAGCCCCGGTGAGGCACGCGAGCTGCATCTGGAGTTGAAGGTGCTGGCCGATGTGGGATTGCTTGGTCTGCCCAATGCCGGTAAATCCACCCTGATCAGCCAACTCTCGGCAGCGCGGCCCAAGATTGCGGATTATCCCTTCACGACACTCTATCCCAACCTTGGGGTGGTGCAGCCCTATCCGCATGAATCCTTTGTCATTGCCGATATTCCGGGGCTGATTGAAGGTGCGGCAGAAGGGCAGGGGCTGGGCATACAGTTTCTCAAACACCTGCAGCGTACCCGCTTGCTGCTGCATCTGGTGGATGTGATGCCGCCTGATCCTTCGCAAGAGCCCGTCAAGGCCGTGCGGATACTGGAAAAGGAATTGGTCGAATTCGACCAGGCCCTTATCGACAAGCCCCGCTGGCTGTTGCTGAACAAGATGGATCTGGTGCCAGAAGAGGAGCGTGATGCCTTGGTGCAGGAGATCGTTGCCGCATTGCAGTGGGAGGCGCCGGTCTATGGCATTTCTGCCGCCACGGGTTTTGGCACCAAGGTGCTGGTGCAGGACATCATGCAATACCTGAAAAAGGAGGCGTGGGATGGATGAGCGTATCAGGAGTGCGCGTCGCTGGGTCATCAAGATCGGTAGCGCGCTGCTGACCAACGATGGTGCCGGGCTGAACCTTGAAGGTATGGCCCAGTGGGCCGAACAGATCGCGACCTTGCAGGAGCAGGGCAAGGAAGTGGTGGTCATCTCCTCGGGGGCCGTGGCTGCCGGCATGAGCCAGCTTGGTTGGAACAAGCGTCCGCAGGCCATTCCGGAGTTGCAGGCCGCCGCTGCTGTTGGTCAGATGCAGTTGATCAAGACCTACGAAAAATTCTTTCAGTCGCATGGCCTGCATAGCGCTCAGATCCTGTTGACACACGAAGACCTGACTGACCGCAAGCGTTACCTGAACGCGCGCAGTACGTTGAAGACGTTGCTGTCGCACAAGGCAATTCCGGTGGTCAACGAGAATGATACGGTTGCTACCATCGAGATTCGCTTTGGCGACAATGACACCCTGGCAGCGCTGGTAGCCAATCTGATCGAGGCGGATGTGCTGCTGATCCTCACGGATCAGCAGGGGTTGTTCGACAAGAACCCGCAGCTCCACGACGACGCCACGCTGATTGCCGAAGCCGATGCCAACAACCCCCAGTTGCTGGAATACGCTGGTGAGGCGGCATCCGAGCTGAGTCGCGGAGGCATGACCACCAAGATCCTGGCTGCGCAGAAGGCGGCGCGCTCAGGCACCCATACCATTATCGCCAATGGTCGTGAGACACAACCCATTCTGCGTATTGCCAATGGCGAGCACCTGGGTACCCGGCTGCGGGCCAGCAAGCCTCCGGTGACCGCACGCAAGCAGTGGATTGCCAATCAGCTCAAGCAGAAGGGCAAGCTGCATCTTGATGCCGGAGCTGCGCAGGCACTGCGTCAGGATGGGCGGAGCCTGTTGCCGGTAGGCATTTCGCGGGTCGAGGGAAACTTTCAGCGGGGCGATCTGGTCAGCTGCATCGCACCTGATGGCAGTCGAGTGGCGCTGGGCCTGGTCAATTACAGTGTCGATGAGGCCAGAAAAATTGCCGGCAAGGGCAGCGGTCAGGTGAAGGAGGTGCTGGGTTATATCAATGAGGTCGAGATGATCCACCGGGACAATCTGAGCCTGGTGTAGCGATTCCCGGAATCCGAGCCTTGAACGCGGCGCCGGGTACAGCCTCCTGGGGCCTGTGATAAGTAGTTACCAGTTCGTTCCGGAGCGGCGCCCAGATCCGCGATCCACCATGAATAAGACGGGTTTAAACCTCGGATTCCGGTGTTCGGCTGAAGATACGGTTACGTTATTTGCAAACCACTCGTGGAGAGGTCACGCAGTCTGCTTGCTGCAGGGTCTGCCCTGGATTCGGAGCAAAAAAAAGCCGACTGCAAAAGTCGGCTTTTCAATATTCAGCTGGCATTCCTGCTACATCGCCTTGATGTGAGCATTCATGCGGCTTTTCTGGCGTGCAGCCTTGTTGGCATGTACCAATCCCTTGCCCACGGAAGAATCCAGT
>CAYTPO010000179.1:0-5167 GCA_964439815.1 uncultured Thiotrichales bacterium
CCCTCATTGAAGAACGACCGTTTTGCGCAGCGGCAAGGCTGGAAACAACAGCAGTTGTCCGGCATCAAGCTGACCCATCGCATCTATTTCAACCGACAGACAGCCGCTCGTGAATGGCATGTCTATCTCGAAGGCGATGGCCGGCCCTGGAGACACCAATCCCGCATCAGCCTCGACCCGGCCACAACGCACCCATTGATGCTGCGACTGATGGTAATGGATGATGATCCATCGATCTATCTCACCCGCCCCTGCTACAACAGTGAACTGAAAAATCGCGGCTGCAACCCGTGGTACTGGACCCAGGGACGTTACTCCCTCACAGTGGTCGAGGAACTGGCAACCGTGCTGCAAACCGTCATCGAGCAGCAGGATATTCGGCAGCTCGTCCTGATCGGACACAGCGGCGGTGGCACCCTGGCCGTCCTGCTTGCAGACAGAATTCCCCAAACCAGACTGGTCGTGACCCTGGCCGCCAATCTCGATATCGATTCATGGGCGGATCAACACGGCTATACAAGGCTGACCGACTCGCTCAACCCGGCAACCGAGGCCAACCCTGCCCCACCCTACCGGCAGCTGCATTATATCGGCGCCAGAGACAGGAGTGTGACGCCAGCCGCGGCCACTAGGCGCACTGGTGCAGGCTTCATCACGCTGCCCGATGTAACGCATACCTCAGGCTGGGAAGCGCACTGGCCGGCCATTCTGCAAACACTGCAAGGCAATCATCAACAGGCGGGTACAGTACATTGACCACGGAAAACAACATCGATATCAATATTCCGGGATACCGCGTCAGGAAAAAGATTGGCGAGGGCGGTTTTGCCAAGGTCTATCTGGCCGAACAGACGTCTCTGGAACGGGACGTGGCACTGAAAATCATCTCGTCGGAACTGGTCTCCGACAAACAATTCTGCGACCGCTTCATCAAGGAAGGCAAGATCATTGCTCGCATGAGCGAGCACCCCAATATCATCACGATTCACGATATTGGCTGCCATGAAGGCACTTACTACATGTCCATGGAGTATGTCGCAGGGGGGGATCTCAGCGACCGGATGAAAACAGGGATCTCCGCGCCCCGAGCCACGGAAATCATTCGCTATATCGCACTCGCCCTGTCCGAGGCACACAAGTCCGGCTTTATTCACCGCGACATCAAACCGGCCAATGTGCTGTTCAAGGCCGACAGGACTCCCGTACTCACGGATTTTGGCATCGCCAAATCACTGACCGCCGCCACCCAGTTAACCCAGGCCGGTTTTGCCGTTGGCACGCCGGATTACATGAGCCCGGAGCAGGCCATGTCCCGCGAAGTCGATGGCCGGTCGGATCTCTACAGCCTCGGCGTCATGTATTACGAACTGCTTACCGGCACCAAACCCTTTACCGCGGACGATGCCTTTTCGGTGGCGGTCATGCACATCAACGAGCCTCCCCCACCCTTGCCAAAAGCATTGTCATGCTATCAACCACTACTCGACAAATTGATGGCCAAGGAGCCGGAGCAGCGCTTTGCCGATGCCAATGTACTGATCGAGGCTCTGGACCAGCTCCCCGAGGCTGCGAGAACAACCGCTACGACCGCCAATGGCAACAGCCTGCATACATCGCGCAGGGGCACCAGCGGACTGAAGCCAGGGCTGTTCATTTCCCTGGGCCTTGGCATCCTTGCGGCTGGCGCCGTTATTGCCGCCGTTTTCATAATGGATACGAGCCAACAAGAGAGCGGCAATATCCAGGACATACCGCTTACCACCACCACGGCACCCCCAATCGAAGAAACCGCAAAGCTGCCCCCCAAGATCCAGCGTCTGCTGGAGGTCGCGGCATTGCATGAGGAATTCGGCAGAATCAGGGAGCCACGGGGAAGCAGCGCCTGTGATGCCTACAGCTTGATACTCGATTCCGACCCAGGCAACCAGCAGGCCCTGGAAGCGCATAAAAGGCTCGGCTGTGAAAAACCATAATTATTCCCATCTATACTTGATGGCACCGACTATTGAGGATTGACCCAATGAACAAGTTCCATTCCATTACCAACCACCGGCAGCACCTCATTTTCTGCTCGGGGGTATTTCTTGCGCTTGTTACAGGCGGTTGCGCCACCACTCCCAATAATCAGAGCGTACCGGTTGCAGACGATAACAATCCCAACCGTCTGATGGTCGTCGACTGTCTGTTGCCCGCCCGGGTACAGCAACTGGGACAAAAACTCACCTATCTGGCGCCACGCCGCCCGATCAAGACAACACAAAGCGACTGCGAAATACGCGGTGGTGAATATACCGCCTTTGATCGCGCCAACTATGCCACCGCACTAAAGATCTGGCTGCCACGCGCCAAGGAGGGTGACGCAGACGCCCAGACTTACGTGGGAGAAATCTACGAAAAGGGGCTCGGCCTGCAAGCCGATTACTCGCTCGCGCTGCTGTGGTACAAGAAGGCCGCCGACCAGGGCTATTCCCGCGCCATGATCAACCTGGGCTATCTCTACGAGAGCGGACTGGGTGTACCCATCGATATCGTCGCCGCCATGAACTGGTATCGCAAGGCATCCGGCCTGTCCGCAGCGGATCTCGAATATGTCTCCTCCATTGAGCGCGCCAGACGCAAGGCCGCAACCGAAGAAACCCTGCAACTGCGGCAGGATGTCTCCAATCTGCAGGCAGAACTCGACAAGGCTCGCACCGAACTTGCCCAGCAGCAGACAACGCTTGCCACGGAGCAAGCACGTGCCAACACGCTACGCAAGCGCCTGACCGCCGCCAGAGCGAAAGCACGCGCCCCCACCATCATGGCAGCACCGCAAGTCGGAGCAAAAACACCTCCCCAAACCTCGGGTGAAATCCAGGCATTACGCGCACAACTGGCAGCCCGAGATCAGCAGATCCAGGCAACCAAAGCCGCGCTGGAGAAGAGCAGGAACCAGCTTGCCAGCATCACCAGCAAAATGAATACCAGCGAGGGGCAGACCGCTGCGCAAATGGCCCAGCTCGCCGCCGATAAAAAACAGCAGGCGCAACAGGTCAAGCAACTGCAACAGAAGCTACAACAGGAAAATGGCAGCTACGAACAGCAACTTACTGCACTCAAACAACGGCTGACCACCGCTGAACAGCGCCAGCAGGAACTCACGGCCGCGCTGGGTCAATCACGCTCGGAGCAGGAAAGGTTGCAGCGCCAGCTCACCAGCTCCGAGCTGGAAAACAGCAAACTGGCCTCACTGCAGCAAAAGCTCGATGCTGCCGAAAGTGAAAAGCAGAAACTGGAACAGTCGTTGGCTGCGAGCCGCGAGCGCGAAACCACTCTTCAGGCCGGCGTCACTCAACAGAACGATGCAGCAACCCTGGCCGAACTGGAAAAAACCCGAGCATCCACCCGGAAACTGGAAGAGCAGCTGAATTATTCGCAACAGGAACAAAGCCGCTTGCAGTTGGCTCTGATGAGTGCGCAACAGGCAGAAAGCAGCAAATCCAGCGAAGTGGCCGAACTGCAGAAACAACTGGCCGATTCCGAGTCGCGCATTGCCGCACGGGAAGCCGCCATCAACAAGCTGCAAGGCAAGATCGCCAAGGGTTCCGGCAGGAAAAAGCAGGAGGTGGCCGCCATCAGGGTCGTCGAAACCATAGCTCAGGGACCCGCCATCGAAATTATCGACCCCCCGGTTTCCATTACCCGCTCGGTACCCACTGCATTTACACCACCCAATCTGCCAATGGTGGAAGTCATCGGCAAGGTGACCTCTGCCGAACAACTGATGACCTTCAAGATCAATGGCAGAAAACAGCCACTCTCCGACGATGGTCTGTTTCAGCTGGAACAGCAGGTAAATCAGTCCGAGGTTCCCATGGATCTGCTTGCAATCGACAAAAAAGGTCGCAAGACACAGCTGAAATTCATGCTGGTACCCAAGGGGGGTGATACTGCAACCCAGGCAAAACGCCCGGCCGGCAAGCGGAACAAACTGCTTCCCGATGGCGTGGATTTTGGCAATTATCACGCCTTGATCATAGGCAATACAAAATACGAGAATCTGTCGAATCTGAGCACACCTGCCAACGATGCCCGCGATGTGGAAAAAGTCCTGCGTACCCGCTATGGCTACAAGACCACCCTGCTGCTCGATGCCAACCGCTACCAGATTCTTTCCGCAATGAACAAACTGCGAGAATCACTGACCGAAAAAGACAACCTGCTGATCTACTATGCCGGACATGGCGAACTGGACAGCGTCAACCTGCGCGGCTTCTGGCTGCCGATCGATGCCGAACCAGACAACTCGGCCAACTGGATTTCCAACGTCGCCATCACCGATATGCTCAACATCATGTCCGCCAAGCACATCCTCGTCATTGCCGACTCCTGCTACTCCGGCTCACTGACACGCGCCGCCATCGCACGCATGCGCTCCGGCATGTCCGAAGAAAAGCGCAAGAAATGGTACAAAGTCATGTCCGCAGCCAAAACCCGTACCGTCCTCACCTCCGGCGGCGTCAAACCGGTACTGGACTCGGCAGGTGGAGACCACTCCATCTTCGCCCAAGCTTTTCTTGATGTACTCAACGGCAACCAGGGCATTCTCGAAGGCTTCGACCTGTATCGAAAAATCCAGAAACGCGTAAAAGCCGAAACAAAACGCCTGAACGTCGATCAGAACCCCCAATATGCACCACTGAAATTCGCTGGACATGAAGCAGGAGAATACTTCTTCCTCCCAAGTGGAAGCGCCAGCGCAGGCAACAAACGCGTAGTGAAGCTGGCGCAGCGATAGAACAACCATCAATCGTCACGATTGGTAGGCGTATGGCAAGTTGGGCAAAGAAGGAACGACACGCCCAACATTTCCGCCTATGCGTTGGGTACGTCCAAAAAACCTATTCCCCCTAACCAAAAAAACCAATTGAACGTACAACATTCCACCACGTAGGGTGTATTAGCGATAGCGTAATACACCAAAAAGAACCATCAACGCCCACCAAAACAGTAATAGCAGATCGAGCAAAGTAAGAACGACATACCCAACATTTCCGTCTATGCATTGGGTACATCTAAAATACCTATTCCCCCTAACCAAAAAAACCAATTGAACGCACAACATTCCACCACGTAGGGTGTATTAGCGATAGCGTAATACACCAAAAAGAACCATCAACGTTCCGGG
>CAYTPO010000180.1:0-4899 GCA_964439815.1 uncultured Thiotrichales bacterium
GCGCTGGACTGGTGCGTCTGGGCGCCGCGCTGGAGCGAAATTTGTAGCAATCGCTACAACTTGAGTGAAGCGCAAGCGCAGGCGTGCCAGAACAAGCCAGGGCCGTGATAGGCTGAAGCCTCTCACCATTTGGGTGAAACGAGACTGTCAAGGGTATGTCATGGTTTTTATTTACTTATCATAGGCTTTAGCCGCCACCATGAATAAGACGGGTAAATATCATCCATCTTTCCCACGCCTGCATGATGCCCTACACTGCGTTGGCAGCAGGGTGGCGACAACGATCGTTTCCGCCTCGTCACCCCCGGGGAACAGAGTTCAATTCAGGATGCATGGCAGTTAAAGCGGATTTCAAGGATATCTATCTGGAACAGGCGGTTTTTGGCGCTCGCCTGCTGGTGCTGGTGCTTGCCGTATTCCTCCTGACCTGCCTACTGATATGGCGCATGATCGACCTGCAGGTATTGCATACCAGCCACTACAGCACACTGGCAAAGAACAACCGCGTTCGCCTCTCCCCGCTCCCCCCCACCCGCGGCCTGGTCTACGACCGCAACGGTATTCTGATCGCCGAAAACCTACCTTCGTTCAGTCTGGAAATCACTCCCTCGCTGGTTGGAAATCTGGGCAATACGCTGCTGCGTCTGGGCCATATTCTCGATATCAGCGAAGAAGAGATACAAAAGTTCCACAAACTGCGGCGTGCCCGAAGCTCACACAGAAGCACCCCTCTGCTGGTGGGGCTGAATGAGGAGCAGGTCGCCCGCTTCTACGTCAACCGACGCGCATTTCCCGGCGTGGATGTTCAGGCGCGCACGCGCCGCAGCTATCCCTATGGCGCCACCTTTTCCCATGTGCTGGGCCATGTGGGACGCATCAATGATAAGGAATACAAGAAGGTCGACCCGGCCAACTACCGGGGCACCGCCCGCATTGGCAAGACGGGCATCGAAAAATATTACGAGGACGAACTGCACGGCACCACCGGCTTCAAGAGCGACGAAGTCAACGCCCAGGGCAAGGTGATTCGCCAGCTGTCGCAACATCTGCCCAAGACGGGAACCAGCCTGATTCTGACGCTGGATCTCAATCTGCAGAAAACCGCCATTGAGGCCATGGGCGATAATACCGGCGCCGTTGTCGCCTTGGACCCACGCAATGGCGAGGTCCTGGCGCTGGTCAGCCTGCCGGATTTCGATCCCAATCCCTTCATCAACGGCATTTCCCGCAAGGACTACAACCTGCTGCGGGAGAACACACTGCGACCGCTTTTCAACCGCGCCGTACAGGGTCAGTATCCCCCCGGCTCCACCATCAAGATGCTGACGGGCCTGGCGGCACTCGATGCCGGTATCGTCACCATGAACCAGCGCATGTTTGCCCGTGGTTACTACCAGGTTCCCAATGACGACCGCAAGTACCGCGACTGGCGCAAGGGTGGCCACGGCTGGGTGGATATGACCACCGCCATTGCCCAATCCTCCGATGTCTATTTCTACGACCTCGCCTACAAGACCGGTATCGACAGGCTGGCACCCATGTTTCAGCAATTCGGGCTGGGCAAACCCAGCGGCATCGACCTGCCTGGCGAAGCTGGCGGGCTGGTGCCGTCAAAGGCATGGAAGCAGAAGCGCTACCACAAGAAATGGTTCCCGGGAGAGACGCTGATCTCCGGTATCGGGCAGGGGTACATGCTGGCGACCCCCTTGCAGCTGGCACGCATGACCGGCTGCCTGGCCATGCACGGCCACTGTCAGCAACCACATCTGCTGAAATCCCGCATTCCCGGCGGCAATGCGAGAAAGACGGAGGATCGCAAGGGCCAGCAGATCATCGAGCTGCACGATGATGTCTACTGGGAGCAGATCATCAACGCCATGGAGGCGGTCATCACCAGCCCCACCGGTACCGGGCGGCGAATCAGCAAGGGGCTGAAATGGCGGGTTGCCGGCAAGACCGGAACTTCACAGGTGTTCGGGCTGAAAGCAGACGAGAAATATGATGCCGAGACACTGGAGCGCCGCCTGCGAGATCATGCCCTGTTCGTCGGCTTTGCCCCCATCGACGATCCTAAGATCGCCGTGGCAGTCATTGTCGAACATGGTGGCCATGGGGGTGTGACGGCGGCGCCGATCGCACGCAAGATCATCGACACCTGGATGGAATCCCGACCTGTGGAGGCTGACTGAATCCAGCCCATGAAGCACCTCTCTCCCCCCATGACTTTCCTCGGCCGCCTGCTGGCCCGGCTCAACCTCGACCCACTGTTGCTGGCCGCCATCCTCTGCCTCGCTGCCTCCGGAATGCTGGTACTCTACAGCGCCTCCGGCGGCAATATGGACATTGTGAATCGCCAGGCCATCCGGCTTGGCATGGCGCTGGCCGTCATGCTGTTCGTTGCCATGATCCCGCCACGGGTACTGTATCAATGGTCGCCCATCATCTATATCGGCGTGGCCCTGATGCTGTTGCTGGTGCTGGTGACCGGCAGCTCCGGCAAGGGGGCGCAACGCTGGCTGGATCTCGGCATCATCCGCTTTCAGCCCGCCGAAGCAATGAAGATCGCCATGCCGATGATGGTGGCCTTCTACTTCGCCGAGCGCCGCCTGCCACCCAAGCTGAAAGACATTTTCGTGGCCTGTCTGCTGGTGGTGATCCCCTCTGCCATCATCTTCCTGCAACCCGACCTGGGTACCGCGCTGCTGATCAGCGCCGCGGGGCTGAGCGTCATCTTTGTGGCCGGCATTCGCTGGCGCACGATCATTCTCACGCTGACCGCGGCAGTCGCTGCGCTGCCAGTACTCTGGCACTTCATGCACGACTATCAGCGGCGTCGCATCAAGACCTTCATCGATCCGGAGTCCGACCCCCTCGGCGCCGGCTACCACATCATCCAGTCCAAGATCGCACTGGGCTCCGGTGGCAGTTACGGCAAGGGCTGGCTCAATGGCACCCAGACCCAGCTGGACTTCCTGCCGGAGCAGACCACCGATTTCGTCTTCTCGGTATTCGGCGAGGAGTTCGGCCTGGCGGGCGTGCTGCTGCTCTTCGGCCTCTACCTGGTCATTGTGATGCGAGGCTTCTATATCTCCTGGAAGGCGCAGGATACCTATGCCCGTTTGCTCGGCGTCAGCATCACCATGACATTCTTCACCTACTTCTTTGTCAATGTCGGCATGGTCTCGGGATTGCTGCCCGTCGTGGGTGTGCCACTGCCTCTGGTAAGCTATGGCGGCTCGTCAATGGTGACGTTGATGGTAGGCTTCGGTATCCTGATGTCCATTAACAACGAAAAGCGACTGCTGTCCCAATGAATAAACCCTACCGGCTCTGGCCGGCGATCCTGATCTGTCTGACACTGCTGCACACCGCCACTGCGGCAACCGGCGTGATTCAACGTGGCAACTATCTGCAACGGGAAGACGTTCAGGCCTTCATCGACAGGATGCACCGCCAGTATCAGATCCCGGTGACCGAACTGGAATCCATTCTCGGGCAGGCAACGCAGCAAAAGCGCGTGCTGGAGCTGATTTCAAGCCCGGCCGAAGGCAAACCCTGGCATCAGTACCGCCCCATATTCATCAATGAGAAACGCATCGAGGCCGGCGTCGAGTTCTGGAATCGCAACGAAAAGTTGCTGCAGAACGCCGAGATCCGCTACGGCGTTCCTCCCGAAATCATTACCGCCATCATCGGCGTCGAAACCTTTTATGGCACCCGGATGGGACGCTTTCCCATTCTCGACAGTCTGGCCACACTGGGCTTCGACTATCCACCGCGCGCCAAATTCTTCAGCAAGGAGCTGGAAGAGTTTCTGCTGTTCACCCGTGAAGAGAACATGGATCCGCTGACGCTGAAGGGCTCCTACGCCGGAGCCATGGGCATGGGGCAGTTCATGCCCAGCTCCTACCGCCAGTACGCGGTGGATTTCGACCGGGACGGCCAGCGCGACCTGTTCAACAATGCCGCCGATGCCATCGGCAGCGTCGCCAACTACTTTGTGCGCCACAAATGGCAACAGGGCGGCACCATTGCAACTCCGGCCAGGGTCAAAGGGAAAAAGCACAAGAAACTCAAGGCCAACAACCGCCACCCGACCTACAAGCTCAAGCAGCTCAAGGCGGCTGGCGTCTACCCCACCCGGAAAATCGCATCCGGGGAAAAACTCAGTTTTCTCGACCTGGAGGGAAAAAACAGGCGAGAATACTGGTTGGGTCACCACAATTTTTATGTCATCTCACAATATAACCACAGCGTGAAATACGCCCTGGTTGTCTACGAACTGAGCGAGGCAATCAAGGCCAAGCGCAAACAGGCTGAACACTGAAATCCATGCAGAAACCATTGATCCCCCAACTCTCACGATTCCGTACCACCGCCACGGCAGGCCTCATTCTGGCCACGCTGGCCGCCTGTAGCACCGCCCCCACACGGCACAAGGTCATCCCCGTCAGCGATCTCGATCTCGACAGCATCCCGGATGCCGTGCCGCGACCGGAACCCCGCAGCAAGACCGGCAACCCGGAATCCTATGTCGAAGGTGGCCGGCGCTACTGGATTATCCCCAACGCCAAGGGCTATGCCGAGCGCGGTCTCGCATCCTGGTACGGCCCCAACTTTCATGGCAACAGAACCTCCAGCGGCGAGCCTTATGACATGTACAAGATGACAGCGGCCCACAAGACGCTGCCGCTGCCCACCTATCTGCGTGTCACCAATCTGGAGAACAACCGCAGCGTGGTGGTTCGTGTCAACGACCGCGGCCCCTTCAAGGATGGACGCGTAATCGACCTCTCCTATGTCGCGGCCGCCAAGCTGGGCATCATTGGCAATGGCACCGCCACCGTGGAGCTGCACGCACTGACACCGGACAACTGGGAGTCGGCCGCACCCGGCACC
>CAYTPO010000181.1:0-3480 GCA_964439815.1 uncultured Thiotrichales bacterium
TCGGTCATGCGCATGCCGAAGACACCATTGCGGCAGACGATTACCTTGTCACCGGGTTCTACCAGATTGGCAAAACAGGTTTCCATCCCGGCGGAGCCTGGCGCAGATACCGGCAGGGTCAGCTCATTGCTGGTCTGAAAGGCGTATTGCAGCATGGTTTTCACTTCTTCCATCATGCCGACGAATTCCGGGTCGAGGTGGCCGATGGTGGGGCGGGACAGGGCTTCCAGAATCCTGGGGTTGACGTCGGAAGGACCGGGGCCCATCAGGATTCGCTCGGTGGGATGAAATGAGGTGATTGCCATGTTCTGTTTCTCTTGCTATTGATTGTCTGCTTGTTTTGCAGTTGGATTGATCTGGATCATTGCCAGCAGCGGCGTTTCATGCCGGGCTGATCGGAGGCTACCGAGTATAAAGCCTCCGGTATTCAACTCAACCATATGTGAACTGGGGGAATAGATCAGTAGCGTTGGCGAATCAGCTGCAGCCACCCGAGGATGAAGCTGATGCCGCCCAGTGGTGTTATGGCGCCAAGCCAGCCGATCCCTGTCAATGCCAGCAGGTAGAGACTGCCGCTGAACAGGAGGATGCCAGCAAGAAAGAAATGGCTGGCAACCAACAGGGTTGGTGATTTCCGGGGGTGTCTTTCAGCCAGCAGGCCGCAGATTATCAGGGCCAGCGCATGGTACATCTGGTACTGCGCAGCAGTGTGGAAAATGGCCAGAGCGCGCTCATCCAGGTGGTGCTTCAGGCCATGTGCGGCGAAGGCGCCACACAGCACCGACATGGCAGCCATGGCTGCACCGAGGCGAATCGTGGTTGCCGGTTTCATGACTGCTCGGGTTTGATCAGACTGATGACGGTCCAGCCGGGGTGGGGGGTTGGTGTGTGGTCGGGGTCGCCGAATATACGCAGATTTCCACGCTTGGAGACAGCAAACAGTGGCGTTGCACGATCCTGGTACTTTTCCTGGTAAGCCGCGTAGTTGAATTCATCGGACAGGGTTGTTGCCTTGATCTCGGCACCATTGGCAAGCAGTGAAGCCAATCTGGCATAAGTCACGTCCTCACCAAACAGCAGGTTGCCACGTTGCTCCTCGGCAGCGGTATAGACGTCCGTGGTTTTCCTGTCCTTGGGGGGAGGCAGGGCAAATACGGCCTTGCGGCCGAATTCCGGGATGTATTTTTGCACAGCCAGCACATTCAGGTGATCGTTCTGCGACAATCCCAGCAGCGTACCAATTCCAACCAGGTCGAGATTTCGGTCGGCCCGGGCAGATATGGCATTGCCCCAGAATGCCTCCTGACCATGCAGTAATGCTTCCTTGACGTTGGGCCAGTGGCTGTCGGTAAGCAGGGTTCTGAATCCCTGGTTCTGCAACGCCTGGGCAATAGCCCGTGCAACCTTGTTGGCGCCAATGATCAGGATGCCGCGAGGCTCGGGTTCGGCGACACCCAGCTTCAGCGCCAGTGGGCGTGCGGTAGCACTCTGCAGTACCACCGTGCCGATAATCACCATGAAGGTCAGTGAAACCATCATCGATGCCTGGGGAAAACCGGCATGCTCCAGCTTGATTGCGAACAGGGCAGATACTGCTGCCGCAACAATGCCGCGGGGGGCGATCCACCCCAGCAGGGCGCGTTCCTGCCAGGTGAGTGTCGAGCCCATGGTGGATACCAGCACCTTGATGGGACGCGCGACAAACTGAATGACCAGAAAGACACCCAGCGCACCCCAGCCCATCTGCTGCAGCTGTGTGGCATCGATTCTGGCTGCCAGAATGATGAACAGGCCGGATATCAGCAGAATACTCAGGGTTTCCTTGAAGTCCAGGATGTCATCGATGGGAACCCGTTTCATGTTGGCCAGCCAGACACCCATCAGCGTTACCGCCAGCAGGCCGGACTCCTCCTGTACGATATTGGCTGAGGTGAAGGTCAGGAACAGCAGTGACAATGTAACGATGTTCTGCAGATATTCCGGTATCCAGTGATGTCGCAGCGCGAGTCCAAGCAGTTGGCCGGCCAGGGCTCCCAGGAGGAACCCACTGGTGATGATGGCGCCGAGATTCCAGGCAACATGAGTAAAGCTGCTGTCCCCCTGCTGGCTGGCGAGGATGAAATCGAACACCAACAGTGCCAGTACAGCGCCCAGTGGGTCGATGATGATACCTTCCCAGCGCAGGATATTGGCGATACGGATATTGGGTCGCACCGTTCGCAGCATTGGTACGATAACGGTTGGGCCAGTGACCACGACCAAAGCGCCGAAGAGGAGTGAGAGCGACCAGTCGAATCCCATGATCCAGTGGGTGGAGATAGTGATAATGGCCCAGGTGACAGCGGCTCCAATCGTCACCATGTTTCTCACCACCGACTCCAATCCCTTTATTTCGGCAAACTTCAGCGTCAGGCTGCCTTCAAACAGTATGACGGCAACTGACAGGGATACGATGGGGAACAACAGATCTCCAAATACGGCATCCGGATCCAGCCAGCCGGTAACGGGGCCGGCAATGATCCCGGTCAGGAGCAGGAACAGGATGGCAGGAAGTTTGACCCACCAGGCAAACCACTGGGACAAGGCGCCGAGCAACCCCAGCGCGGTAAGGGTGACGAGCAGATGTTCATGCATGATGAGGGTGCCGGAGAGACAGTCGGCCGGGTAGTGTAGCAGTGTTCGCAAGGAGCCAGAAATCTTCGATTTCCAGTAACCCCGCCTCGTTCATGGTGGATCGCGGATCCTGGTGCTGGACTGGTGCGTCTGGGCGCTGTTTTGGAGCGATATTTCTAGCAACCGCTACAACTTGAGTGAAGAGCAAGCATAGGCTTTAGCCGCCACCTTGAATAAGACGGGGAACGACTCGCTGAGTAGTTGCGATTTCCAATGCGCAGTGCAAACTGCCTGCAAATTGTCCATACTAGGAGTCTGTCGGACTTAACTGTTTGACAGGCTCCTAGGAGTATAGCTATTCGCCGGAATTCGAGGTTCAACCAGGGTGTCCGGCACAGGCGCTTGATTCCACAGCGGATCAAAAAAACCCGCTTAACCTGTGGGTGTAGTCTGGATTTCCTGAAACTACTGTGAAATTGGTATCCTGCATCGCTCTTCCCCGTTTAAACCCCGGCTCCAGGTATCCAGCTTTCCCAACGAAGAAAAGTGAGTTTCCAAATGGAATACATCTCGTATCTACTGATTGGTATTGCGGTGCTGTTTATGCTGTTCCAGTTCTACCCGCTCTATAAGGCCCGCAGCGTGCGCGGCAGGGAGATTGATCTGGACAAAACCCGATACCGGTCTTACCTGCAGGGCCGTTCCCTCATCTATTTCTGGTCTCCCAGCTGTGGCATGTGCAGAAATACCACGCCCTTCATCGAAGAACTTGCCGGACAACGGGATGATGTCCACCTGGTTGATGCCTCTGCAGAGCCGGAGATCGCCCGAGCCTTCCATGTCATGGCAACACCGGCGTTTGCTCTG
>CAYTPO010000182.1:0-23114 GCA_964439815.1 uncultured Thiotrichales bacterium
ACCGCTGGATTCTTTCCGAGCTGCAACAGACCACCCGCACCATTACCGAGCACATCGAAAAGTACCGCTTCGATATTGCCGCCAAGGCAATGTACGAATTTACCTGGCATGAATACTGCGACTGGTATCTGGAGCTGTCCAAACCACTGCTCTTCAGCAAGACAGCCACCGATGCGGAAAAACGTGGCACCCGCCATACACTGGTCACGGTACTGGAAACCCTGCTGCGACTGATGCACCCGGTGATGCCATTCATAACCGAGGAAATCTGGCAGCAGATCGCACCCCTGGCAGGAAAATCCAGCCCGACCATACAGCTCCTCGACTACCCGGAATACGAAGCGGACAAGGTGGATGAAACCGCCATCAGCGATATTGCATGGCTGAAATCCCTGGTACTCGGTGTGCGCAAGATTCGTGGCGAAATGAATATTGCTCCCGGCAAACCTCTACCCATCCTGCTGGCCAACTGGAGCAAGCAGGATCAGGAACGGTTCGAACGCAACAAGGGGTTTATCGTACAACTGGCCAGACTGGAAGAAGTTACCTGGCTGGAAAACGAAGACGATGCACCGGAAGCCGCCATGGCGCTGGCCGACGAAATGAAGATTCTGATTCCGCTGGCGGGCCTGATCGACCGCGATGCCGAGATGGAAAGGCTGGAAAAGGAAATCGGCAAACTTGCCGGCAATCTGGAGAAAACCCTGGCACGCCTGAACAACCCGGCATTTGCCGGCAAGGCTCCCCCCGCCGTCGTGGCCCAGACACAAAAGCAGGCGGACGAACAGAAAGCCACGCTGACCCAGCTGGAAGAGCAGCTGGCGAAAATCCAGGCGATGTAACAGCACCTCCGGGTGGCCACCCATCCCACCTGGCATGTCCAGCGCAGCTTTACCTGAACCCGGTGGTCTATCCAGGTCGATACCACGCATCGGCCTGGGCCCAGGTAACAAAGTCTTCCGGCGTCAGCGGTTCGCTGATGAAATACCCCTGCACGATGTCGCAGCCGGCCTCCATGGCCATGTGGTAGGTCTCGACATCCTCTACCCCTTCGGCAATCACTTTCAGGCCAAACCCTTTCGCCAGCTGGGCGACCGTATGGACGATCTGCCGATCCTTGTCGTCATGGCGCATATTGTCGATAAATGCCTGATCGATCTTGATTTCCTGCAACGGGATATTCTTGAGGTACTCAAAGGACGAATAGCCCGTACCAAAATCATCCATCGATAGCTTGATCCCCATTGCATTGAACTCTTTGAACACTTCCAGCGCCTTGTCCGGATCCTGCATGAAGGCTGTTTCGGTAATCTCCAGCGTCAATGCCTCAACCGGCATGCTCCAGATATTCTTACGGCCGATAAAGCGCATCAGGGAGGGGTCACTGATAACCTCCGTCGACAGGTTCACCGCAATGGGCACTGCATTCTCTCCCCAGCGCTGATACTGGATGAGCGCATTGTTCAGCGTCTGGAAAGTCAGCTCATTGATCAAGCCGGAGCGCTCCGCAGTCTGAATGATCAGGTCAGGTTGAACCAAACCGAATGTCGGGCTGGTCCAGCGCACCAGGGATTCAACACCGAATATCCTGCCGGTGCGCATATCGACCTTGGGCTGGAATACGGAGGTCAATTCATTCTGGGCCAGCGCCCGCTCCAGGTCGAGCTGCAATTCGAGAAAGGGAATTTCCGGTTCGGCATCTTCGATCTCGTCATAGATGCAGTGGGCAGTTCGGGCATCGAGCGCATGTAGCAACGCACTGTCAGCCTGACGCATCAGCACCTCAGGCTTCATTGCGGCATCACCACTGTAGCTGGCACCCTGGGTTACACTGACCCTGAAAGCACTATTGAGAATCGAAAAGAGAGGAAAGACGATCTGCCTGATCTTGTTGATGGCCAACCCCAGCTGCTGGCGAATCTTCAAATCCGGCAGCAGAACAATGAATTCCCCAAGACCAGTGGCGAATATCGTTACCTTGTCAGGCAGACTGTCCGTGAGGCGCTTGATCACTTCCTTGCTGAGCGACACCGCGAATTCAAATCCATAACTCGCCAGAATGCGCTGATACTGCTTGACCTCGACGATGATCAAGCCAACCATCAGCGGGTTGTCCCGGTTGGCATGCAGCAGCGAGTCCAGCCCGCACAGGACATCATTCCGGCTGACGACCTGAAAACCGGAATTCTTGCAAGGCAGATCGGGGTCGGGCTGAGGCTCAGAGATAGAAGTCGTCGGCTGAGACACCAAAATCTCCCGGCTTCAATGACGATTCTATAAACAGCCGCTTGCCCTTCTTGTCGACAAGCTCGACTTCGAGATCACAATTGTAGGGCATTTCGATTTCGTTCTTGTCGGCATCCCTGACCAACAGAATCTGCGGGCGCAGACGACGCAGCGGGTTCTGCTCGATCACAATGCCCACTTCACCCGAACTGAGCAGTACCAGCGAGCCCGTTGGATAGACACCCAGACACTGAATGAATTCCTCCACCAGCTCTGGCTGAAACTGGCTGCCGCTGCCATTGTATAGCGCATTGATCGCCTGGGAAGAGGTGTGTGCGGGCCGATAGGGACGGGAGTGCGTGTAGGCATCGTAGAAGTCGACAATGGCCGCAATGCGCGCATAGACGGGGATCTCCTGCCCTTTCATCCCCTTGGGGTAACCGCAGCCATCCACTCTTTCATGGTGATAGGCAATCACCGACAGAACTTCCGGATCGATGCCTGGTGTCTCGGTAAGCACCTGCACGGAAAAATCGACATGCTTGCGCAGGATCCGGATTTCAGCCAGCTGCAGCTTGCCCTTCTTGTCCAGCAAGGCCGGAGGCAACTTGAGCTTGCCGATATCCAGCAGCAAAACTCCCAGCGCCAACTTGTTCAGCTCGGACTCGGTCAGCCCCAGATGGCGGCCAAACATGATGGCCAGTACCGAAGCGTCGATACTGTGGGAATAGCTGTAAGCATCCTGGTCCTTGAGACGAGAGAGCAAAAAGGAGGCATCCGGGTTGCGGATCATGCTCTCGACCAGATGGTTGGTCGATGACTTGACCTCATCGACATCGAGTTTGCTGCCGGATGAAAATCCCTCCAGCGCTTCGGTAACCGACGCCTCCAGTTCACTGTGGACCTGACGAGCAACCTGCAGCTCTTCCTCTACGGGCGAGGTGATTTCATAGTCCACAAAATCATTGGGCAACCCCAGGCTGTCATGTACCTTTCTGGCCGCCGCCACCAGCTTCTCGCGATCGGCTACTGCCTCAGGCTTCCACTGCGCCTGCTGGATATCGCGCTGCATCATCAGATGATCGACACCGGAGTCATCGGCGCCACTGCCACTGACACCATGAGTGCTCAGGGCATGCTTGCTGCGTCCGGGATCGATATAGACGTACTTGCAGCATTGCTGCAGTGCAATCAGGTCTTCATCTGTTTCCAGGGAGAACCCCTGCAGCAGGAAAGGAGACTCATGCCAGGGACGGTCGAGTTCGGTAATGAACATCCCTTTCATCAGTGCCTCGACTTCAACCTTGGTTTGCATAATCCATTAAGTTCTATATCCGGTTCAGGGCGCAACATTAACAAGCCCGCCAATGCAACTCCACGCCCCTCATGAAGAACTTCGATTCCAATCACATCACGAGAACCAGACGGTCGTTAACGGCTGCTTATCGGTCTAACCCAAAGGAGCTACCCACCATGCTCCCGGGTGGCACGAAACTCGATCTCCGGCCATTTTTCCTGCGCCATCTGCAGGTTTACCCGTGTCGGTGCGATGTAGACGAGATCCCCCCCATGATCTATCGCAAGATTGCTGGCCATCTTCTCCCTGAACTGGGCCATCTTCTTCTCGTCATCACTGGTTACCCAGCGCGCCGTGGTGACGTTCACGGCCTCGAAACCACAATCGACGTTGTACTCCGCCTGCAGACGGTGGGCCACCACATCGAACTGCAGAATACCAACCGCGCCCAGTATCAGGTCGTTATTGGTCAGCGGCTTGAACAGTTGGGTGGCACCCTCTTCGCACAACTGGGTCAACCCCTTCAACAGCGCCTTCATTTTCAGCGGATCACGCAGACTGGCGCGACGAAACAGCTCTGGGGCAAAGTTGGGAATCCCGGTAAACCGCAGCATCTCGCCCTGGGTAAAGGTATCACCGATACGGATGGTGCCATGATTGTGCAGGCCAATGATGTCGCCGGGATAGGCAGCATCGACGTGTCCCCGCGTATCCGCCATGAACGTCAGGGCATCACTGATCTTCACATCCTTGCCAATACGAACGTGATGCAGCTTCATCCCCTTCCTGAAAGTGCCCGAGCAGATACGTGCAAAGGCAATGCGATCCCGGTGCTGGGGATCCATGTTCGCCTGGATCTTGAAGACGAAGCCTGTAAATTTCTCCTCCGACGGATCCACCATGCGCGCAGAAGCATCACGCGGCAGTGGTCCCGGCGCATATTTCACGAAGTCGTTCAGCAGCTCGTTGACACCAAAGTTGTTTAGCGCCGAGCCAAAATAGACCGGTGACAACTCGCCGGCCAGGTAGGCTTCCTGATCGTAGGGGTGACTTGCCCCCTGCACCAGCTCGATCTCCTCGCGCAGATCATCGGCCATATCGCCAATCAGCTCATCGAGTCGCGGATTGTCCAGCCCCTCGATCACCTCACCTTCCTGAATCTTGCCGCCATGTGCCGGTGTGAACAGGTGAATCTGGTCATTCTGGATGTGATACACCCCTTTCAGGCGCTGGCCCATCCCGATCGGCCAGGTCATCGGCGCACATCGGATCTGCAGAATATCCTCGATCTCGTCGAGCAGTTCGATAGGCTCCTTGCCCTCGCGGTCAAGCTTGTTGACGAAGGTCATGATCGGCGTGTCACGCAGACGACAGACATCCATCAGCTTGATGGTGCGCTCCTCGACGCCCTTGGCCACGTCGATCACCATCAGCGCCGAATCGACGGCCGTCAACGTGCGGTAGGTGTCCTCGGAAAAATCCTCGTGTCCCGGTGTATCAAGCAGATTGACGATGCAGTCGTTGTAGGGGAATTGCATGACCGAGGAAGTCACCGAGATACCACGCTGCTTTTCCAGCTCCATCCAGTCCGAAGTGGCATGACGCGCAGCCTTGCGACCCTTGACCGTTCCGGCCAGCTGAATAGCTCTTCCATACAGCAACAGTTTTTCGGTTATCGTGGTTTTACCTGCATCGGGGTGGGAAATAATTGCGAAAGTTCGGCGCCTGCGCATTTCCTCTAAAAAGCTGGACATATCTATCGGGCCAATAGCGGCTGAAAACGCGGCATTATACAGTATTTCAGGCTATTCTTAATTAGTTGCAACCACAGGGAAAATTAGGCAGGATCGGAAGTCTTACCACACTTAAACTAGAAAACAGAGGATAAAATAATGGCAGATCTCTTCTCAGCTGAATGGATGGAAAGCTTCATGAACGCCTGGAACAGCGAACCTGAACTCTCTGATGCACTGGCAGCCATCGGCTTCAACTCGGTCATTGGATACGGCTTTCCCGACGAAGAAAATCCCAGGGGCGTTCTCACCGTCGAGAATGGCAAGGCCACTGCTGGCGGTCCGTTTGATGGCCAGGATCTGAGCTGGGATATTCGCGCCAAACCCGCACAGTGGGAAAAATGGATGAAGAAACCACCAGGCATGGCGGGACTGGGCATGGCCTTCACCACCGGCAAGATGAAATTCAAGGTGGGGGACTACGGCTCCATGCTGAAAGATCCACGTATGGCAGGCCCATTCATCAAGAGCTTTGGGGTCATGGCACGCGCCTGAATATTTTCGTTCCCACAGCCCGGCATTCAGACCGGGCTGTTCTGCTCTGCTCCCAATCGCCCTCTCCCATGAACCTCTACAAGACAGCCGAAAAATCCCCCACTGGCACAACCTTCGATCTCGACGATACCCTGCAGGCCATCAAGTTCAACAGCGATGGGCTGGTGCCCGCCATTGCCCAACAGCATGATACGGGGGAAGTCCTGATGATGGCCTGGATGAATCTGGAATCCATTCGTGAAACGCTCCAGACCGGCCGCGTCTGCTACTGGTCGCGCTCACGACAGGCATTCTGGCGCAAGGGCGAATCATCCGGACAAATCCAGCAGCTCAAGGAGATGCGCATCGACTGCGATGGCGATACCCTGCTGCTGCTCGTCGATCAGACCGGCCCGGCATGCCACACAGGACGCAAGAGCTGCTTCTACAACATCATCAAGGGCAATCACATGGAAATCGGATCCGAGCCCCTGATCGATCCCGAAACCCTCTACGGCAAGCAGTGAAACGCCTGGTTACCGGACTGATCAAGGTCTATACCGCGATCATCAGCCCCTATATCGGCCATAGCTGCCGCTACACCCCCACCTGCTCCACCTACGCCATCGAAGCCATTGAAAAACACGGCCTGCTCAAAGGCATGTGGCTGGGCATCAAACGCGTCCTGCGCTGCCACCCTTTTCATCATGGCGGCATCGACCCGGTGCCTGAGCCCGGAAAAAAGCATCACCATTCGTAACTGTTCAGCGAGTAGTTCACATAAGCAGTAGCTGCTCAGATTGCCTTTGAAATCCGTTAGATCCAGGAGCCTGTCGGGTAAAACCCTTTTCCCACTGCAACGGCTTGCCGGATTGCTGGAAATCCTTCTTTGAGCCCCCTGCGCTCCCCTGCTTCATACGACACCTACCCGAAAAACGGAGCCTGATCCCAATTTCAATGCGCCCCAGGCCACAGCGGCAACCCGTTTCCGCCTTGCTGTGAAGCAATACCGGCAAAAACTTGCCGGCAACCATTATCCTCTGGCATACAAAACGTGAGCGGCTCCCCCACTGGATGCCGCCAATCGGCAAACCCGGCGAAAGCCGGGGACGCAAAGCCACCGGCCTTCGGAGCGATCCATGGTAGCGGGGTTGCAATCCGATATATGCAACTTCGCCCCATGTGATCGGCCTGATGCCGGTAATAATAACGACAACAATGGCGAAGTAATGAAGCAATCTCCCTCGTTTTCCCTTTCCGGTTTATCCTTTCTCCACAATACTGGCCTGATCGCAACAGCCACCATTCTGGCGAGCCTGCTGAGTGGCTGCGAGGATCAAACGGCACTCGATCAATACAAATTGTCTGCCGACAATGTCCCATCAGACAGCAGTCCACAAGAAGGATCGCGGGAGACTTCTGCCCAGCCAACCTCACCGGCGGATACGGCCACTGCAACCAATGCCCGCAGTACTTCACAGGTGATTCAAAAAAGCCCCCGCGCCAACACTTCACCAGCCAGTGCATTGAATACCTCATACGACACATCATTCGAGACTTCACGCGGTCTCAGGCTGGGCAAGGGGGCTGCTTTCGACAGCAGTGAGCGTTTCAGTGGTGCGCGTTCCATCTATCTCAACAGCCCCGGCGACAATTTTACCGCCGCCAGCGTCCCGGTGACCGAAGATCAGTGGTATATGATCTCCGGCTTCATGAAGCTGGACTCTAACCCAAAGCCAATAACCAACATCCTCATCAAGGTATATGACAAGAATGGGCGCTGGGCCTATAACGCAGCCGACTATACATTCAGCATTTCGGCAAACCAGGAGTGGGAAGAATTCATTGTTCCCGTTTACATACTGAGCGGCTTCAACGCCGGCTCGCTGCAGATCAATATTCGCTACAAGGAGAACCCTTCGAGCAGGGAGTTTGTCGATGCCAATATCTGGATCGATGATCTCAAGGTCATCGAGGCCGATGATTCATCAGCGTTCGCCGGATTCAATGCGCCCGAGCCCCGTGAACCCTTCACTGGAAACAAGACCAGAGTCGATGCACTGGGTAACTGGGAGATATTCCGAAACGGGGAGTGGGAAACATTCTTTCCGCTGGCCATTTATCCGGACTTCAGCGAAAACGACTGGAGCAAGTACTTTGACAAGGGCTTTAATACCGTATCCCAGATCAAGAACCCCGGAGGAGCCAACCGAGCGCGTGAGGCAGGCCTCATGTGGATGTGGGACATCACCGATTACCTCTACAGTGCCGATGCATTTCCGGGAAGCAATCCTTCGACCGGGGATGTTGCCAAACTGGAACGCCAGTTTCAGGATTTTGCAACCGACACCGGTTTCAAGGACATGCTGAGCTATTACTGGGACAACGAAGATCTCAACGAATGGGACTCCGTCAAGCAGATCACAACCCGGCTGAAGGCGCTGGATCGTTCAGGTTCGGCAAACGGCAAGCAGAGCTTTCCGATCTACATGAACAGCATGCACATGATCGCAAACCCGCTGTTCATGAATGACGATTATCATTTCATCGACCTGCAGGGTTGCTATATCAACCCGATCATCAACCCCCATACGGGTGGATACCAGGCGGAATGGGCCATGTTCCTGGCAGCCGACAGAATGCAGGGTATCAAGTCCCCTACCGGTCTTGGCATCATCAATGTACCCCATGAGGGCGACCATATCGAACCACTGATCTTTGCCGGTATCGCCAGAGGCATGCGCGGATTCTCTTTCTGGCGGGACAGCTACGCCGGTAAAAGCGAATATGAAATCGAAAACCGGGCCTGGTGGTCAACCTTCGACCAGACAGCTGAGAAAATCAACGACATGCTGCCCTTGATCCGACAACCACACTGGACAGACTGGAAACTCGAATCCTCCATTCCGGAACGTGAAGACACGCTGGTCGTTGGCAAACGGGATCTGGAAGGCAGACGACACATCATCCTCGCCAGCCTCTCAGATCACGAGCAGACCGTTACCCTGACAACCGACCAGGTAGTAAACGAGATTCGCGACTATTTTACTGGAGAAATTGTTACAACACCGGAAAGTAATCGCTTCAGCATCACCATTGAAGCACATGGTACTGCAGTGCTGATGCTCGAACTCCGCGACTGAAGTAGCGCACTACAGGATCAGACCAACAACAGGGGCTGCACCAAAAGCTGTGTTTCTTGATCCGCTGGGGAATCAGGCGCTTGTATCATACGCCATGTTCAAACCTCTAATTCAGGGGGCAGTTATTCTCTTTTGTAACTACTTAGCGATCCATTACAAAATCGCTCGGCTTTGGCGCACCTGGCGAACCAGAAAAACCTCATATCACCAACAAGGTGACCACGAGTTTTTCTGATTCACCATGCACACCAATTGCTTACACGCTTATTCATGGTGGATCGCGGATCCTGGCGCTGGACTGGTGCGTCTGGGCGCTGCTCTGGAGCGAAATTTGTAGCATTCGCTACAACTTGAGTGAAGCGCAAGCGCAGGCGTGCCAGAACAAGCCGGGCCGTGACAGGCTGAAGCCTCTCTCCATTTGGGTGAAACAGGACTGTCAAGAAGGGTTTGTCATGGTTTTCATTTGCTTATCACAGGCTTTAGCCGCTACCTTGAACAAGACGGGGTTACCCTTTTTTCAATCATACTCCCTGTCCTTCCACTGCCTCAGCGCAGTAAAAACCGATACCAGATCTGCTGCGGGCTTTGACATGTGCGCCTGTGCTGCGGCAATTACCGTGGGTTCCTGGAGGCGCATGAACGGGTTGGTGGCCAACTCAAGCGCAAGCGTCGAGGGCACAGTAGGGAGCCCCTTTTCCGCCTTTTCCAGCGCTTCGGCATCTCGCTGCAACAAGGCCTGGTTGTCAGGCTCCACCCATTTGGCGAAACCGATATTGTCGACGGTATATTCATGGGCACAGTACAGCCGTGTGTCGGGCGGCAGTTTTGCGATACGCTGCAGCGATGCCGCCAGATCGGGAAAGGTGCCGGTAAAGACCCGGCCACAACCTGCGGCAAACAGCGTATCACCACAGAACAGCACGCCATTTCCATAGTAAGCGATATGACCTGCAGTATGTCCGGGTACTTCCATGACGGTAAATTCGATTTGCGGCAGAAATGGCAGTTTCACGACCTCCGCTTCATGCCGTCGTGTGGTCACGCCATTGGCAGGTTCCCCGGCCGGTCCGTAGACAGGGATGTCCGGCCAGGCAGCGGTGATACCGGCGATGCCTCCGGTATGGTCGCTGTGAAAATGGGTAATCAGGATGGCGCCAGGCTGTAGCGAATGCTGTTGCAGCCAATCCAGTACCGGGCGAGCATCCCCCGGATCGACAATGGCTACCTGCTGTTGTCCTGGCATTGAAATAATCCAGATGTAGTTATCGGCGAAGGCGCGGACAGGGGTAATGGTCAAGGGCAATGCATCAGACATAAACAGCCAAATCGGTTAATATCGAAATTCGATGCTATACCATAAGCGATCCATTGCGTGTTCACAAAATCCCCGCTGCATTCAATCCCTTGCAGGCAGATCATTACCCCCCGGACTCAAGGGCCGCATGGCACCACCCTGTGGTTGCAAACAATCCTGCTGTGGTTTGCAGCATCGTTGATCCTGCCACTGGCCGCCGCGGAAAACCCGCAACTACTCATCCAGGGTGCCGACAAGGCGGCAGAAAAGAATATTCGGGCCTTTGTCGACCTGGTGAGCTACCAATGCCAGGAACCACCCTGGCGGCTGGCCTTCCTGAAGAAATCCTCCACGAAGAAAGCCCGTCGCGCACTGCGGGCACTGGGTTACTACCAGACCCGCATCAATGCCGAAATCCGGAAAACAAAGCCCTGTTGGGAGCTTATGCTGAACATCGAGCAGGGGGCACGCATGAAAGTCCACCGGGTCGATCTGGTCGTTACCGGAGACATGGAGGCACTACCGGAAACCCGTTCCCTGCAAAAAACCATTCAGGCACTGGAAGGTCAACCACTCAGCCATGCAGACTATGAAAAGGCGAAAAACGACCTGGAACTGCTGGCCAGCCGGTTTGGCTTTTTTTCGGGGCGTTTCACGCTGAAGCGCCTGGCCATCGACCGCAAGCACAATCAGGCCGAAATCCAGCTGCATTATGACAGCGGACCCCGCTATCGATTTGGTGAAATCAGCATCGAGAGCGACAATCTCAGCCCCCGGCTGCTCGACCAGTTTCTGGTGATCAGACGCGGTGATGAATTCGACAGCGGGAAGCTGACCTATCAGCAGCAAGTACTATACGACAGCCACTATTTCGCCTCGGTCGAGGTGATTCCACTGCGCAGCAGCAACGGCGACCATCAGGTTCCCGTGACCATCAGGGTGCAGGAGAGGAAGCGCCACGCCTACAAACTGGGCATCGGTTTTGCCACCGATACCGGTTTCAGGGCATCGTTCGGGTTTGAAAATCGCTGGCTGAACCGCAAGGGGCATCGCTATGATTTCTCCACCAACTGGTCGGAAATCTCACAGGACAGCAGTTTCAACTATGGCATCCCAATGGGAGAACAAGGCACCCACCGTCTCGACCTCTCACTCGGCTACAAATCGGAAAAAACCGATACCAGCATCAGCCGTACCAGCCAATACGGCCTGATCTTTTCTCGCAACCTGCCCGATGGCTGGAAACAGACCTTCAGCCTGCGGGTATTCAGAGAGGTTTTCGAGACTGCGGACAACGATGAATCCACCAATCTGCTCCTGCCTGGTACGTCCGTGAGCAAAACCATCCTCGACAACCCACTCTACCCTCGCTCCGGCTGGCGACTTTCGGCACAGGCCAAAATGGCCCGGCAAACCTGGTACTCGGACCTCGATGTCTTTCAGATCTCGGGCCAGAGCAAGTTGATTCGCCCATGGAAAAACTTTCGCATTCTTGCCCGGGGCTCTGCGGGTACCACATCGACCAGCAACTTCCCACGACTGCCTGCCACACTGCGTTTCTATGCCGGTGGTGATTCCAGCGTCCGGGGCTTTGGCTACAAATCACTGGGGCCGCTCAATGCCGATGGTGAGGTCAATGGCGGCCGGAACCTGCTCACCGGGAGTCTTGAACTGGAATACCCCTTCAAAACCCGCTGGGGAGTGGCCGCATTTGCGGATGCGGGCAATGCCTTCGACAGTTTCAGCGACTATGTGCTGCACAAGAGCATTGGTATCGGCCTGCGCTATCACTCCATCATCGGTCCGATACGCATCGACATTGCTTATCCCCTGCATCCCGATGATGGCTACCGCCTGCACCTCAGCATGGGGCCGGATCTGTGAGACATTTGCTCACTCCACTCTACTGGGCTGCGTTTTTTCTGCTGCTGGGAATCGGTATCCTTCTGCTGTGGTGCATGGCCTCTCCTGCGGGTACGCAGTGGTTGATGAATCAGGCCGTGGCAAAGAGTAGCGTGGTCAGGAAGATTACCGGCGTCAGCGGCACACTACTCAATCACCCTGCCATTGCCCATTTCGAAATAGCTTCCCGCAATGCCACCGTGTCTCTGGATGATCTTCGACTCGACTACCGGATGGCACCCCTGTCACAGCGCCGATTCACCGTCAGGCAACTCGAGATCGGTCGCCTGCAAATTGCACTGACCAGTACCCGTGATCGCCAGGAAAAACAGCCCGACATCCGCCTGCCCGAATTTTCCCTGCCCTTCCGTCTGCGGTTCAACCAGGTTCACATCGGCGAACTGGAAATCACCCTGCCTGGCAGAAAACCGTTGCTGTTCCGCAATATCGAACTGGTGGGGGAAATGCAGGATAATCGGCTGGAAATTCTTACACTGGCGGCTGTCTTCGACAAGCTGACACTCCGGGCAGATGGCCAGGTGAATTTTTCCAGCGCCCAGACAATCACCCTCAACAGCACGCTCGAATACGCGCAACAGGCAACGGCAACGATGACTGTCACGGGTACACCACAGGCCTATCGGTTTTCCGCGCAAATCAGCTCCGGGAAAATCAACAGAATACCTGCCATGACCACCAGCGTTACCGGCAGCGGCACCCTTCGACAAATCGCCATTGAATCGCTGCAGGCACAAACCATGGCGGGGGAAGTGATCGCCAACGGCACCCTTGGCTGGCACAACGGCCTTGCCATTGACGCATCCTTCAGCGGTCACGATATCGACCCGGGCAAGCTGGATCCTCGCTATCCGGGGAAGATCAGCTTTGGTGGTCAGGCCCATCTGCAAGGCGGGCTGACCACCACGCAGTTTGCGGTGCTTGGCAATATCCGCCACTTTCCCTTTCAGATCGAAGCCGATGCCGATATCGAAAAGAAAGAGGCCACCATACGCAATGGCCGGCTGATCATGGGTGCCAATACCGTGCATTTCACAGGGCATGTCAACCGGCAACGCGCCGAAAACATCCATTTTCAGGTCAATGCGCCCCAGTTGTCCGCACTCTACCCGCCAGTTACGGGTCGGCTGGCTGGCAAGGGCACGCTGAAGGGAGAATGGCTGGCACCACAGATTGATCTGCATTTCACGGGACACTCTCTCGGCTACCGGAAAAACCGAATCAGGCAACTCGAGTTGACCATTGCGCCGGCTGCACAAATCCAGACCATCGGGATCAATCTGGATATTCGGGGCCTGCAGCGCGAAGCAGTGGGTATCGATACGATTCATCTGGAGGGCATTGCCGGCAAACGGGAACAGCGCGGGACCCTGCGCATTTCCGATACCGCATCCAGGCTGCGCAGCCAGCTAAGTTTCAGCGGGGAATACGACAACCAGCAGGCAAGCTGGCTGGGAAAGATCACCAACACGGCCATCACCGCGTTGCAGCTGCCGCAGTATCGACAACAGGAGCCAGCAACCCTCTCCATCAGCCGTGATGCCTTGCAGCTTTCCCGCCTCTGCCTCACCGCCGACGGAGAACAACTCTGTGCCCAGGCCGGTTTGCTCCGGCAACAGCCTTCAACGGCCTCGCTGCATTTGAACGGGTTTGCCATCAACCACCTTGCCGCATGGATTCCAATCGCCAGACTGTTCAGGGAAACTATCGATGCCTCAGTGGAATTCAAGGGTGATGCAAACCGGTACGCCATCCGCTCCATGATCAGGCTGGATGAAAAAAACCTGCTCCGTGGCGTGCTCGATATCGACCCGACAACACTCGCACTCGATGGAAAAATCCGTGGCGAGTTTCGGAAGCTGGAATGGCTCGCGCTGCTATCCGATGAAATCATGATGCCCCGGGGACGATTCCTCACCCGGGTGGACATTGGCGGCTCACTCGGCAAACCGGAGCTGCGCGGCATGGCCGAGATCACCGATGCCTCACTGCAACTGCCGCTGGCCGGGATCAAGCTGCAGGACATTAGGCTGACTGCCAGATCGGATACTGGCAATCAGGCAGCCCTCTCCGGGCAGGTGACTTCCGGCGAAGGGAAAATCGCCATTTCCGGCAAGCTGGACTGGTCCAACCTGAAAAATCGGACGGCCAGCGTCAAACTTTCCGGCAAGGATTTCATGGCTGCCGATCTGCCCAATGCAAAGGTATGGATCTCTCCGGACCTGCATATTGATGCCCGACGCCAGCGCATCGATGTTTCCGGCACAGTGGTAGTACCTCGCGCCGAGATTACCTTCAGCGCCTTGCCCGAAACGGCAGTCCAACCTACCGCCGATGAAGTGATTCTCGATGAGGCAACGGACTCGAACTCGTCGCATCTGAATGTCTACAGCAGAGTCACCATTGTACTGGGCAAACGGGTACACCTCTCCGGGTTTGGTCTGGATACCGGCCTGAAAGGTTCACTGCAGATTTCCGAAACACCCGACAAGGCAATTTCGGGCGATGGTTCTTTCCAGGTTGTCGACGGGCGCTACGAAGCGCTGGGACAAAAGCTGACCATTCAGCGGGGAGAGATCTACTTCAACGGCCCTCTGAACCAACCGGGGATCAATCTTCGTGCTGTACGTGAAGATGATGGCATTACCACAGGCCTGGAAATTTCCGGCCCGATCCAGCGCCCCGAAAGCCGGATTTTCTCGGACCCGGTCATGGATGAAACCAATGCCCTCTCCTACCTGCTGACGGGCAAGCCCATGGGGGCTGCAGGCAGCACGGATTCTGCAATGCTGCTCAGTGCGGTTGCCCGCCTGGGCATCAAGAGCAGTTCGGGACTGATCAATGATATTCGTACTCGCTCCGGGCTGGATCTGCTCACCATCAAACCCGGAGAAGAACTGTCACAGAGTTCGGTCGTCATTGGCAAATACCTGTCGCCCAAACTCTATCTGGAATACGCCACCAGCCTGTTCGAGGACTCCAGCGTGTTATCGATGCAGTATCGCCTCAACCGATATCTGCAACTGGAAGCAGAATCCGGCAATCGGACGCAATCGATCGATCTGATCTACCAGATCGAGAACTGACCACTCTGCAGGTGACCGGGCGACCACTAAAATAGCGCTGATATCAACCAAATGACGAAGATACTGCGTAGCCGACTTTCAAGGACGGACTCAGTGTTTACCTGATTCGGCGATACGCATCCTGTCCAGAACATCCAGCCCCTGGCGAGCCAGCTGCCCGGCTCGCCGGTAACGTTTCCTGAATGCTTCGGTCCACTGCTTTTCCAGCTCGATACCCTGTTGCCGAATGCTGTCATCCTGGCGACCGCGCTCCTGTGAGAATCTGGCAACATACTCCTGATCCCGCGACTTCTCCTCTGCGATGGGCAGAAAAGCCATCATTTCCCGCGCCTGAAGCAGCAGCTCCCTCGCTGCAGGGTTGTCCCGCAAACGCAGCCTCTCCTCGAGGCTGTCCACAACGCGGGTTACCTGCTGCAGTGAAGAGAGGTTGAAGGTCACCATGACATCGAACAGCGTATTGATCAGTGTATAGCGTGCAATCGAAGTATCCAGATCAAAATCAACAGCACGATTGATGACAGCGGGATCGAATGGGTTGGGAAAACCATCAGGGACAGACTCATAAACCTCCGAGCGAATCGGAAGGCGTGCTATCCGTTTGTCAATCAGCAGATACTGCGCCTCTTCCGACAGAAGAAAATCAATGAACCGCTCAGCTGCTGTCCGGTTGGGCGCCCCCTTGACAATGGCAACGCTCGCTGGCAGCACCACCAACCCGCTGGGGTACCTGAATTCCACCGGGTACATTCTCGCCTTGGAGGAAATTGCAAAACTGTCAATCACCACACCCGTGCCAAATTCTCCTTCCCGAACCCCACGTGCAACCTGATAACCCGTCAACGTCACCGTCTTGAGGTTCCCACCAATTGCCTTGATGAGTTTCCACCCCTCTTCCCAGCCATACGTTTGCAGAATATTTTCGATGATCAGGTGGGTAGGCCCCGAACGAAAGGCCGAAGACATTGCCACATGCCCACGATAAACCGGACGTGCAAGGTCAGACCAGCTTGAGGGTGCCTGCAGACGATTGGTATTCAGGTAGCGTTTATTCCACATGAATCCATATCCGGAGACGGAAAAACCCGTGTAGTACCCTTTCGGATCACTGACGCGTGCCGAACCGATGTATCGGGGTATCCCTGGCATATCAGGCTGATACGGATCGAGCCGCCCCGCCTTCTTCAGCATTTCGAACATGTCAGGGGCAGCGCCCCATACCAAGTCCACAGTAGTCCGCTCCGCCATCGACTCGATCAGTTTGACGCTTTCTGCGGCACTTTTATACTTTACCTCGACTTCGATACCAGGATGCCTTTTCAGAAATGCCCGACGCAATGGCTCGGTTGTATCGTGGGGAAATGCACTGACAATCACCAACTTCCCGTCCAGGGGTGCGGCGTGAAGAGGAATGGCTGCCATGAGAAAGAGTATCAACAAACTCCGCCTCATGGAGGCCACAGCACACCACAAAGATTTCACATTAATTTTCATTTAAGCCATATTTCTCCAGAACCAACGCCCCATACTACGGCAAAACTGTGACACAGATCACGTTTTTTGGTAAAGTGCCGTCGCTAGGAGCCTGTCGGACTTAACGCTGTTTGGCTGCAAGTCTCTGGATGGCGATTAAGTCCGACAGGCTCCTAGTGATATCTGCATCACCAATGAAATTCCTGGATGAAGAAATGCTGATTCAATCCAGTATGTGTTCCCGCCAGGAACAGGCCAGCAAGAAAAACGGTAGCTACTCAGCGAGTAGTTCACATAAGCAGTAGCCTGGTTTCAAGAGAAATCCGGAAGTTGCATTTTTTTCGTTTTGACCAGTACACCATCGGTGTCAGATTTGATGGCGTACCAACTATCAAAAGACTTGCAGCCAGAATGGCATGCAGGCTTTCCACTCAGGAGCAACACCCGTCACCGCACCATTACACTGGTCTGGTGTGCCGGAATTTGGGCAGCAATATCAACATTCCCGCCGCATGGATGCTCTTCCGGTAGTACCTCAGGGATGGAAACAATTCCCCAGGAGCAGCTTTATGGTTTTACCCCGTTTCAGCGTAAAATCAAAACTCATTTTCATTCTCATTACCACCGCCCTCTTCTGCATACTCGTGGTGGGATTCCAGGGACTGAATATCGGCAAGAATGCGTTGACCGCTCGTATCGATGCCCAGCTGGACAGTATCCGTGAAAACAAGGCAGTGCATATTTCAGGCTACCTTGAAAATCTGCAGAGAGAAGTCCTATCCATGGCCAACGATCGCAGTCTCGTCACTGCAACCAAGGAGTTTTCATCAGCATTCAAGCGGCTGCAAAAAGCCGTTTTGAGCAATGCGGAGCTGGAGAAACTGACCCGCTACTACAACAATGAATTCATTCCCCGCCTCGCCCCCAATATCGAAGGCACGCCGGATATCGACTTTCTGTTTCCCAGGCAGCCCGCCACCCGCTATCTGCAATACCACTATATCGCCAACAATGAATTCCCCGCGGGAAACAAGGCCGAACTCGAAACCGCTTCGGATCGAAGCTACTACAGCGGCGTTCATGCCCACTACCACCCCACACTGAAGCAGAAGGTGGACAGCTTTGGCTACTATGACCTGTTTCTGATGGATTTCGATACCGGAAATATCATCTATTCCGTTGCCAAGGAAACCGATTTCGCCACCTCATTGCAGGCAGGACCCTATAAGACAAGTGCCTTTGCACGCCTTTATGAGGAGATCAAGCGCTCGCCCAATCCCGGGGATGTCAAACTGGTGGACTTTCAGTTCTATCAACCCTCCTATGGGGCAGCCGCTGCATTTCTTGGCACAACCATTTTTGATGAAGAGCATCGTCCCATCGGTATTCTCGCCATACAGATACCGATCAGGCAGATAGATGCCATCATGAGCGGGAATGAAAACTGGGAAGTCGCCGGACTTGGCAAGACCGGAGAAGTGATTCTGGTGGGTGACGACCTGAAGATGCGCTCCACATCGCGCAAGTTCCTGCAGCGAACCGACTGCACCGATGCCGAAAAATCCTGCCGTACCGGTTCAACGGTTCTGATTCAGGAAGTCGACAATCCGGCCGTCAAGGCTGCGCTGGCAGGCAAGACCGGCAATGGGGTGGTAGATGGTTACAACAGCGACAAGAAAACCATTACGAACTATGCGCCACTGCAAGCCCCCAACCTGCATTGGGCCATTCTGGCAAAAATGGATCAGGATGAAGCATTTACACCCATATTCGATTTTCAGAAGGGGTTGTTGATCACTGCAGTGATTCTCTCCAGCCTGGTGACTTTCATTGCGATGTGGGTTGCCTATATCTTCACTCGCCCCGTGGACAAGCTGATGGAAGGCGTAAGAAACCTCCGGCAAGGCAAGACGGACGAACAGGTGGTACTCAACCGCCAGGACGAATTTGGTGACCTCGCGGACATATTCAACCAGACCCTCAGCGTGCTCAACTCACAGAAAAAGACCATTGCCGCCAGAGAGGAAGAGAATCGACAACTGTTACTGAACATCCTGCCGGCCAATGTCATTGAAAAAGTCAGCGACGGTGAATTCCGGTATGCCGAGAAAGTCACCAATACAACGGTACTCTTTTCCGCGCTCAACGGGTTTACCCAATATGCCGAATCCCTCAGTGCCGAAGAAGCCATGGACGAACTGAACAGGCTGATCGATCAATTTGACCGTGCCGCAGAGAAGAACGGCGTGGAAAAGATCCAGACTGTTGGGGACAGCTACATGGCTGCCAGTGGCATCTCGATTTCCCGGCTGGACCACAGCAAACGATGCCTCCGGTTCGCCCAGGATCTGCTCGAGATCGTGCACCACTTCAATCACGAAAGAGGTATTCATCTGGGTATCAGGGTAGGGATTCATACCGGCGATGCATTCGCAGGTATTGTCGGCACCCGGCATTTTGTTTTCGACGTCTGGGGTGACACGGTCAATATCGCCAGCCGCATGCGCTTTGACACCATTCCCGATTCCATCCTGATATCCGATGATGTGTACCAGCGATTGGGCAATCACGAGGGGTTTGTCTCCCACGCCCCCATCAACACTGCTGCCCGCGGCAAACTCGAGGTATGGTGCTGGCAACCCGAATGGGCAATCGACGAGGAGGCAGAAACCGTAATCATGGAAAATCCGCTGCGTGACGATCAACGGCAGGACAAGGGGGCCACGTCATGACCGATACCCCCTGGCTTACCTGGATGCTCGACCAGAGCTGGTTCTATGCAGGTGTTCTTCTCATCCTGGTTTTCCCCCTGGTCGTCATCGCGCTGGGAGAACTGATCCAGCGCCTGCCTCCAGGGCGATCGGAATGGTCACGGGTCTTGAAGAACCTGCAACATCAAATCATTCCCCAGTTGGTCTTCCTGCTGATTCTCACCAAAATCATGGGCTATGACCGATCGAATATTGCGGTCAAGGTAGTGGAAACCTTTTTATGGGTTTTTGTTATCCATACGACATTGGGTATTGCCAATCTGCTACTGTTTTCCCATGCCGAAGACCGTCACGACTGGCGTGCGCGCATCCCCAAACTGGTACTGGATTTTACCCGCGCCTTTCTGGTACTTATCGGCACCGCCCTGGTACTTGCCTATGTCTGGGATCTCCCGCTGGCCAAACTGCTGACCGCGCTCGGTGTAGGCTCCATCGTGCTGGGCCTTGCACTGCAGGATACGCTTAGCTCGCTGTTTTCCGGGTTTGCCCTGCTGACCTCCCGCCAGTTTCGCATCAACGACTGGCTCAGTCTGCCGGATGACCGAATCGGCAAGGTCATCAGCATGAACTGGCGTACCGTAACTCTGCTGACACGTGACGAAGATATTCTCATCGTACCCAATTCCGATCTGGCAAAAAGCACCTATACCAATTTCTCCCACCCCTATCCCCGGCACATGGAACGGGTACTGTTCGACTTTTCCTTCGATGATGCCCCCTACAAGGTCAAGGACGCCATGATCGAGGCCGCACTGGCCACTCCGGGCGTACTCAGTGATCCTTATCCTTCTGTTGCCCTGATTTCCTACGATGAATTTTCCGTGCGCCACGAAGTGCAGTATTTCATCGAGCATTACAGCGACCAGCCGAGGATACGCAATGATTTCATGTCACGGGTATGGTATGTCGCCAAACGCCACGGTATTACCTTCCCCACCCGTGCCCACGAAGTCGTGATGATGCCCTCACCAGCCGATTCTGACAGTCAGTCGGAGGACGTGGATATCAGCCTGCTACGCCGCTTCCCGTTTCTCGAAAGACGCACCACCGGCCTGGAAGACATCGCCCAGCATTCACATCTGCTGGAATATGGCCGTGGCGAGGTCATCCTCAGACAGTCGGAAATATCGACTTCGCTGTATTTGATCCTCGAAGGATCTGCAGAAGAAACCCATATTGACAAAACCGGCCACTTGCACCGCATCAATAAACTGTTCAACGGGGATTTCTTTGGCCTTGCCTCGATGATCCGCCAGGAAGGCAGCAACATATCCGTGACGGCAACAACCGATCTGGTAGTGATTGCCGTGTCCGAGGCCGCAACTCATCGCCTGATGGATCGCTATCCCGATCTCGCCGACGAAATGGAACACATTATCGAAAAGCGCCTGCGCGAAGTTGGCAATCTGGATGCAAAATCAGAACGCGCACTCACATCCGACGATGATCATGAAAATAAAAACAGCGGGAATATTATCGATATGAAAACTTTTATCAATAATTAGCAACCCCCGTAAAAAGTGGCTTACACTACCCATCAAACAAGCCTGCACATAATAACTAGGAGTAACAAATCATGAGATCCACAATGAAATTATCGGCCACCATCGCCGTAGTACTGGGCGTTCCACTCTCTGCTTCCGCCATTCAGTTGACCGACTACATGGATCCCGAAAGCCACTGGGAAGAGGCTTTTGTGCTTGGTCAGTTTAATACGAAATCCGGTAATCAGGATCAGACCAGCTACAATCTCAACCTTGACGCAAACTATCTGAACAATTACAGCTCACTACCCCGCGTGTGGAAAATCGAACTCGATGGCAACAGCAATATTTCCCGCGGCCCCAATGACGGTGACGAGTCCATCGACGCATCGCAGGCCAACGCCAGCGCCACGGTCGATAATTACTTCAATGATAAGGACAAGACATTCTGGTACGGATCAGCCAACCTTGGCTATCAGGATGACAAAGACGATATTTATGCAAAAATCGGTGGCGGTGTGGGATATGGCCGGGTCATCAATGCAACGCCACTGGCAAAGGTTTTGCGCTTTGAAGAAGAATTGCGCGAGCATGGCCTGATTACCGGGAAAATCACTGAAGCCACCTACCTTGCGCTGGCACGTATCGTCGACAAGGAGCTGGAATTCAAAAGCCGATATGGCGAGCAGGAATACAAGGCTTACTGGTTCATTGCCATGGAAGAGCTGCTGCGGCTGGATGGTGTTCTGAAAGGAGGCAAGCTCGGCGCTGCCGGCACGCTCCACATGGATCGTGTCATGTTCGATGAACCCATCAGCGTTCGCAAGCATGGCTGGCTGGTACGCGGTGGTATTGGTCTGGTCGTGCAGGACTTCAATGGCAACAAGGGTGACCCGTCACTGGACCTCGAATGGGAATATGCCCAGCCGCATGGATACCGGGGGCAATTCATCAACCTGCTGCGCTACTCCACGATCCTGGCTGATGACACCGGCCATGTCGTCACCAACAACATGAGCTATTCCTATGAGCTCTCGGATCGCGTCGACTGGGTCAATCGTTGGAAACTTCTGTATGAAAAGGCCAGTGATACCGGCGACGATACGCTGACCAACAACCTGTCAAGCACCTTCCGTTATTATCTGACCAATATCATCAGTGTGGATGCCACCCTGGCGCTCAACCACATTGAAGACGATATCGATGACAACGGTAACGACGATGTCGATGTCTCGACGTTTCTCGGCGTTCGTTATCGCTTGAAGTAACCGTGCAGGAAAAAGCCCCGCTGTTGCGGGGCTTTTTTTTACCTGAATCCGAGGTGCAAACGGGGATTAATGGCACGAGATATCGGTTTTACAGAGGTCTCGGAAAATCCTGGCTTCACCCCGAGGTCAAGCGGGTATTTTTCGAGCTGCTCTGGCATCAAACGCTTGTGCCAGGCGCTTCGGATTCAGGTTATCTCCGGAAACCCTTCTGCCGGACCTCATGATCTCGCGGCAACGACGGTGACAGGAATCGTCACCGTCGTTGCTATTTCGCCCGGGTGAACTCGTAGCGATATCCCGCCTTGTTGGTCGCCACCATTCTGTCACCGGAATAACTGATCTGATAGGTGGCCGGCGTATCCGCCGTATCCGCCTGCACCAGCATGGTATCCCCCTGAATCTTGAAACTGCCCTTGGTGGTACGTCCCCCCGGATCGGTCCAGACGAACCGGTTTGCGGTAATCGTCAGGATGTCACGCCCCGATCCCATCCACAATCCGGTCAGTTCATCAGGCAGCACATCATGCTTTTTCGTGATCGGCGACTTCGCGGCAGTTTCTCCGCTGGAGATCGCAGGGGGCAGACTGGAGATACCTGGTTTGAAGACAGAGGCCACCGGAGCCGTCGTTGCGGAATTTCGGTTCCGCTCTCCCAGCAACTGCTGCAATTCCTGGAATGATAGCTGGATCTTGCCATTCTCGGGTAATGCTGCCGCTGGCAAAGCAGGCTTCGATGCATTGAATCCGGAGTAATTCATCAGGTTTGCCGGGTTCGAGAGGTTGCCCATGGTACCCGGCATTGGCCAGCCCCCCATACCCGGCTGCGCCATCATTGAACTCATGGCCATCGGTGCCGCCAGTGAGGACATGCCCGTGTAGGGGTTCATGC
>CAYTPO010000183.1:0-13210 GCA_964439815.1 uncultured Thiotrichales bacterium
AAAACCAGCGGCTTTACCGCACCATCTTACAGCTACCAACCCCTGATCCCGCATGTGAAACAACACTGAAAGGCCACAGCCCTATTCCCTGGATTCTGGCCTGCGCCAGAATGACGCACCTTTCCCATAGCTTCATCAGAGCAACCCGGAATACAAATCCTTCCAGGTTGGATTCCTCTCTTCAATAGCGCGGATTTTCCAGGCCCTTTTCCAATTCTTTATCGCCTTTTCCCGCCTGATAGCCGATTCAATGGTTTCATGAAGTTCAAACCAGACTAAGGTATGAGTGTGGTACTTGCTGCTGAACCCTTCAACAACATCGTTCTTGTGCTCCCATACTCGTTTAATCAAATTGGAGGTAACCCCCACATAAAGTGTCCCGTTACGCTTACTTGACAGAATATAGACACATGGCTGCATTGACTTACTCCCTGCCACATCCTTGGCAATAATCGCAATGACCTTCTCCAACCCAACAAGGACATTGTAAATCCTGTATCCAGCAGCTTGTTCACCAAGAACGTGACCACCAATTCCAGGTCTCACGCTTGAAATGCGTACCAAAGCAACTAACCACTCACAAGATGGCGCTCCACTGTTACACAACTCCGTCATTCCGGCGCAGGCCGGAATCCAGGTACGATGCTGAAACGATAGAACTCAAAACCAGCGGCTTTACCGCACTATCTTACAGCCACGAACTCCTGATCCTGCTTGAGAAGAAACACTGCAAGGCTGCTGCTTCATTCCCTGGATTCTGGCCTGCGCCAGAATGACGCACCCATTTTTTACACAACTCCGTCATTCCGGCGTATGCCGGAATCCAGGTAAGATGCTGAAACAATAGAACTCAAAACCAGCGGCTTTGCCGCACTACCTTACAGCTACCAACCTCTGATCCCGCATGTAAAAAAACACTTCAAGGCCGCAGCCCTATTCCCTGGATTCTGGCCTGCGCCAGAATGACGCACCCATTTTTTGCACAACTCCGTCATTCCGGCGCAGGCCGGAATCCAGGTACGACAGGACTTGATATACATTCATCGGCTGCAGCCATGAGCGTCACCAACCGATTATTCGACACCACTATCCACATTCGCTCCGCCAGTCATCCCCCCTGCTCCGGACAGTATCAATGCCAGCACCAGCATGGCACTGGCGGCGATCCATGATCCCACAACACGTATGGCAATTTTTTGCCAGTCCCTTTTCTGAAAGGCCTGTGCCAGAACCGTGGCATACAGCAAGCCCAGGTAGATCGCGGTGCCACTCCCCACCAAAGCACCCAACTTCTGCTTGCCGGTGTAGGCGTCCTGTACCGAATCGATCCCGAGCAGAAAGCCGGTCACAACAGCCAGTAGCCAGTAAACCGGGATTGGCATCTGCAGCGACAGCGCTACCAGTACCCCAAGTAGCATGGCCAGTGCCAGCAACGTTGTTTCAAATGACAACACCACGCCATAGCCAGCCCCCAGCAGACCCACTACCATGGCAACCAGAAACAGGATGATAGCGGTCTGCATGACATTCGCCCCGCGCTGACCAAACAGGAACCCCAGCGCCACAACGGACAATAAATGCGCCGGCACCAGTAGCGGATGCAGCATGCCGTTATAGAAGCTCGTCAAGCCCTGAATGGGACTATGCGCAAACGCTGCACCGGGTATTACCATCAAGCTGCAGGCAAGCAGTACGCACCATCGGTAGTTCATACAACCCCCATCAGAAATCCCACTCCGGCCAATGCGATGGCTCCACCCACGGTTCGCACCGCGACTCTGCCGACTGGCCATCGCACCAGCAAACCGAAGGCAATTCCCGAGATATGCAGCAACCCGGTCGCGATGACAAAACCCAGACTGAAGGCCAGCGGATTGACGGCGGCAGGCAATTCCGTCCCATGGGCATGACCGTGAAAGATTGCAAATACCGCAACAATTACTGCCGCTACCCAGACAGGCGGCCTGGCAGCCAGCGCCACCATCGCGCCCAGCACGATTGCCGACAATGCAATTCCCACCTCTACCGAAGGAATCGGCACTCCCGCCACCCCCAGCGCCCCACCAAAGGCCATGACCATCGGGAAGACCACTGGCAAGACCCAGATGGCAGGATTCCCCAGAAAGGCGCCCCACAAACCCACAGCCACCATGGCAATCACGTGATCCCAACCCAATACGGGGTGCATGAAGCCACTGAAAAAACCAGCGGCGGTGCCCCCTGTATGGGCGGACGCAACCGATACAAGAAAGACTTGCATCAATAATGCGAGAGAGAAAAATCGAAACATTTTCACGGACAAGAACCTTCCAATTGGCCAGAGAATAAACGGGCCAAACTATAACAAAAAACGGCACATTACCGACGCAGCATCGCGATCCAGCGGCCGATATTCAACAGGCTGGCAAGCGAAGCAGCTACGTAGGTCAACGCGGCAGCCTTGAGAATACGCGCTACCGCAGCTTCATCCGCCTTGCTGATGTACTGGCCCCGCTTGAGGATCGGCAGCGCCTTGCCAAAGCTGGCATCAAATTCCACCGGCAGAGTGACCAGATGCACCAGCGTCGCGCTGCCCATGCTCAGTATCCCCAGCAGTACCAGCAAAATACCTGCCGAAGGGCGACGAGTCACAGCCATGATCAACGGCACGGCAAACATGGCAGCAGCACCAAGCTGCTGGGCTGATTGTGTAAGTTGCACCAATCGGGTACGCAGGGCAAATCGTGGCTCGTTACGGTGATGCTGAATGGCATGCCCCACTTCATGGGCTGCCACGGCGACCGCTGTCAGGGAATGATTGGCGTAATTATCGGGGCCAAGGCGAACCGTCCGGGTAGTCGGATCATAGTGATCACCCCCCATCTCGGTTTGCTCCACACCCACGGCTTGCAGGTCGAATTGGTCGAGCAGATGCCGCGCCAACTCTCCACCCGTACCGGGAATACGCTCCAGCGAACCACTGTAACGATTGAACGTGTAACGCGCCCATGCCTGCGGCCCCCAGACCAGCGCTGCGAGGAAAAGTCCGATGATCATCAGGTGCATGGTTGTGAATCTCTCGCTGGATGGGTTGGACGTGGCATCATGTGATCCCATCTTACCGATTTGTTGCAGCCTGAGTCATGTCACAAGCCTGGTTGAAGTTTCATGGAGCACTCAATGATTTCCTGCCACCAGCGCAACGCGGGACTACCCTTCACCTGAACTTCGATCGCGAAGCGTCCGTCAAGGACATGATCGAATCGCTCGGCATACCGCACACTGAAATCGGCGCCATCCGCATCGATGATCGGCCTGTGGATTTTTCCTGGCGAGTACAGGATGGCAATCACATCGACATAACCCCCATTGCCGCAGTCCGCAATGACCCGAATTTACCCCGCCTGCGACCAGACCAGCCTGATCCACCACGCTTCGTTGCCGACGTTAATCTTGGTCGCCTGGCGAAATACCTGCGCATGCTCGGTTTCGATACTCGTTATACCAATGACTGTGACGACGCGACATTGGCCAGCATCGCCGCACAGCAGCAACGCATCCTCCTCACCCGCGACCGCACCCTGCTGCAACGCAAGATCATCGACCACGGCTATTTCGTGCGCTCCGACCAGCCTCGCGAACAGGTGCGGGAAATCATCAAACGCTACCACCTCCCCAGCCAGATCAAACCCTTCAGCCGCTGTATTCGCTGCAATGGGCTACTCCAACCCATCGCCAAGGAGACCATCATCGACCGGCTGGAACCCAAGACACGGCGCTACTACAACGACTTTCTGATTTGCAGGAATTGCGGACAGATCTACTGGAAGGGCAGCCACTATCAGCGGGCAATGGCACTGATCGAGGCATTCTTGAAGCCAGGATGATGGTATGACGTTTCCAACTGATCGGAAACCAGGGCACCCAGCGCGGCCCAAGAGATTCTCATTCGGCAACCAACCCGGTACGATTGCAACCTTGCCCCTCCCCCAATCCTCAAAACGCAGGAACACCCACCATGAAAATCGGAACACCGCTCTCACCCTCTGCATTCAAGGTCATGCTGCTTGGCAGCGGCGAGTTGGGCAAGGAGGTGATCATCGCACTGCAACGTCTGGGGGTGGAGGTAATTGCCGTGGATCGCTACGAGCATGCTCCGGGGCATCAGGTGGCCCATCGCTGGCATGCCATCGACATGTCGGATGCTGCTGCGTTGCGGGCGCTGGTGGAGAAGGAGCAGCCCCATCTGATCGTGCCGAAGATCGAGGCAATCGCGACTGACGAGTTGGAGAGGATCGAAGCCGAGGGGCTGGCGAAGGTGATTCCGGTGGCGCGGGCCACCCGACTGACGATGAATCGGGAAGGCGTTCGCCGCCTGGCGGCAGAGGAGCTGGGTCTGCCAACCTCGAACTATGCATTTGCCGATACCCTGGATGAGCTGAAACAGGCGGCGGCAGACATCGATTTTCCCGCCATCGTCAAGCCGGTAATGTCTTCCTCCGGCAAGGGGCAATCCACTGCACATGACCTGGCCGAGCTGGAGGCCTGCTGGGATTACGCCATGAGCGGCGGCAGAATCAACCATGGCCGTGTCATTCTGGAACAGCGAGTGGATTTCGACTATGAGATCACGCTACTCACCGTACGTGCACTGAACGCTGCTGGTGAGGTCGAAACCTGCTTCTGCGAACCCATCGGCCACCGCCAGGAAAAGGGGGATTATGTGGAGAGCTGGCAACCACAGGTGATGAGCGACGCCGCATTGGCAAAGGCCAGAGAGATCGCCCGTACCATTACCGACAATCTGGGAGGATGCGGCTTGTTTGGCGTGGAGCTGTTTGTGGTTGGCGATGAGGTGCTGTTTTCCGAAGTCAGCCCGCGCCCCCACGACACCGGCATGGTCACGATGATCACCCAGTACCAGAATGAATTCGAACTGCACGCCCGGGCCATTCTCGGACTGCCGGTCAATACGGCCATGCACAGCATCGGGGCCAGCGCAGTGATCTATGGCGGCATGAACGCCCGAGACATCGCCTTTGAAGGCGTGGAACAAGCGCTGGCAGACCCCGCTACCGATGTCCGTCTGTTTGGCAAACCCGAGGCATTCGAGCGTCGCCGCATGGGTGTGGCGCTGGCACGGGCAGATTCAACCGATCAGGCACGAGAGAAAGCGGCAACCGCAGCCAGCCGGATCAGAACCGTCAAGGCATGAGCGTGGTAAAGACCACCCCACAGGACGTTATCGAATTCTGGTACACACCAGCCCACCGCAAATTCTGGTTTGCCTCCACGCCGGAAATGGACGAGATCATCCGCTCCCGCTTTGAGACCACCTGGGAGGCCGCCAGGAGCCAACAACTCGACCATTGGCAGCAGACCCCCGAAGGCTGTCTCGCACTGACCATCGTTCTGGATCAGTTCCCATTAAACATGTATCGCAACACCACTGAAAGCTTTGCCACAGAACAGCAGGCTGTGGCCATAACCCGCCATGCCATCACACAGGGTTTCGACCAACAACTTCCGGGCGACCGACTCGCCTTCCTCTACATGCCGCTGATGCACAGCGAACACCTCGATGACCAGAACGAATCGGTACGCCTCTTCTCCGCTGCCGGGTTGCAGGACAATGCGCGTTTCGCCCGGCATCATCGGGATCTGATCAGGCGCTTTGGCCGCTTTCCTCACCGTAACATCATTCTCGGCCGAACCAGTACACCCGAGGAAATCGAATATCTCGAATCAGACAAGGCATTCAAGGGATAGCACACCTCACCGGCCAGCTGGCAGATGGCAGATGGCAGATGCAGCCTCGGCCTGTTCCGAAGTGAACCGAAAACGTAAAATTCTGTCCAACCCAGCTGAAACAACAACATAAACTGATATGCTATTCTCAGTGTCAATACGCCCAGATGCGACGCACCTCACAAGACCAATAAAATTTGTAACTACTCAGCGAGTAGTTCACATAAGCAGTAGCTGCTCAGATTGCCTTTGAAATTCGTCAGATCAAGGCGAAAAATGTGAGTTTACAAGCGTAAATGACCATTTTTTAACGCAGAGATGATGGATTTCAGAGGTGAGCTGAGTAGTTACTAAAATTTTCTGATTCCAGGATCGTAAGGAACCTCCAATGACTGACAATGCGATAACAGCCACGCCACTCAAATACCTCGATACCGCACTCGACAAGCTCAACAACCTGGGACTGGTACCGGAAAAGACCGATGAAGCACCGATCATCGCGCTGATCGAAAAGATCTCCGATCTGAACGAAGCCAATGCCATCGCCATTGCGCGCACACTGAACCAGGCATCCCTGTTCAACGAGGTCGTCCGCGAGCAGATCGAAGCCATGCATATTGGTGAGCGCTATCAGGATATCGCCGAAGCCTTCGGCAGCATTCGCAATGATGCCAAGAGCATGGTGGAACAGCTGGACGACGGCAAGATCGACTTCGGCGAGCGCGTCGCCAATGTCTGGATGAAGGTGACCCGAGGCGACATACCCGCCCGTTTTCAGGACATCAAGAAAACCTATCTGCAAGTAGCTGCCGACTCCAAGGATCAGATCGAGCGCGAGCAGCTGATTCTCGACGCCTATCGGGACTTCCGCGGCGCCCTGAAGGAGTCCGAAGTGCTGGCTGCTGAGATTCTGAACAAGGCAGAAGAGGAGCTCGAGGCTGCCAAGGCTGCACTGAACGAAGCGGCCAGGGCCATCGAAGCCAACACCGAGGAGGATCGTGCCGTCATTTCCCGGCTCGAACTGACCCGCGACGAACGTCTGCGCGATCTGCAAAACGCCGACGAGCGTTACCAGATTGCCAAGGATCTCTCCGACAATCTGATTCTCAGCTATAACACCACCGAAACCGTCATGTCCCGACTGGTGCAGACCACCGATGCCAAGAAACGCGTCTACGCCCAGTCCGTTACCTTCTTTGGTACCAATGAAACCGTGCTGACCGCATTGAGCGCCTCGTTTACCGGCCTGTCCGGACTGTATGAAAGCACTCAGGCGCTCAAGACCATGAAGGAAGGTATCAGCGACAGTCTGGAGGTATTGGCCGAAGTCGGTGGCAAGGTGCAGGAAGCGGCCATCAAGGAAGGCTATGGTCCCACGCTGCGTGCCGATGCCGTGAAAAAGCTGGTCGATTCCGTGGTCAACTACCAGGAACGCTCCGTCAAACTGATCAAGGAGATGCGCGAAGCGTCCACCCGCAATGCCGAGGAGGTTCGCCAGGCCGTGGAAGATGGCAAGCGGCGCCTGGCCGAGCTGGCGCAGGAAGGCAACGCACTGGAAGCATGAATTCGGGACAGACCAGGCACCCTTGAATCATGACTGAACAGAACAAGATCGCCATGGACGACATCATGCTTGCCATGGATGTCGTCGATACGCTGCGCCGTCGCAAGGCGCTGGTGGATCATGAACTCGATGCCGATACCCGCGAACAGGCGCTGGTGGAGAAGGTAAAGTCCATCTATGCCGCACAAGGCATCGAAGTCACTGATGAAACCATTGCGGCCGGGGTAGAGGCACTGCGTGATGAGCGCTTTGCCTATCACCCACCGCCTCCAGGTCTCAAGACCCGGTTGGCGCGGATGTATGTCAATCGTGGCACCTGGGGCAAGCGTGCCGGATTGGCGCTCACCGCGTTGCTGGCTGCCTGGGGTATCCACTTCGGCACCGTTACGCTGCCGGAGAAACAGGCTGCCAGGGAAGCCGCCGAGCAGATCAATCAACAGATCAGCCATTCCACACTGACCGTCAAGGTCACGCAGGATCGGTTGGCCCGACTGCACAAGCAGTTGCAGGATCTGCCGGAAGTCGCCTCTCCCACCTTGAAGAACGCTGCACGATCAGCCAGCAGAGAAGCCGCAACCGCATTGGACAAGGCTGGACAACTGCTGCAATCGGCACGGAAGTTTGGCGTCATCGACGCGGTTTCCGCCACGGCGAGCGACGGGGAAAAACAGCAGACCAGGCAGCAACTGGCACAACAGCAACACCTGCTGAAACAGGCAGACGCCCAACTCGACAAGGCACAGACCACATTCAATCTGCTGGCACAGATGGATCGTCTGCCGCAGAGCCTGAAGGAGTACAAGCAGGATATCGACCACATCGCCAGAGAGCAGAAGGCCAAAACACTGGCAAAGCAGTATTACCAGAATGCCGTAACCGCACTGAAAAGTGGCGACATCAAACGCGCACGGATCGGGCTCTCCGATCTCAAGGATCTGCTCGATCAGTTGCAGCAAGCGTATGTACTGCGCATCGTATCGCGCCCCGGAGAACGCAGCGGCGTCTGGCGTTATCCCGACGTGAATTCCAAGGCCAGAAACTACTATCTGGTGGTGGAAGCCATTGACCGCAGCGGCAAGAAACTCACACTGCCAATCACCTCCGAGGAAGACGGCAAGACGCGCCAGGTCAGCAAATGGGCCGTACGTGTCGGCGCATCCGCCTACAATCAGGTAGCGGCCGACAAGAAGGACGATGGCATCATCCAGAAGAACAAGCTGGGGATCAAACGACGCGGCTACCTCGCTCCAGAATACAACGTCAATACATCTGGCGCGGCAATCACCCAATGGTGACGCAACAGCCGGTACACCCGTTGCATGCAACCCATTCAGTCACGAAGTGCAAATATGATTAGCGGACGACAACTCCTGAGCTACCTCGACACCGAGCTGCAAAAAGCCCGCACACAAATGCAGGACTTCGAAACCCGCGTCGAAAAAAGCAGCAACCAGTTGGTCAGCCTGCGGCAGCAGGAATCGGCCATCTACCGCAAACTGGCAAGACTGCGTATCGATTCCCTGAAGATCCAGCAGTTTCACGATGCACTGGATCAGGCGGAAAAACAGGCGCAATCCCTGCTCGAACAACGCAACCAGGCCATCCAGGAACTTGCGGTACGTTCGCTCGAATCCCAGAACCGGCAGAAGAAACTGGAAGCACAGCGACAGCAGCAGGCCCAGGAGCTGGAAGAAGCCACCACCGCCTTGCAGGAAAAACTCGACCAGGTTCACCAGTCGCTGGAAAAGGATCCCGACTATCGGGCGCAGCAGCAGGAAACCCAGGAAGCCATCAATACCCTGGCGGCCGCTGACGAAAAAACCCGCGAGGCGGAACAGGACCGCAAGGAAAAGGGGCAACCTTTCCGCGACGATCCACTGTTCATGTACCTGTGGAACCGCCACTACGGCACTTCGAATTACCAAGCCAATCCACTGACCCGCTTTTTCGACAGGATGCTTGCTCACCATATCCGCTATGAGGCTTCACGGCAGAATTACCATCGACTGCTGGAAATTCCCAAACGTCTGCGTGAGCACACCGATATGCTCAAGGCTTCCACTGCCCAGTCCATGGACAAACTGGCAAAAATGGAGCGCAATGCCGAGAAAGCCGCCGGAATTCCCGATTACGAAGAAACGCTGGAAAACGAAAAGGCGGAACTCATGGCGTTGGACAAGGCCATCGACGAGGCTGAAGAGCATTACCAGGAATTGCTGGCCGAGCATCAGAAATACACGGCCGGCGATGATCCCCTGTTCCAGCAGGCCATTGCAGTATTGGTCGCCAACTTCAAATCCGAGCCAATCCCCGAACTGCGCCGCGACGCCGCTGCCACCGAGGGATACGAGGACGATTCACTGATCAGTCAGCTGGCCGAGATACGGCACCACAAATCCGCACTGCAGGAAACCATCAACGGCAACCACGAAGCCCATCAAACCTACAAAAAACATCTCAACGAACTGGCCGAAATTCGCCGCCGCTTCAAGAGCTACGACTACGATGCCGCCAACTCCCGCTTTACCGATGGCGAATCGATCGACCTGCTACTGCAGGAATTCCGGCAAGGCCAGCTCAGTGCCGTCAAACTCTGGCGCGCACTGGAGCGTGCCCAACGCTTTATTCGCTACAACCGCCAGCCCACGGTCGGTAGCATCGGTTTTCCCCGTGGACTCAGGCTGCCGGGCGGCTTGGGTATCCCCTCCGGTACCATGCGCTTTCCCCGTGGTATCCGTTTTCCCGGCGGTCTGGGAGGTGGTGGTCGCAGCGGTGGCATCCGCTTTCCGAGCGGTGGGGGAGGCGGCGGTGGCGGTGGCTTCCGCACAGGAGGGGGTTTCTGATGACTTCAACAAAACAGGACATTGCGACAGCGACGCTACAATGGGTGGAAACCGTCGTCATTGGCCACAACTTCTGCCCTTTCGCCAAATCCGCACTGGACGCTGAAACCATTCGCGTCGCTGTCGTGGAAACCCCTGATTTCGAAACCTGCCTGGAAAACCTCATAGTCGAATGCGAGAGACTGGACAGCGACTCCGATATAGAAACAACACTCATCGTTTATCCCCGCACAGCCCATCAATTCGATGACTTTCTGGATTTCATCGCCTTGGCCGAAGAACTGTTGGCCACCCAGGGATATGAAGGCACCTACCAGCTCGCCCACTTCCACCCCGACTACCAGTTCGAAGGTTCACCGGCGGATGACCCCGCCAACTACACCAACCGCTCCCCCTGGCCCACCCTGCATATCATCCGCGAAGCCAGCCTGGAAAAAGCCGTCGCCAGCTACCCAAACCCGGAAAAAATCCCCGAGCGCAATATCCAGGTAGCAAGGAAACTGGGTGCGAAGACACTGGCTGCGGAATTGGCGGCGTGCAAGAAACAGAAATGAAACCGGGATGCCACCCTGTCTTATTCAAGGTGGCGGCTAAAGCCCGTGATAAGTAAATGAAAACGTAACCGGGATTTACCCTCCTACTCGCAATATCGTCGTCTTAACCAATCCTCTGACCAGTTACACCAAAATCGAAATCAAATCATTCATCTCAGGGAAAGCGAGCCGGTGTATTGGGAAACTCCCCCAGCAACTCCCGCTTCCACCAGTTCCCAGTTGCCTTGCGCTCCTCGGGCGTTGTGAAATGGTAGCGATAAGCCAGCACCCGCAGATATTTTGGTGGCGCGGACTCAAAGGGATTGGTCTTCAGCAGCCTGGTCACTTTGCTCTCCCCCTGCGCCAGTTTCTGCATGAAGCGATCAAACCAGTAGAGTTGATCGGGAAACTTGGGAGGGACAAACCACATCAGCCAGTCGAGCCGTGGCTGATGCGGGAGATTGAAGACCGGCGCACGATCAATGGGACCGGGCTTGTACTTGAAGACGTAGGTTTGCCAGTTCCGACCATCCATCGAGCCCTGAATTTCCAGCTCCTGCCGCTCAGTCTGCATGGTGGGAAAGACATGGTAGACATGACCCAGGCCATAGTGCCGCACGATATTGGCACTCTCCATGACACGCGGCGGGAGTTCCTTGCCGGTGAGATGGACATACATGGTCACCAGGCTCGCGGCAAATACGATAGAACCCAGAACCACCAGCGCAGCATTCCAGATCCAGGAGAAGTCGGGTCGATCACTCAGGATTGCCTTGACCAGTGGCCTTGGCAGAATCCGGCGCACGATCTTGTCATCGAGCAGGAACAGACAGAGCACGATCGTGAGAATATTGATCCAGTTGTGATTACTGGTTGCAATGATCAGCAACTGGATGAAGATAGTGATTATGGCCGCCGCAATACGAAACGGCCGCGGCAGGAAAATGAAAAATGGCACGATGATCTCGGCAACCAGCGTCGCGCCGGTACCCGCCCGCAGCACCGCTTCAGGCAGATGATGGGCATACCAGGCTCCAATATGCGGTAGCGGCTGGGTTTCGAAGTAGTAGTTCAGCGAGGTCAATCCCGACCAGCTGGGATCACCACTCAGCAACTTGGAGATGCCGGAGAGAAACCGTAGTCGAAACAGCAACCACTCCAGAAAGAAGATGACCAGCCAGCTGGGATTGGCTGCAAGAAAGATGGCAAAGAAGCCGGATTCGAGCAGCAGGATATCCCACTGAAATGTCAGGAACGTCTGCCCTGCCAATGTCAGCGACAGGTAGAGCACAAACATCGCAATCAGAAATGTCCGCTGGAAGAAACCAAGAAACACGGAGATCGACAGCAGGATGCCGGCAAAGGTCGCCGCATGCAACGCCAGATCCCCCGAGTTGAGCCAGAAGATATTGGGAAAACGCCACCACGCCTCTGCGCCAAAGCGCTGATGGACATTGAACAGGAACTCCTCGAACGGCAGGATACCATCCGGCCCGACCAGACCGATGATCTGTACCGACAATGAAGCGAAGGCGATGAAGTAGACAATGGCCAGCAGGCGCAGAAACAGCCAGCTGGTCAAACGGTAGTTCTGCCGCGCCTTGAGTATGCCTGCAAACCCTGAGCCCATTTCTCTCCTCCCCGATGATTACCTGGATTGCCCTGCCCCGGGCGGCAAGGTGTTCAGCACCGCTCGTAACCGCCTGTGTGTATCGGTCGATACGGCATCTTCCGCCACCAGCACCGGCCGTGACCACCGCTTGCCGGGATAACTGAAATACAGAATGACCAGATGGCGAAAAACCAGTGCATCGCGCAAAGCCACTTCTTCCGTACCATTGATAGACGTGATCTGCCATTGAGTCAATGTCACCGGCACAAGTTGTTGACCACTACGCCGCCACTCCCGGCGGATTGCCAACGTACCACCAGCCAGTAGAACGAGTAACAGAGGCAGGCGGATCGCCCAGGCCAGGCCACTATAGATTACGGCACCGACCGCCAACAGATGAAGTGTGACCAGCCAGATCAGCAGCCAGCGCGAGGGTTTGAGTTGTAGCGTGGGTGGAAGCATTCGGCATCATTCCCTTTCACACCTGAACCCGAGTTTTAACCGGGAGTGAATGGTGCAACATATTGGTTTTACAGTAGTTTCAAGAAATTCCTGGCTTCATCTGGTGGTTATGCGGGTATGTTCTGATCCGCTGGAGAATCAGGCGCCTGTGCCATGCACCACGGTTTAGCCTCGGATTCAGGTTGCACTGTCACCATACGGGGAAACTGTGCTATACAACATGTCACATTCCGCAAAATTACACTAATCGGCAAGGCTGATCTCAGCCCCGATTGACAAGTTCAGGTATACCTGAATCCGAGGTTCAGGCCGGGATGAATGGTGCAAGATATTGGTTTCACAGTGGTTTTAAAAAACCCTAGGAGTCTGTCGGACTTAACCGTTTGAAGCGAAAATCACTGGGGGTGAATTCAGTCAGTTTATCGTGTGAGGAGAATAGCAGCGCTATTTGACGAACAGGATAAACTGA
>CAYTPO010000184.1:0-8832 GCA_964439815.1 uncultured Thiotrichales bacterium
GGCTTCAGCCGCGAACCACGCTTCGACATGGTGCCAATCGCGGTTGAAACCGCTCCTACGCTGCAGGTTGGCACTTTAGTTGTAGGGTGCAATAGCGATAGCGTATTGCGCCAAGCGCTGTGGTAAACGCTAAGCAACCCCGGTGGTATCGGTTTCGCGCATTGAAAAGCTCGCAACTCTTACCCGGCCTCATCGCCCAGCGCGAGTCGCATTTTTTGCCCGCCTAAAAAATGCAACGCAAAAAAGGGCGCCCCCCAAACGCCTGTTTCCGTTGTCGCAACCGCCTTCCGGGGTCGTCTACGCTAATGGGGCGTTTGGAAGGGGAAAGGATCCTACGGCTCGCCAGGCGTTGCCTGACATCGCTGAAATCTTTCCTCCCAGCTGTAGGAGCGGCTTCAGCCGCGATCCACGCTTTGACATGGCAGCAATCGCGGTTGAAACCGCTCCTACCTTGTCATTACGATATGGTGGTAAACACTAAGCAACCCCGGTGGTATCGGTTTCGCACATTGACGAGATGGGGGCTCTTGCCCAACTTCATTGCCAAGCGTGAGTTGCATTTATTAATGTGGTTCAATGGAACAGGACAGTTACAGGTGGTCAGCAACTCGTATCATCTCTTTCCACCAGACCAGTTGGTATTCCCCGCTAATTCGGTAGATTAGAATCATTGATCTGGTTTCCGGGTACTCCAGGATGAAGATATTTTTTCCACCTTTTTTCAGGTCGTTCAGGAAAGATTCGCTGGCTGTTGTTTTGGTGAACAATCTGGTGAAGCTGTCTTGAATTTCGGAAAAGTGGATTGATTGGCTGACGGGTTGAAAGCGGTGGCTGTGTTTGAGGATTTTTCTCAAGGCCTGTATGTTGAAACCGTTGTCATTTGACCTGTTCTGCGTAGGGTGTTCTATTCCGCGCAGAATCCATTCCCGGTTTGACTGGCTCTCGGGGCCGAGTGGATAGATCAGTTCTTTGATCGCCTGATGGTTTCCTGTTTGCACGGCTTTTTCGATGTCTTCGAGTAATCCTTTGATGCTGCTGTTGTCAGCGGGCAGCGCTAAACTCCAGAACAGTAGTAATCCAGATAGGAATTGGCCGATCCTGAGCATGTCTGTGCGCCTTTGGCAGGAGGGAGGAAGGGTGCAATTATTCTATGATAAATGCGCTGACTGCAAGGGGTGGAAGGGTGGTGGAGTGGCGGAAGCTGTTGTTGACTGGTAGTGGGGTGGCAAGACTATTCTCTGATAACTCCTGAAGTGTAAGTTCTCCGGAAAGGCCATACAGTTCGCCATTGAAATCAAAATCAAATGCAATGTTATCCGTGATGGAGGCATTGATGAAAACCAGGGCGACGGCATTCTTTTCCTTGTTCTGGAAGGTGCCGGTCTGAATTGCTGACACCGTGACTTCCACGGGTTTTCCAAAGTCGTACCAGGTCGATGTGATATCGGGGATATTGCCATCGAGCCGCAGCGGTTTTTTCAGACGGCCAAAAGAGAGAAAGTCTCGCAGCTTAAACCGCAAGGTTGCCAGTTGTCTGACAAATGGCGCAGCTTGGTCGCGTGCGTTGGGGTCGGCAATAATCCAGGAGCTGGTTCTGCCGGGTTGAATGCCTTGAACAAATGCCTGAGCCAGTTTGGCGTAGTAGGCCGGTTTTGTGTATTCACCGGTACCCGTGCGCTTGCCGATCAACTGAACCCGGCCACTATAGATTGCCTGGAATGCGGGTACCAGATTGTTTGTGTTCCAGCCATCGGTCAGGAAGCCATCGACCTGGTTGGCGATAAAGTCGTTACCCCCTTCCACCACGATAAATTTCCCTTCCGGGATCTCGGTATGGATTTGGGCAAACATCTGGTTGTAGCCCTCTCGCCACCAGTGGCCACCGCCAAGAGGGTGTTCGTGGTCGGGATGCATACACTCGATTGGTCCGGCCGCAGCCACCTGGTCAATATACACGCCGGCACTGCCAATTCTGCGAGTCAACTGTGATGCTGTGTTGCTGATATTGGTTTGCCAGGGTTTCTGAGTGGGGCACATCACTGCGAAATGGTTGCCATTGAAATCCTGGGAATGGATCTCTCCAAGGCTGTTGGTTGTGGCATACGGATAGCCGTTGATTGCGTAATCTGGCAGGTTGGTGTCATAGAGCCGTCCATTGATATACGGCATGATGAATGCCTTGCCTGATGCCTGTAGTCGGTTGACCAGGCTAATCATACCGGACCTTTCGGGAAAGTAGTGGGGGTAATCTTCGTCGTGCGCCTTGCCGTTCCAGCGGTACCAATGGATGCCCACCGGCACTCCGGCAAAATAATCGATATAGTCCTGCATCTCCTGTTCGATGCGCTCGATGGGGTGATCAGGGGCAGCAGCGTAGTACTGCCAGACACCAATCTGGCCAAGTTGTTGCTGCCGTTTCAGGCGTGCATCACCCATTTGCGGCCAGTATTCCGCGCTGCGTGAGGCCCACTCCCTGTAGATCATGGCCGCGTCGTACCAATCTCCGGTAAATACGTCCAGTTCGATGACGCCGGGCATTGCCCAGTCATTGGCGCTTCGGGTCTTGTCGGGGATGATGAACTCCGGAGTGATCTGCAGCATCCCGTGCACCGTCTCCACGTGGAAACGCTTCGTGGATGCCTTGGGATCGTGGGCACCGAGATAGATACCGCCGGTCTTACCGTAATGTGCCAGGTATTGCATGGTGGTACTCCAGCCCCGTGGGTAGAGCATGTTCAGTGCAGTTTGCCGAGTGACCGGGTCCGGTATCAGTTGACCAGAATATTTTGGGACAAATAGCTGATTATCCGGATCTGATGAAAGGATGAATTGAGGTGCTTCCACCTTGATGAGGCTATGCATGTCGCCAACCCCTGTTACCACCATATCCCATTGTGATCGTGAGTCAGTCACCCTGATGGTGAATGTGACCTTGAGACTGTTGGGTAATGCACCCTCTAGCGGTGTGGTGAAGATGGCTTTTGTTTCCTTGCCGTTCCCCGTAAGTACTACACTATCCCAACCCGATGCAGACCTGATTGTTGTTTCCTCGTGGTCGGAAAGTCTGTCGATTGTCAGCGAGAAAAGCCTGGAATCACCGCCCAGTATTTCACGCTCACCGCTTTTGATGCTGCTTGTTGTCAACCCGGTCGTGGTTCGCTGCAGGGAAATCTCCAGTTTTGAATTCCCTATCTTCAATGGATCCGCTGCTTCCTGAACCGAGTTTTCAGAGCATGCTGATACTGTGATTAAAATGGCCATTACCAGTAGTAGATGCAATGCCATTAGAAATTCAGGGTGCCTTTTCTGGCGGACCCGCAGCTGCATGATTTCTCGATTGCTTCTCATGTTCCTGGACCCAGGGTTTGAACCGTCTTGTTCAAGGTGGCGACTGGAAGCGGATTAAAAAAACACCCGCTTAATCTCTGGGGAAGGCCGGGGTTTCTTGAAACCACAGTGAAACCAGTATCTCGCACTATTCATCTCCGTTTAGGCCTGGTAGGCCATCAAACCTGATTTGATGGCCTGCCAGGCTATTGCCAGCTCAACGGCTATTTGGAACCTGAGCTGCAATAATCCAGATCGACCGGCTTGCTGTTGGGGTCGTCGCAGAGATATTCGTAATCATCCGCGGAAAAGGGGGATTTGCGGAAATGGGTATCGGGTTTGTCGGTGCCCTGATTCAGCGCAATATCCCAGGCCGAGCCGTCATGTTTGAAGCTGTAACGCATCAGCGCGTGCAAGGGTTTGAGTACGGCTTGCATTTTGTTGATGCTGTTGGGGGTTTTCAAATTTTCCGGGCCTTCATAATCGGCCATGATGTAATGGTTGCCGGGCAGTATCTGGAAATCACGATGACTCAGGCCAACTTTCGCTGCGATCATTTTCTGTAGCGTGATCGGGATTCTGGGGTCGGTTTCAAAATCTTCCTGATATTCCTGGATTACCAGATTGGTGCCGAATTGGGAAAACACCTGAAAATCTCCGGGTTGCATGGATAATCGTGCATTATTGTCCCCATTTCGGGAAGCCTTATAGGCAAACCAGGGCGCCATGGAAAAAATGAAACTGCCATTCGTGCCCCACTGATATTCGCTGGGTTGTGTGTCGAGAAAGGATAGGGCGATGCTGAAAACATGTCCGCCACCAGAGGAGTGACCGATGAATCCCAGCCGGGTTTTGTCGATGGCTATTTCATCGAAGGCGATGGCAATGTCGAACAGCTCGTAAGCATATTCGTAAGGATTGAGAAGATTTCGGTCTCGCGTATAAATCACGGTATAGCCATGACTGGCAATGGACTGGATCAGTGTCCGGTATCGTTTGGTGACCGCAGGTACGTTTTCGTTGAAACGCCAGCCTTCCATGAAAAACACGACAGGTGCAGCTTCCTTGCGATCTATGGGGTAGCAGACGCCGCCATTGTTGAATGACAGCGTTGCCGTTCCGAATTGACCGGCTTGAACAGGTATCGGCTCGGTGGCCTGATGATTGCCTGGATCGTTGCTGTTGCAGCTGCTTAGCGTGATGGCCAGGAGCCAGCCAACCGCGAAGCTACTCCAGCCTGCCGTGCGCCCCATTTTCCAGCAACAGTGTCTGAATAACCTTGGCACTGACTTCTCCTACACCTTCGGTGAGCTGTTTCAGCAGAGATTTCTTCGGCTCCAGAATAATGATGTTTTCTTCACCAATCATGTTTTTGGCAATACCCTCGCTGCTTTCGAAGCCATCGATGAGGCCGAGCTCCAGGGCTGCTTCGCCAGACCAGATCAGGCCACTGAAAATGTCATCATTTTCCCTGAGGCGTTCCCCGCGTCCGGTTTTGACGGCACTGATGAATTGTTGATGTACCTGGTCGAGCATGGTTTGCAGGTGAGCGCGTTGCGCCGGATCCTGTGGCTGGAAGGGGTCGAGTAGCGCCTTGTTCCTGCCTGCGGTGATGGTGCGGCTTTCGATGCCGAGCTTCTTCATCGCCTCTTCGACGCCGAAGCTGTCCATTCTGACGCCGATCGAGCCGACGATGCTGGATTTGTTGGCATGGATTTCATCAGCAGCCGAAGCGACGTAGTAGCCACCGGAGGCGCAGAGATCGCGGGCAACCGCGTAGAGTCTGATATCGGGGTGAGCCTTGCGCAGCGCCCGGATCTTGTCATAGATCGAGGAGGCTTCGACGGGGGTGCCTCCGGGACTGTTGATTTCCAGTATGACGCCTTTGGTATGTTCATCGTTGAAGGCGGTTTCCAGCAGCTTGTTGATCTTTTCCGCGCTTGCGCTGGTGCTGTCGGCGATCAGCCCCTTCAACTTGATCAGCGCTGTATGATCCTTGCCGGCGACGTTTTCGCGCCCGGGAATACCCGGAAGATCGAACATGATGTACAACAGGACTCCCAGGTAGAGGAACGTGAGCAGTTTGAAGAAAACACCCCATCGTCGGGTGCGGCGCTGCTCCTTCAGTGAGTTCCAGGCCAGCTCGCGCACCGCCTCCTTTTCCCAGTTGGGGTCGTCGGTATTGATTTTCTTGCTCATCGGTTTGCCACCTTGCAGTCCATATCGACACAGAGGATGTCGTAATGGCAAGGGGAACTCAAGCTTCGATGTGGTTACTCAGCGTATTTGTCTCATCATGCCTGCCGGTACGATTATCGAGGCCTGAACAGAAAACCGAACATCCCGAGTGGTTTCGCTTCGGCTTTGTCAGCAGGGGACCACAGGATATCAGATGACTACAGGGCGAGGTTGTATGGATCACTGCCTGAGGTTGCCGTCACCGGTATGGTTTGCGGTCTGTCAGGCAGGGGGTAGGTGTTACACCCGATTGCGCTGACCAGAACACAACAACAAGACAACAACAATAATAAGAATAAAGGAGTTTTGTCTACATGACTGCTGCCCGTTCGGTGCCGCGCAAACCCACTGTGCTGATTATCATGGATGGCGTGGGTATTAATGAGGATACACAACACAATGCGCTGTATCAGGCGCACACTCCCAGACTCGATGAATACTTCAGCCATTACCCGACCGTGATGCTGCAGGCTTCCGGCCAGGCTGTCGGCTTGCCCGACGGGCAGGGGGGCAACTCCGAGGTTGGTCATCTGACATTGGGGAGTGGGGCGGTCCTGCAGCAGGACCTGGTGCGGATCAATACCTCGATCGGCAGCGGAGAGTTTTACCAGAATGCAGCGTTGATTCATGCCTGTGATGTTGCATTGCAGCAGCAGCGCCCACTGCACCTGCTTGGATTGGTTTCTGACGGAGGTGTTCATGCGCATGTCCGCCATTTGCTGGCACTGATCGACGTGGCCACTCGCTGTGGTGTGGTGCCCCACGTCCATCTCATTGCGGATGGTCGCGACACCTCAGCCAGAGTGGTAGCCCGTTACTGCAAGCTCCTGGAAATGCCGTTGCAACATGCGAGTGGATGTATTGCGTCCGTTTGCGGTCGCTTTCTGGCAATGGATCGTAATGAACGCTGGGAGCGTACCGAAGCAGCCTGGCGTCTGTTGGTTCACGCAGAGGGGCGACGTGCGGCGACGGTTCCCGAGGCGATCGAGGCGGCCTACCAGGCCGGAGAGAGCGATGAGTTCATCTCACCCACCTGGATCGAGGGTGGTGAGGTAATCAGGGCGGGAGATCCCGTGATCTGTTTCAACTACCGTAACGACCGCATTCGCCAGCTTGCAGCGGCGCTCTCCAATACTGAGTTCACGCCCTTTGATCGTGGTGAATATGCACCTGTTCGGCTTTTCACCATGACGCACTATGACGACGCATTGCCTGCCACTGTACTGTTTCCCAAACAGTGGTTTCAGACTACATTGGCGCAGGAGATCAGCAATGCCGGTTTGCATCAGTTGCATTGTGCCGAGACTGAGAAATATGCGCATGTCACCTTCTTCTTCAATGGTGGTCAGCAGGCGATGCTGCCCGGAGAGGAGCGGATTCTGGTGCCCTCCCCTCGTGTGAATACCTATGATGAAGCACCTGAAATGAGCGCTGCCGAGGTGGCTGACGAGGTTGTGCAGGCCATGGATAGCGGTCGTCATGCGTTTATTGTGGTGAACTTTGCCAATGGGGACATGGTTGGGCACACCGGGGTTCCCGAGGCGATTGTCAGGGCTGTCGAGGCTGTGGATATGGCCGTGGGGCGAGTGCTCGACAAGGCGCTGGAGGCCGGGTATGCCGCAGTGGTGACGGCGGATCATGGCAACTGTGAACAAATGGTGGATCCTGCAACCGGAGAGGCGCTGACACAGCACACAGCCAACCCGGTGCCCTGCATGATTGTCGATTCGCAGGTGGTTGAACTTGCTGCAGGGCAGGGGCTCGATGCGGTGGCGCCAACCATACTGGATCTGATGGGGCTGGAATGCCCTGCAGCCATGGCGACCGGTTCGCTGATCAGGCGACGCAAACTGGTACGGGCTGCCTGATACCTGAACCCGAGGCTGAGAAGCGGTGCCTGGTACAGGCTCCTGATTTCCCAGCCGCTTACAACATACCCGCTTAACCTACGGCCTGACTCTGAGGCGGGTTTTCTTCTGCCGGGGTCATTCTGGCCCCGGTAATCATGGTCACCTCCCGATATTTCATACTGTATTCACGGTCTCGCCCCGCGAGTCGTTGCGTTCGTACAGATTCACCAGTGTGAGCTACCTCACATGATCGCGTAATCATGATGCACCCCATCGAACCAATTGCGCCTTTCAATCTCCTAATAGGCAATCCGACTGGATTTTCCGTGCTTCGGGAATAGCCGGTTCCCAGCGGCCCAGCAGCTGTTCCCGTTCTGGAATGACGGGAATGTCTCCAATCGGTCACTTTTAATAAACGAGCCAGGCCAGTTCTCTCGTGGACTGAGCAAGGCCAGCAAATAATCTATTCAGGAGCAGTTCCTATGAAAACCCCGTCCGTTTACCACCACCGAAACTCCGTCAGGGATTGCACAATGGAAGGGAAACCAAAAGCCGGATCTGAAAGGAAACTGATTGTCGGTGCCCTGCTACTGGCCGGTATGACTGCCACCATGAGCTTTCCGGTGCCGGCGGCGGCTGCCGCACCGGTGGTCTACGCATTTGTGCAAAACAGCCCTGATCGCGATACCGATGGTGATGGTCTGGTGGATTCGATTGATACGGATGACGATAACGACGGCATCCCCGATATCAATGAGTATGACACCTTTGTCGATACTGATTGCGAGGGTATCTATGATTCGGTCGATGCTTCCAATGGAGACTGTTCCGGTACGGATATCAAGGGGAGTGGCGATAGTGACAAGGATGGTGTGTCGGATGCGATGGAGTGCCCGTTGGCACCGAATTGCCGAGACACCGATTACGACGGCATCCCCGATTACATGGATCCTGATGATGACGATGATGGCATCCTGACGCTGGATGAGGGCGTTACGACGGATAGTGATGGTGATGGTATCCCCGATCGTCTGGAATCCGATCTGGTGAATACGGATGGGGATCAGTTCCCTGATCCTCTGGATAGCGATGATGATGGTGACGGAATAGCGACCTCTGATGAACTCGTCAACCCCAATGCGCCTGTCGATACCGACAAGGAGGGTATTCCGGACTACCTCGATCCCGTCAATGGTGATGGCTCCGACCGGGATATCGTCGGCTCTGGGGATTCTGACGGTGATGGTATTGCCGATGGTACCGAATGCCCTGCGAACAATATCTGTTCCGATACCGATGGCGATACCGTGCCTGATTATATGGATTCCGATGATGATGGCGACGGGATCCCGACGATCGGGGAAGATGCCGATGGGGATGGTAACCCCATGAATGATGATGCTGATGGTGATGGCAT
>CAYTPO010000185.1:0-12583 GCA_964439815.1 uncultured Thiotrichales bacterium
CCTACTGCGGAAAAGCCATTTTGGCCCTTTTTCCCCCTGGTTTTCGTCAAATATAGCCAATATTCTCCTCAAATCAGTGAAAAAAATGGCCTAATATGGCTTTCCCTCGCTACGACTACTATTCTCGGACAGGCTCCTAGCATATCAAACCTCTGTAAGCAATTTTCCATTTACCCCGAATTATCGATTGCCTCACATTTCCAGCTCGGCAAAATCCGGATTTTGAAACTGCTTAACGTTAAAATAGCGCGCAACCAATACCAACCGACATTGAAGCCGACAATATCAATATGGAAAAATCTCTCCGAGCTTGCGCCGCAATCAGCCTGTTACTTGCGGTATCCGCCTGCAACGATATTCCGGAAACCCAATCTGCCACAGATAGCGTATCCGGTGCGACTACATCAGGAACCCCTGCGGCTACGCCGGTAATCACGCCACGTACCAGCCTGGACATTGCCACAACAATTCCCGGTGACAACTCCAGAACCGTGGAGTTCAAACCCGTCACCAACAAGACGCTGAAGAGCTGGAAGTGGGATTTTGGCGATGGCAATACCGCCAGTACTGCCTTGGCCAAACACAGCTATGAGAAGGATGGCATCTATTCGGTAAAACTTACCGCTACCGATGAGACCGGAAACAAGGCCACGGCCTCAACCGACGTTACCGCCAATGCAGCACCCATTGCCAAATTCAGTGGGGCCCCCCTGCCCAACCTGCAGATCAGCCTCGATGGTGGCAGTTCGACAGATACCGCAGGTGGCAGCATCAAGCGCTACGACTGGAACTTTGGCGATGGTACCGAGGGTAGTGGCATTACCCAAACCCACCGCTACGCAGCGGCTGGCACCTACAGCATCACGCTGACCATCACCGATGATCTAGGGGCATCCGCCACCACCACACAACAAATGACCGTCACGGCTGCACCGGTCAGAATCGTGGCGATTGGCGACTCCATTACCCAGGCCAACCGCAACACCCAGAGCTATCGTTATCAGCTGTGGAAAAAGCTTGTCGACAAAGGGGTCAGCTTTGACCTGGTCGGCTCCCAATCCTCCAACTCTGGCGGCAACCCAAACTGGCCCGCCTACAAGGGAAAACAGTTCGACCGCGACCATGAGGGCCATTGGGGTTGGCGAGCCGATGAGATCCTGCGTAACCTGGATGTCTGGCTCAAGGGTTACGATGCAGATATCGCACTGATTCACATCGGCACCAATGATCTGCTACAGCAAGCCAATGAAAGCGCCACCGCTACCGCCAGTGAAATCAGTCAGATCATTGCCAAGCTGCGTCGTGACAACCCCAGAATCACCATTCTGCTGGCCAACCTGATCCCCTATAACGGTGCCAACTACCGCCTGGATCAACTGAATGTAAAAATCCGGTCGCTGGCCAGCTCATTGAACAGCGGAACCTCCAAAGTCATTTTTGTCGACCAGAACACCGGTTTCTACTACAACACGGACACCCGCGATGGTATCCACCCTTCCTCACCAGGCGGCGAGGAGAAGATGGCCAAAAAATGGTTCGATGCGCTGAATCGCATCCTGTAACAGTCGCCCCTTCAATAGTGACGTAGAATGAGCGTTGCCTCGGGCCCTCTACCCGGGCAACACTCATTCAGCATCAAGCCTACGTCATGAAAACTGCATTTGAACAACTCGAAGCCACCATGGCTGCCCTGCGTGACAAGGACAGTGGTTGTCCGTGGGATCTGCAGCAGGATCACCTGTCACTCATACCCTATCTGCTCGAAGAAACCTACGAAGTCATCGACGCCCTGGAAAGCGGGGATGATGAACACCTCTGCGAGGAACTTGGCGACCTGCTGATGCAGATCATTTTCCATGCCCAGATCGCCAGAGAAGAAGGCCGATTTAGCGCTAATGATGTTGCAAAAGGCATCAATGAGAAACTGATACGCCGACATCCCCACGTCTTTGGCGACAGCAATTACAAGACCGACGCCGAACTCGAACAAGCATGGGAACAGAGCAAGTCCGAGGAGAAACCAAAGGCAGGGAATCAATCCCTGCTGGCAGGCGTCATAGCGGCACTACCATCATTGATGCGAGCCCAGAAGTTGCAACGCCGCGCCGCCAGAGTCGGCTTCGACTGGCCGGATCATCGGGGTCCACTGGACAAAGTCAGCGAAGAAACCGAAGAAATCAGGGAAGCCTTGGCGCAAGACCAGAGCAAGAAGGCAATCAGCGAGGAAATCGGCGACCTGCTGTTTTCCGTCGTAAACCTGGCGCGACATCTCGATATCGATGCCGAAGAAGCGTTACGGCAAAGCAACCAGAAGTTCACCCATCGCTTCCAGTACATCGAGCAACAACTTGAAGCCCGAAACAAATCCATCGAGGATTGCTCGACCGAGACACTGGAGGGTTTGTGGATTGAGGCCAAGAATAGGGAATGACGCATGGGGATGGGAGATTGGGAAGCAACGATTTTTACGTTGCTTTTTTTGAGCGGGTGAAAAAACGTAACTACTCACTGAGTAGTTGCAGACACCAAAGCGTTACTCCTTTGCCCATCCCCGTTCAAACACGCTTTCTGGAAGACAACCCGGTAATCTGCCGATAGACTCCGCAGGTATTCTCCACCATCGCCTCGATGGTAAAACTGCGGCGACCAAACTCGAACCACTCCGAAAATCGCTGTGTCACCTCATCATGGTGGTCCAGCGCGTACTGAATCAGTTTTCCCAGCGCGGCTGCGTCGCCAATGGGTACGATGAATTCTTCTGTCAGGATTTCGCACGGCACGGGAACATCGGTGGAGATGACGGGTGTTCCCGCCAACAGGGCTTCGGCAAAGACGTAGGAGAATCCTTCCCGTCGCGATGAAATGGCCACCATATCGGCCGCTTCGATCAGCGCCGGCAGGTCATTCCGGTAACCGAGAAAATGCACCTTGTCCACAACCCCTGCTTTGCTCGCCAGCGCTTCGAGCCGCTTGCGTTCATCCCCTTCGCCGGCAATGTAGAGATGGGCATCAATGGGCCTGAAGGCTTCGATCAATACATCGAACCCCTTGGCAGGTGCCAGCCGCCCGGCAGCCAGTACCTTCCTGCCCGGCGTCGGATAGGTGAAGGTCTGATCGGTGTTGCCTGGCTCGATGCCGTTGTAGACCACGTGAGCCGACAGGCCGGGCAGCGATTCGGTGATGGTCTTGCTGACGCAGATAACGCCGTCCACCCTTTTCATCCAGTTTCGCGCCAAAGTGAGGTTGTGCAATGTGATTACCGTCTTCTGCGGGATGAGACGGGCAACCTGGCTGAGGATGTACCCCGCCTTCTTAGCATGGGCGTGAACGATATCGGCATCCAGTGAACGCAGCAATCGGGCAAGTTGCCACAGCAGGCGCGGGTTGCGACGGCTTCGCGACAGATCCAGCGGATGAAAGATCACCGTATCATCGAGATGTTCCCGGTAGGATTCGTGGGCGATGGCATGCACGGCACAGCGGCGGGCCAAGCCATTGCACATTTCGATGAAGTGCTTCTCCAACCCACCTGGATAATAGGCTTCGGCCACCACCTGACAGACCACCGGATTGCAACGGCTTTGGCAGGACTCGCTCATGACGCTCCAGTGGCAGCAAAAGCCGGCAGAATAGCGGCAAATCCCGAATCTCACAACCACGCCACACCCAGCGTTCTCTGCTACAATCCATCACTGCTCATTGCTGACACTTTTATGCTGTTATCCCATCGTTACAACTTCCTTTTCGTGCATATTGCCAAGACCGGTGGCACCAGCGTGCGCGCGGCACTAAACAAGTTGCGCTGGCGTGACCCCATGTATGCCATGCTGCTCATCTGTCACAAGTTCAGCCAGGCCACCGGCCACAAGCTCGGCACCAAGTTCCCGCGCCACAGCAAGATCATTGCCGCAAAAGAGATGCTGCCCGAGGAGTTCTTTCAGCAGTTGTACAAATTCGCATTCGTGCGCAATCCCTGGGATCTGCAGGTCAGCTCATTCCACCATATTCGCCGCGAACGACCAGCCGCCATGAACGGCATCAATGATTTCAACGAATTCATGCGCTACAAGTTCGATCCGGAGCGCCCCTACCAGTACCACATCAACACCTCGCTGCAATTGCAGACAGACTACCTGGTGGATCTGCACGGCAACCTGCTGACCGACTTCACGGGCCATACCGAGCGCCTGCAGGACGACTTCAACCAGGTGTGCGAAAAGATCGGCATCACGCCGGTACAGCTGCCACACAAGCGCGAGGCCAAGGACCGCAAGAAGGATTACCGGGGCTATTACGACGATGATACCGCCGAGCTGGTCGCCACCCATTTCGCCCGCGACATCGAGATGCTGGAGTACCGTTTTGACCCTGACTGATACCCGCACCAGCCATCACGCCACAAACTGATGCAGCGCATTCTCCTCATCCGCCTCAGCGCCATTGGCGACATCATTTTCGCTTCACCCATTATTCAGGCACTACGCCAGCGTTACCCGGAAGCCCATATCGCCTGGCTGACAGAGCCGGCTACCCGTGACCTGCTGCTGCATCACCCCGGCCTGGACGAAGTGATCGTCTGGCCCAAGGCACAGTGGAAATCCCTGTGGAAGACCCACCAGTACAAAACACTGTTGAGGGCCAAGCGGCACTTTTCCGCAGACCTGAAGGCTCACCAGTTCGATACCGTGATCGATATGCAGGGATTGCTGAAAAGCGGCATCTGGGCACGACTCTCCAGGGCGCCCGAGCGTATTGGCCTGGGGTCTCGCGAAGGCAGCCAGCACCTGATGACTCGGGTCATCGACAAGGCCGGTGATGCCGAGATGATCGGCTCCGAATACCGCCATCTGGCGAATGAACTCGGGCTGGATACCACCACCTTTCCAATGCTGATCCAGCCGGACCAGTCTGCTGTTCTCTTTGCCGAATCGATGATCAGTGACCATCGGCTCGACCACGGCTTTGCCATCATCTGCCCGTTTACTACCCGCCCCCAGAAGCACTGGTTCGACGATGCCTGGCAGGCGCTAATCCCACAGTTGCAAACCGAGCTGAGTCTACCCGTCGTCATGTTGGGCGGGCCGGGTGATATCAAAGCAGCAGCCAGCATTGCCGGCGATCTGCCGATCATCGACCTCACCGGCAAGACCACGCTGCTACAGGCCGCCGCCATCATCAGCAAGGCCAGTCTGCTCATTGGCGTGGACACCGGGCTGACACATCTGGGAACCGCCTGGGAGCGCCCCACGGTCTGCCTGTTTGGTTCCACCCGCCCCTACCTGAAAACCGACAGCCCCCGTACCGAAGTCATCTACCACCACCTGGAATGCTCACCCTGTCGCCGCAAACCCAGCTGTGGTGGCGCATTCACCTGCCTGCGGGAAATCACCCCTGACGAGGTACTGGCAACAGCCCGGAAGGTATTGCAGGCGTGAAGGTGCTCCATGTCGAAACCGGCAGACACCTTTACGGCGGCGCACGCCAGGTCGAATACATCATCCACGGGCTCAGGCAGCGAGGCGTGGACAACCTCCTCGCCGCGCCGGCTGACAGTGCCATCATCGAGACAGCAGCCGAAGACTGCACCACCACGGTTCCGCTGCAGACCCGCAAGGGCAGTGGGTACCCGCTCTACCGCGAACTCCGTAGCGCCATCAACCAACTGCACCCGGATATCCTGCATATCCACAGCCGCCGACTGGCGGTGGACTTCTGGGGCGCGCTTGCAGCTCGCAAGGCCGGGATCCCTGCCCTGCTTTCACGCCGGGTCGACAACCCCGAACCACGCTGGGTGGCAACCCTCAAATATCGGCTGCATGACCACATCATCACCATCTCGGAAGGTATTCGTCAGGTATTACTCGACGAAGGGGTAGCCGCCAACAAGGTGACCACGGTACGCAGCGCTATCGATATCAATGACTTCTCTACCGAGTGTAACCGCGACACTTTTCGGCAAACATTCTCTCTACCCGATGATGCCATCACCCTGGCCACCGTTGCGCAGTTGATTCCGCGCAAGGGGCATCGCTATCTGCTACAAGTACTGCCGACCCTTCTCCAGCAGTATCCCCGGTTACGGGTACTGTTCTTCGGCCAGGGTCCACTGGAACAGGCACTGCGGCAGGAGGTCGAGGCAGCAGGGCTTGCCGATATCGTGCAGTTCACCGGCTTTCGCGCGGATCTGCCCCAATGGCTGCCCTGCATCGACATCATTGTTCACCCTGCGGAAATGGAGGGACTGGGTGTTTCCCTCATTCAGGCCGCAGCCAGCGGTGTGTCGGTCATTGCCAGTCGCGCTGGCGGGATGCCGGAAATCGTGCATGACCAGCATAATGGGCTGCTCGTCGAGCCCGGCAACACAGTGCAACTGCAGCAGGCACTGGAAAGCCTGCTGCAGGACAAATCACTGCGCCGCAAAATGGGGCAGAAAGGCCGGGAGCTGGTAGAACAAGGCTTCTCCATCGACACCATGGTCGATGGCAATCTGGCCATCTACCGGCAACTGCTCGGGAACAACGGCTCATGATTCGCCTGCTCTACAGCACGGCGCTCCATGTGCTCAGCCCGTTCCAGTTTCTCAAACTCTGGCGCAGGGGCCGCAAGCTGCCAGCCTATCGCCAACGCTGGGGCGAGCGACTGGCGCTGTTCCCACCGCTGGAGGGCCAGCCCAGAATCTGGCTGCACGCTGTCTCCGTGGGCGAAACCATAGCCGCAGCGCCACTGGTCCGCCAGATCCTGCAGGACTACCCCAACCATCGGCTGCTGGTCACCTCCACCACACCCACCGGCTCGGCACAGGTACAGCGACTGTTTGGCAACAGCGTCGAACACATCTATTTCCCCTATGACCTGCCTGGCACCATCCGGCGGTTTCTGCACAAGACCCGACCTGCACTGCTGGTGGTGATGGAGACCGAGCTATGGCCCAACTGCTTCCACCACTGTCGTCAGCAGGATATTCCGGTCATCATTGCCAATGCACGGCTTTCGCTTCACTCCTTCGACGGCTATCGGAAATTCCTCCGTCTGGTCACCCCCACCTTGCAGAACACTCATCGCATTGCCGCACAGACACCCACCGACCGGGATCGTTTCATCTGCCTGGGTGCTGATGCGGAAAGGGTCATCAACTGCGGCAATATCAAATTCGATATCCAGGACGATGAACAGGCCGCAAAGGCCGGAGCCGAACTGCGTGAGGCCATTGGCAAGCACCGGCCCGTATGGATCGCAGCCAGCACCCATGAAGGTGAGGAAGAAATCATTCTGGAGGCCCACCAGCAACTGCTGGAAAAACACGCCGATGCATTATTGATACTGGTACCCCGACACCCGGAGCGATTCGATATCGTGGGCGACCTGTGCCGAAAAAACCAGCTGTCAACCAGACGGCGCAGTCTGAACGAACTGCCCGGCAACGATACTGCCGTCTACCTCGGCGACACCATGGGCGAACTGATGAAACTCTACGCTGCCGCCGACATCGCCTTCATCGGCGGCAGCTTCAACCAGACCGGGGGACACAACCCCCTCGAACCCGCAAGCCTTGCCCTACCCGTCCTGACAGGCCCCACCATCCACAACTTCACCGACATCTTCAAAACCCTGGAAATAGCAGGAAGCGCCGAGATCATCGAACAGAGAGACATTCTGTCAAAACGACTCACCGCCCTGTTCGACAATGACAAGACAAAAACTCAGATGGGGAAAAGAGGGCGGGAGGTGATAGAGGCACATCGTGGTGCAACGGCCAGGATTATGGCGTTGGTCAGGGAGGCGCTTTAGTCATCTGCCTCCTAGGAGCACCCCGCCCCACAGGATCTTGCGCTTGGCATGAAGTTCGAGAGGGTACTTCTGGATAGCCGGATATCCGGATCAAGCAATACGACTTGTGCTAAACCGAACGTAACTACTCCTTCCCAAACCCCATCAGATAGACGCCCAGTGCGCCCAGCACCATCCACAAAACCATTACTCCGGTGCCAATGACTTCGCCAATGGGTTGCTGGTACACCAGCACCAGCAGGGAGGCTGCAAGGCTGATGATGCCCAGTGTGAATTTGGTTTTTTCCATATCCATGGTGTGTTACCCCGGTGGCCAACTGAAGTCGCGGCCGCCCAGGATGTGCAGGTGCATGTGGAAGACGGTCTGCCCTGCCCCTTCGCCGCAGTTCATGACGGTTCGATAGCCGGAGTCGGCTACGCCTTCCTGCGCTGCCGCCTGTTTGGCGGCCAGATAGAGTTTGCCGACCAGCGCCGCGTCCTGCTCGTCCAGGTCATTGATGGTTGCGATGTGCTTGCGGGGAATGGCCAGCAGGTGAACAGGCGCCTGCGGGCCGAGATCACGAAATACGACGATGTCGTCGTTTTCCAGCACGATATCGGCCGGGATTTCACCGCCCGCAATCTTGCAGAAGATACAGTCACTCATGGAAAACCTCCCGGTTGGTTGGTCTGTCAGGAATCAATAGTTCGTACGCCCTTCAAAGGCATGGGACAGCGTCTGGCTGTCGATATACTCCAGCTCACCACCAAAGGGAACGCCGTGGGCAATTCTGCTGGTCTTGATCTGGTTGGCGCGTGCCATCTCGCCAATGTAATGTGCGGTGACCTCCCCTTCCACCGTCGGGTTGGTGGCGAGGATGATTTCCTTGATTTCGTTGCTTTGAAAACGCTTTTCCAGCTCATCCAGCCCCAGTTCTTCCGGCCCGATGCCATCGAGCGGCGAGATATGGCCCATCAGGATGAAATAGTATCCGCGAAAGGCGGCGGATTGCTCGATGGCAAGGACATCAGAGGGGCTTTCCACAATGCACAGCAGCTCGTGATTGCGCCCCGGATTGCTGCAGATGGCACAGAGTTCATGCTCGGTCAGGGTACGGCATTGTCGGCACTGGCCGATCTTTTCCATCGACTCGGCGAGTACGTGGGAGAGTCTGCGCCCCCCTTCCCGATCCCGCTCCAGCAGGTGGAATGCCATGCGTTGCGCCGTCTTGGGGCCAACCCCGGGCAGGCAACGCAGTGATTCGATGAGCTGATCCAGCAGGGAGGCTGCTTGCATGAGGTAAGTGCCTGCTAGAAAGGCAGATTGAGACCGGCCGGCAGCCCGGCAGTGATGCCCGACATCTTTTCGCGAGTCTCCGACTCGACCCTTGCCACCGCGTCATTGAATGCCGCCGCCACCAGATCTTCCAGCATCTCCTTGTCGTCACCAATCATGCTGTCATCGATGGTCACCCGCTTAACGGCATGCTTGCCGGTCATTACTACGGTCACCATGCCACCACCGGATTGCCCGGTGACTTCCATCAGGGCGAGTTCTTCCTGCGCTTTGGCCATGCTTTCCTGCATTTTCTGCGCCTGCTTCATGATATTGCCAAGTCCGCCTTTCATGGGCTTACCTCTCTACGATAGGGGTTTGATGGATCCCGGTACGACTTCCGCACCGAGGCTCTCTTTCAATTCATCGACCACCGGATCAGAAGCGATCGATGCTTCGGCCTCCAGTTGACGCTGTTCGTTGTCTCTCTTCTCACGCGCTGCCGGCGAGTCGGGGTCTTCTGCGGTCAGCAGAATCTTGACCTTGACTTCCTCATTGTAGTACTTGCTCAACGCATTCTGCAGCTTCTGCACGACACTGTCGTTCTTCAGGGTGTCATGACGCTGCGACAGAGCCAGCAACACCACACCGTTGTCGACATTCTGCAGGGTGCAGTGACTGGCAAACATCTTGGACATGCCGGTGAGACCAAGATGCGGCAGCATCTCACCCCAGGAGCGAGCCTCGCTGCTACCGCCTGCTACCGGTGTTGGTATTGGTGTTGGCGCTGGCTCAGTTTCTGTCGTTCTTGCGGGCCTGGCTGCGGGTGGCGTGGAAGCCGGCTTCGGTATCGGCGCTGGCTGCGGGGTGGGTGGTGGTGCTGCCACTGGCCTGGTTGCAGCCTTGCGTGCCTCTGCTGCCCGCCCCGGTTGTGGCGCTTCAATCACCGGCTGTGCCAAGACTGGCCTGAACGCCAGCATCCGCAACAACGCCATTTCCAGCCCGTTACGCTGATCCGGAATCAGTGGCAGGTCTCGCCGAGCGCGAACGGCAATCTCATAGTTGAGCTGAATGTCTTCCGGCGCCATCTGGCGTGCAATCTCGCTGATCTCTGCCACATCGACGCCACGCAGTTCCAGACTCTCGGGAATGTGCTGGGCCAGCGCCAGATCATGCAGCAGCGTGATGAGACCGGCGATTACATTGTCATAATCCGGCGCCATTTCTGCCAGCGCATCGACCAGTCGCATGACTTCCAGCGCATCGCCCTGTGCCACGGCCAGCAGCATCAATTGCAGATGCTGCCGCGATACACTGCCCAGCATCTGCCCGATCTCGGCATCGTTGACGGCTCCATTGCCAAACGCGATGGCCTGGTCGAGGAGACTGAGCGCATCACGCAGACTGCCATCCGCAGCGTGGGCCAGATGCCGGATCGCGGCCGCCTCGAAACCGACACCTTCGGCCGTCAGCACCTTTTCCAGATGGCCGGCAATGCGGTCTTCCGGCACTCTTTTCAGATTGAATTGCAGGCAGCGGGACAACACGGTGACCGGCAGCTTTTGCGGGTCGGTGGTCGCCAGCAGGAACTTGACGTGTGGAGGTGGCTCTTCGAGGGTCTTCAGCAGCGCGTTGAAGCTGTGCATCGACAACATGTGCACCTCATCAACGAGGTAGACCTTGTAGCGGCCCTGCGTCGGTGCGTATTGCACATTGTCCAGCAGCTCCCGGGTGTCATCGACGCGGGTGCGCGAGGCGGCGTCGACCTCGATCAGGTCAACGAAGCGGCCTTCACTGATTTCGCGGCAGGCAGAGCAGACACCACAGGGAGACGAGGAGACGCCTTCCTCGCAATTCAGACACTTGGCAAGAATCCGCGCCAGCGTGGTCTTGCCGACACCGCGGGTTCCGGTAAACAGATAGGCGTGATGCAGGCGCTGCCGGTCGAGTGCATTGATCATTGCGCGCAGCACATGATCCTGACCGACTATTTCGTCAAACTGGGAGGGTCGCCATTTGCGAGCGAGAACTTGATAGCTCATGAAATGAAGGAAACAGCCGGGATAATGTTAAGGGTATGGGAGTCGTCCAACCCCAGGGAATGAAGACCTGCATCAGCCACACCCCGGCGCCCGAGTCCACTGCTACCGTTGCTCCCTTCCGGGCCTGGCGGGGTTCGCAGCTTGTCGTCGCGGGGGGACCAATGCAGGAAGGGCGATTATAGCAACATGGCCGGCACAGTGCGAACATCAACCCTGTTTTTCTGCGGGAGTTTCTTCCTCGACACCGGCTTCTTTGCCAGCCGCCTCCTCACCTGGCTCGACAGGCGGCAGCTGATTGGCGTCTTCCAGCGCCAGCAGCGGGTGGATCTTGTCAAGATCCTGCAGCTCCTTGAGGCTGGGCAGCTCATCAAGCGACTTGAGATTGAAATAATCGAGAAACGTCCGGGTAGTGGCATAGAGTGCCGGCCGACCCGGCACCTCTCGATGACCGATCACCTGAACCCAGTCCCTTTCGAGCAGCGTCTTGGTGATATGGGAGCTGACGGCGACACCTCGAACCTGCTCGATATCGCCACGGGTGATCGGTTGACGATAGGCAATCAGTGCCAGCGTTTCCAGCAGCGCGCGCGAGTACCTCTGCGGCTTTTCCTCCCACAGCGTGCTGATGCTGGCGGCCACGTCCTGCTTGATCTGAAACCTGAAACCGCTGGCCACCTGCTTCAACTCGATACCACGGTCATCAGCCTCACAGGCTGCACTGATCCGGTTGAGCGCTTCGTTGATATCAGGTTTGGCGGGACGCGCCTGCTCAGCCTCGAACAGGCGTAGCAGTTTGTCGAGTGAAAGCGGCTTGTCGGATGCCATCAGCGCGGCTTCGACAATAGCGGTAATTCTAGTCTGCTCCATGAGCCTGATCCGGGGTTTTGACAACACTGACATAGATGGGGGCAAAGGAATCGGCCTGCGCCAGATCGATCAGATGGGACTTCAGCAACTCCAGCACCGACAGAAAGCTGACGACGACTCCCAGCTTGCCCTCTTCCGGGGTAAACAGCGTGGAGAATTCCATGAAGCCATCATAATCCCTGAGCTTCTCCAGTACTGCCGACATCCGTTCACGGACCGACAGCGTCTCGCGCTGGATCTGGTGGCTGGTGAACATTTCCGCTCGCGACATCACCTCTTTCAAGGCATGCAGCAGATCCTTGAGATCAACCTCGACCTCGACCTTTTCGGTATCGATATCGGGCATATCGGCACTGGCTGGCCAGGTGTCGCGATACATTCTCGGCAATTCATCAAGATCCTCGGCTGCCTGCTTGAACTGTTCATACTCCTGCAGCCGACGGATCAGTTCGGCACGCGGATCTTCCTCCTCGTCGGCCGCTTCCACCGGGCGTGGCAACAGCATGCGCGACTTGATTTCCGCCAGCATGGCCGCCATGACCAGATACTCCGCAGCCAGTTCCAGCCGCATTGCCTGCATCATCTCGATGTATTCGACATATTGTGCCGTGACCCCGGCAATCGGAATATC
>CAYTPO010000186.1:0-2101 GCA_964439815.1 uncultured Thiotrichales bacterium
TTCCTCCTCAATGACGAAGAGCAATGCCTCGCGGCGACCATCGGGCCATTCCACCAGCAAGGGAACATCAAGTTCCCTGAATCGATCACCCAACCGCTCTTTGAGCTGCTCCTGGCGGATGGGAACGATTCTGGTGTTCTGGTCGATGCTCCCAGCTTCCGCCCCGGCAAAGAATTCCAGCGCCTTGTGCGGATAATCGAGGATGAGGTTTTTGAAGTTCTGGTCGTGATTCATGGTTCAGCGGCAATATGATGAGGGCCTGAGTAATCCTAAGTGCTCCACCAAACCTACCTCGTTGGAGGACTAGCCGTAGTGGTTTCTATCCACGGAAAGGCTGTTTTTGCCTACTCGATCTCCCGTTTCAGGTCGTAGACGATGCGATGTGAGCCGTGGCAGGCGGCGCAGGTCTGTACTGCAAGCTGTCCCAGGGCATGGCCGGGTTTGCCGTTTGTTATATCCTCTTCCAGCGTATCCAGCAGGATTTCGGTCTTTGCACCCAGATAGTAGTCGCGGGCAGCAGGGTGTTTGTGACAGTTGCTGCAGCTGGCGCGTAGTGCCGAGATCCCTTTGCGAACACTGCGCAGGGCTGTTTGCGCTTTTTGGTGGTTGCCATCGTCTGCGGCTATCTTGATGCGGTTGATATCGCGCATCAGCTGCTTCATGAAATCCGCATAGGAAAGCGCCTGTTCATCCAGCGAAACCTGAATGCTGCTGAAATCGGGTGCGCGGTAGATGGCCGCCACCTGGGCGCGATAGTCACTGTGACATCCCTTGCAGCTTGTCTGCACTTTTTTAATTGCGTGTCGCAGTTGGGTAAAGTCTCCTTCACGGGCGGCAACTTCCAGTTTTTCCGCCCATTCCAGCTCCAGTTCGTCTTCCCACTCCGGTACCATGTCGGCGATCTTGCGATAGTGTTCGATCAGCTGCAGCGCCCATTTCTCGACATGAACCCTGTCGTTGTCGGCCATGTATTCGGTCACTGCCTGAAGCTCGCGGCGCAGTTTGAACATGTTGTGATGCCAGACATTGCGCTTGTTCAATGGCTTGTACCATTGCGCCAGTGAAGCGGGTGGGCGGGACAGGGTAACGCTGTTGTCGTCGGTCGACGCCTGAATGGGGAGGGTGGCTGCGGCCAGCAGGCTGATGACAATGAGTATTTTCCACATGAGGGCGGGTCAGGTTGCGGGTGTTTGGGCTGAAGCGATGCCGTACTGAGCCTGGTAGGTTTTCATGCTTTCCAGCGTTTCCTGCTCGCCCCGGGCCTTGAGCAGGTCCATGAGTCCTTCTACCGAGGCAATGCTGATGACCGGGATATTGAACTCGTCTTCGACCTCCTGAATGGCCGACTTCGTGCCCTGGCCGCGTTCCTGACGATCGAGCGCAATAATGACGCCGGCCAGCTCGGCACCAGCCTGTTCGATGAGGTCCACGGATTCGCGGATGGCGGTGCCTGCCGTAATGACATCATCGATGATCATGATGCGTCCCCTGAGTTCTGCACCGACAATGGATCCGCCTTCGCCGTGCTGCTTGGCTTCCTTGCGGTTGAAGGCGTAGGGGATGTCGATATCGTGCTGGTCATACAAGGCGGCTGCGGTGACGGCGGCCAGCGGAATGCCCTTGTAGGCTGGGCCGAACAGTAGGTCGAAGTCGACATCAGCAGCAGTAATGGCCGCTGCATAGAAGCGGCCGAGCCGGGCAAGTGCGCCGCCGGTGTTGAACAGGCCGGCATTGAAAAAATAGGGGCTGGTGCGACCGGACTTGAGGGTGAATTCACCAAAGCGCAGAACCTGGCGTTCCAGCGCCAGCGCGAGAAAATCGTGTTGAATATCGGACATGGAGCATACCCGGGGAGATAGCCGAACAAGGTCGTTATCCTAGCATGCTCCTGAATCCGAGGCTTGAACGCGGCCACTGGCATAAGCCATTGATTCCACTGCGGATCAAAAAATACCCGCTTAACCTATGGGTGAAACGGGATTCTCAAGGGTTTGTCATTGCGTTCATTTGCTTATCACAGGCTTTAGCCGCCATCTTGAATAAGACGGGTTTAAACCTCGGGTTTGCGATGTTGACTATCACCTGTCGAATCCTGGCTGTT
>CAYTPO010000187.1:0-6273 GCA_964439815.1 uncultured Thiotrichales bacterium
CGGCCCTGGCTTGTTCTGACACGCCTGCGCTTGCGCTTCACTCAAGTTGTAGCTATTGCTACAAATTTCGCTCCAGCGCAGCGCCCAGACGCACCAGTCCAGCGCCAGGATCCGCGATCCACCATGAATAAGGCGGGCTAACAGTAACTATACCGGGTAGGGTGGGCAAAGGAGGAACGACGTGCCCGCCGCTACTTCCATCCTTTAATTCATAGCATCATGAAATAACCGGTTTCAACCGGCTGTCACCCATGTGACAGTCCCGGATGTCAATGCGGCCCTATAGTAATTTACTACGCTGCAAGCTGTTCCAGGAGCCTGTCGGAGTTAACGCTGTTTGGCTGCGCCCGCAGTGATTTCGCTTCAAACGGTTAAGTTCGACGGGCTCCTGGCGTGGCAAGTTTCCCGAAAGGCATGATGTGATGAAGAAACACTCGATAATGATCTCCGCCTCGATGGTATTGCTGGTTGCAGCCGGTGTCGCGTTCTGGTGGGCACAACCGGAGCCGTTACCGGAAGGGCTGATTCAGGCGAATGGCAGGCTTGAGGGTGATCGCTATTCGGTGTCCGGCAAGTACCCAGGCCGGGTGCGGCGCCTGCTGGCCCGGGAAGGTGATTGGGTTGAAAAGGGCCAGTTGATGGCAGAAATGGATGCCGCGCAGATCGAGGCGAAGGTGCAGCAGGCCGAAGCAGCCGTTGCCGTAGCCCAGGCACGGCTTGAAGCGGGAAAAAGCGGGCTGGAAATGCTACGCAATGATGTGCCGCTGAAGGTGGCAGCGGCCAGGGCTGATGTGGATCATGCGCAGGCGTTGCTGGGTGCTGCCCGGGCTCGGGTGGCGCAGCAGCAACGTGATGTCAGGCGCCTGCAAACCCTGCTGCAGAAGAATACTGTGGATCGCGAACGCGTCGAGCAGGCGGAGCTGGCGTTGAAGGTTGCGCAGGCGGATGTCACCACGGCCAGGGCTGCGGTGGTGCAGGCGCAAAAGCAGTTTGCCGGGGCCCAGCTGGGATATGAGCAGATCAAGGCAAGGGAAAGTGATGTCGATGCGCTCGCAGCCGGGGTTCGACAGGCAGAGGCGGTGTTGGCGGAGGCACAGAGCAGCCTGGATGATCTCGGTATTACCGCGCCGGCGACCGGCCGGGTGATGGAGCGCATTGTCGATGAAGGGGAGGTGATTGCCGCAGGAATGCCGCTGTTCGATATCGTCAACCTGGATCGGCTCTACCTCAAGGTCTATGTGGCGGAGCAGCAGATAGGTCAGCTGCGCGTGGGGTTGCCGGCACGAATTCATACGGATGCCTTTCCGTCACAACCTTTCAGTGCCACAGTGCGGTATATCGCTTCACAAGCGGAGTTTACGCCAAAGGAGGTGCAGACACCGGATGAGCGCGTCAAGCTGGTGTATGCGGTCAAGCTGTATCTCGATGACAATCCCGATCGCCGCTTGACGCCCGGCCTGCCCGCAGATGCAGTGATCCGCTGGCAGGAGGAGGCTCCGTGGGCGAAGCCGCGCTGGTAGCCGGGGACGATCTGCAACCTGCCGTTGACGTCAGGCGCTTTCTCAAGCGCTACAAACGCCGCATGGCGGTGCGAGATGCCTCATTGCAGATCTATCCAGGGGAAATCTATGGCCTGATCGGTCCTGATGGCGCTGGCAAGAGCAGCCTGATGAAGGCCATAGCCGGTGTGCTCGATTTTGAGGGTGGGGTGGTCGATGTCTTTGGTGTGCGGGTCGATTCGGAGAAAGCGGCGGAGCGCGTCAAGGCACGCATTGGTTTCATGCCACAGGGGCTGGGGCTGAATCTCTATCCCGAACTGTCGATCGAGGAAAATATCGACTTCTTTGCCGAGCTGAGGCAGGTTCCGGGCGATGAACTGGCGCGGCGCAAGCAGCGTCTGCTGGAGATGACGCGGCTGGCACCATTTCGTGAGCGCCGCATGAAACAGCTCTCCGGCGGGATGAAGCAGAAGCTGGGACTGATCTGCACGCTGATCCATGAACCCGATCTGGTCATCCTGGATGAGCCGACCACCGGGGTCGATCCCGTTTCCCGGCGTGATTTCTGGGCGATTCTGGCCGAACTGTTGCGCGAACGCGGCATCACTGCGCTGGTTTCCACTGCCTATATGGATGAAGCCTCCCGCTTTCATCGGCTGTCGCTGATGTATGACGGTGAGGTGCTGTCGCAGGGGGAGCCGGAGCAGATTCTGGCCGAGGCGCCGGGCAGCATCGTTACGCTGCAGGCAACCCCGCAGATCGAAGCGCTGGCGATGCTGAAAGCGGCGTTTCGCCAGGTTGAGGCAGTGGGTAGCCGATTGCGGGTATTTGTCGATGAGGCAGGGCCGGATGAGGCCGAGGCACGGGTAAGACTGCCGCTGAAAGGAGTGAAGGTTGAACATCTGGCGGCTGAGGAGCCGGAGCTGGAGGATGCCTTTATCGCCTTGCTCTACCGTAGGAGTCTGGTGTCGCAGGTAGTGATGGATGATGCGGTGTTGACGGAGGAAGTGACCCGGATCGACGACGGCATTGCCATTGCGGCCAATCAGCTGAGCCGGGATTTCGGGACGTTTCGTGCCGTTGATCGGGTCAGTTTCGAGGTTCGCCAGGGTGAGATCTTCGGCCTGCTCGGGGCCAATGGTGCGGGCAAGACCACGGCCATCAAGATGCTGACCGGGATTCTCGCTCCCAGCGACGGTGAAGGGCGTGTGGCAGGGGCGGATATGCGGCGGGCCGGGCAGGACATTAAGGCGCGCATCGGCTATATGTCGCAGGCGTTTTCGCTGTATCAGGATATGACCGTGCTGGAGAATATCCGCCTGTATGCCCGAATCTATGCCGTGCCGCGTGACCGTTTTGCCCGGCGTATCCAGTGGGTGATCGGTATGGCGGGGCTGCAGGGTGTCGAGGATCGTCTTGCCGGAAGCCTGCCCATGGGGATTCGTCAGCGGCTGGCGCTGGGCTGTGCGCTGGTACACCAGCCCAAAGTGCTGTTTCTGGATGAGCCCACATCAGGTGTCGATCCGGTGGGCCGGCGTCGTTTCTGGGAGATTCTGGTGCGGCTGGCGCGGGTGCAGGGGGTCGCAATTCTGGTGACGACCCATTACATGAGCGAGGCGGAGCATTGTGATCACCTGGCGCTGATGCATGCCGGCCAGATCATTGCCGATGCCAGCCCGGCGCAGATGAAGGCAGCGCTGCGCAGCGAGGCAGGGGAGTTGCTTGCGCTACTGACCGACCGGCCCTTGCTGGCGTTGCGGGTGCTGGAGCATGCCGGCTATTCCGGTGCGGCGCTGTTCGGCAAGCAGATCCACCTGCTGGTGCGTGACAGTGCGTTGCAGCAGGCAAGAATTGCCTCCCTGCTGGCGGGTAGCGGTGTGGAATTGCTGGCCGTGCGGTTGCGTGAGCCGAGTCTGGAGGATGTTTTTGTCTACCGTATTCTCGCGCGGGAACAGGCGGAGAAGGGAAAATGAATCTGCAGCGCACCGCCGCCGTTGCCTGGAAGGAAACCCGCGAAATCCTGCGTGACCGGTTGTTGCTGGCTATGGCTTTCGTCGTGCCGACACTGATTTTGGTGGTGCTGGGTTATGGACTCTCCTTCGATGTGGAAAACATCCCCTTCGCTACCGTGGACTATGATCGCAGCGCGCTCAGTCGGGAATATCTGCATCGTTTTATCGATTCGCGCTATTTCGATTACCAGGGGGAGGCCAGGGACACCCGTGAGCTGGATCGTCTCCTGGCCGAGAGCAGCATCCGTTTTGCCATAGTGATCCCGCCCGATTTCCAGAACCGGCTGCTGGCGGGGCGCAGCGTAGCGGTGCAAAGTCTGGTGGATGGCGTATTTCCCTACCGTGCGCAGGTAAGCAAGGGGTATGTCGCCGCGATCAATAGCGATTTCAGCGCTGACCTGTTGCGCCGCCATCTCAGCCGCAAGATGGGGCTGACATCGGAGCAGGCCGGTGCAGCCGTGCAACCGGTCCGGCTGACGACCCGGTATCTCTACAATCAGGCGATTCGCAGTGGCTGGTCGCTGGCCTCGGGGCTGATCATGCTGGTGCTGATGGTGGCGCCGCCGTTTCTGACCGCATTGGGCATTGTGCGTGAACGGGAAAATGGCTCCATCTACAATATTTATGCCTCGACGGTGACCCGTGGTGAGTTTCTGCTCGGCAAACTGCTCCCCTATGTGGCAATTTCAGCCATCAATATCGTGCTGGTCTGGTGTCTGGCGGTATTCCTGTTTGGCGCGCCATTCAAGGGGGGCGTGGTGTTCTTCTTTGTCGCATCGCTGGTGTACGTCATCTGCACCACCGGGGTTGGCCTGCTGGTGTCGCTGATGGTTCGCACCCAGGCGGCGGCTGCCTTGCTGACCATGGTGATTACCTTTATTCCGGCGATGCTCTATTCCGGGCTGCTGGTACCCATCGAATCGATGGGGGTTGAAACGCAGTTCGAGGCGCAGCTGTTTCCGGCGATGTATTATTTGCGCATCGTCTGGGGCAGTTTTCTCAAGGGATTGGGGGACGGTTTTATGGGGTGATGTGCTTGCGCTGGCGCTCTATGCGATCGTGCTGTGGACCATTGGCTATTTCAGCTTCCACAAAAGGCCGCGGCAATGAAGGCATTGGCACTGTGGTGGAGTCGGGTAGGGGCGCTGATGCTGAAGGAGCTGAAGCAGCTCTCGCGTGATCCGGTATTGCTGCTGGTTATTGTCTATTTCTTTTCAGCGGATATCTATATCGCCGGCAAGGGTATCGAGATCGATCTGAAGCATGCTTCGATTGCGGTGCTCGATCATGATCACAGCGAGGCGTCACGGGATCTGATCTACCGATTTCAGGAGCCGTATTTCACCTTGCGCGGGGAACTCGACAGTGCGCATCAGGCGCGGCAGATGCTCGATCATGGCGATGTGCTGGCCGTGCTGGATATCCCTGCCGATTTTCAGAAGGATCTGCGGCGTGGTCGTGTGGTTACGGTGCAACTGCAAATCGATGCCAGCAATGCCACCCTGGGAATACTCGCCACTACCTATGCCACACGGATCGTCGCCAGCTACGCACAGGAGCTTGCGACCCGCAGGATGGGGGGCGTGCAGTTGCAGAATATTCCGGTGCTGCTGGATGAACACCGCGTCTATTACAACCCCAATCAGAAGAACAGCTGGTTCATGTCCATTTCCGAAATGCTGACTGTCATCACCATGTTGTCACTGATGCTGCCGGCGGCCGCCGCCGTGCGCGAAAAGGAGCGCGGTACCATCGAACAGCTGATCGTCTCGCCGCTCAGCTCCACACAGATACTTTTCTCCAAGGTGGCCGCCATGGGGCTGGTAATTCTGTCGGGGACAGCGGTCAGCCTGTTTCTCGTCATCGTGCCTGCCTTTCATGTGCCGTTGCAAGGTGATCTGGCGTTGTTCTTTGCAGTGACTGCACTGTATGTCTTCGCCACCTGCGGCCTTGGCCTGTTCATCGCCACGCTCAGTCGCAACCTTGGTCAGGTCGTCATGCTGGTCATCCTCATCATGATGCCCCTGCTACTCCTCTCCGGCGCCTGGACACCTCCAGAAGCCATGCCCCCCTTGCTGCGCAACGCCATGCACCTCTCGCCGCTGTTCTATTACACAACGCTCAGCTACGGCATCCTCCTCAAGGGAGCCGGCATCGCTATCCTCTGGCCCGAAATCCTGCAGCTCACGGCATTGGGCGGCATGGTGTTCGGTTTTGGCGTCTGGCGGTTCCGACGACAGTTTGGGTGAGCTTGCAGTCAGCTATTGCTTGATACAATGAAGTGCCGGAAACGCTGTCACTTATTCCGGCCTATGAGGTGGTTGGGATGCATTTGAGCAGATCGGTAGGCCGGGATAAGTGTGCGTTCCCGGCGGAGTTGGCTACACGCTATAACGTTGCTGTTTGTCGTGTGCTCCCGGGCGGGTTGGGGCGCTGTGTGGTTATGTGAGGGGAATTATTCCCCCACGCAAACCCCAACGTTTCTGGCGCTTTCTATCCAGGGATGATCCACCGGTACCAGTTTCTTGTTGCCGGCGACTTCTTCCAGTGGCACAGCTTCGGCGCCTTCACCTCGGGCTGCGACCATGACACCGCTGATGCCCTGGTTGATGTAGTTGGCGCAGGCAGAGCCAAGTCGGGTGGCCAGCAGGCGGTCGCCGGCTGATGGGGTGCCGCCACGCTGCAGGTGGCCGAGGATGGTGGGGCGCGATTCCAGCCCGGTCAGGGCTTCCAGTTTGTGGGCGAGTTGCAGGGTGTGGTCG
>CAYTPO010000188.1:0-21347 GCA_964439815.1 uncultured Thiotrichales bacterium
CAATCGCTCTACCGATCCCCCTCCGGGACATCAGACAATTTGGCGCGGCTATTCCGCGCTTCAGTTGATGTGTGAAGGATTTTCTTTGCAAAATCATGGAGCTGTTGTCTAGCTATGTTTGTGGGTAATAGGCAGTCCTAGCCCAACCCCCTGATTGTGGATTCCAGTATTACTTCTTCATCGCTCAGCCATCAGAGTGTCCTGGCAATTGCCATTCCCATGATTCTATCCGGTATCACGATACCGCTGGCGGGTATGGTGGATACGGCAGTGATGGGACATCTGGAGGAGGTGCGCTACCTGGCAGCGGTGGCGTTGGCCAGCAGTCTGTTTGCCTTTCTCTTCATGATCTTCAATTTTCTGCGGATGGGGGTGACCGGCCGCACAGCCCAGTTTCTCGGTGCGGATGATGAGGCGTCCATGGCGCGCACGCTGGCCCAGGGGCTGGTAATTGCCGCTGTGGTTGGGGTGTCGCTGATCCTTCTTCAAGGGCTTCTTGCCGACTGGGGGATCCGGCTGATGGGGGCTCCGGACGGGGTGGCTGGCGATGCCCGCCGCTATTTCGGTATTCGCATCTATGGTGCACCATTCCTGCTGGGTATCTATGTGCTGACCGGGTGGTTTATCGGTCGTCACAAGGCACAATTGGTGTTGTTGCTACTGTTGCTGAACAATGGCGCCAATATGCTGCTGGATCTGCTGTTTGTACCGTTGCTGGGGATGAATGTCGAGGGTGTGGCACTGGCAACGGTAATGTCCGAGATTCTGGCTTTCGGGCTTGGTTGCCACCTGGCTTTCCGTCATGAGCACGCATGGCAGGCGTTACTGCAGAACCGGCGGCTGTTTGTTGCCGGCGAAGCAGCGCAGCTGTTCCAGCTGAACAAGGATCTGTTTCTGCGCACTATCGCATTGATGACGGTTTTCACCTTCTTTACTGCCCAGGGTGCGCGGCAGGAGGCGACGATTCTGGCCGCTAACGCCGTATTGCTGAATATGTTCGTGTTGGCGGCATTTGGTCTTGATGGCTTTGCCTATGCTGCCGAAGCGCTGGTGGGGCATGCGCTGGGACGTGGAGATGGCAGGCGTCTGGGGCGAGCCTTGAAGCTGACGGCAATCTGGTCAATGGCACAGGCTGTCGCGATTGCACTGATCTTCCTGCTGTTTGGGCAAGTCTGGATCGATTGGCTGACAACGCTGCCTGATGTCCGGGAGGCGGCGAGAGGATACCTGGTGTGGGTTGTCGTGCTACCTCTGGTGGGCGTCTGGGCTTTCTGGCTGGACGGTGTATTTGTTGGCGCAACTTCGAGCAGGGACATGCGCAACACCATGCTGTTGTCGGTTGCGGGGTTCTATCTGCTCTGGTTTCTGTTGCGGCCATTGCAGAACCACGGACTATGGTTGGCCATGCTGCTGTTTTTTGCATTGCGTGGTGTGCTGCTGGGTTTTAGACTGCTGCGACAATATCCGAAGTGGACGGAAGAATGAGTCGACAAACCGTGCATGACGCTGCCTGCCAGGCGTTGATGGCCACTGAGCTAGCGGAGAAGCAGTCATTGCTGGATACGTTGTCCCACGCCTGGGATGCCGATGAACTTCTGGCGAATCCCGAGCTGGGGGTGGCAGAGCCGGTTCCCCGGCCTGGTCGACCCGAGCGTCCGCTGCTGGTACACCCGCGGGAGCTCAAGCAGCGCAAGCTGTTCTCTCCCGGCGGGCATGCTGCCTTCCTGCATGCTCTGGCGCATATCGAGTTCAATGCGATCAATCTGGCGCTGGATGCCGTGTACCGGTTTCACGGCCTGCCCGGGGCGTACTACTCGGGCTGGATTCAGGTGGCGCGGGAGGAGGTCTACCACCATCAATTGCTGGTCGAGCATCTTGAGAACCAGGGCTATGGCTACGGCGACTTTCCCGCACATAACGGTCTGTGGGACATGGCGATGCGTACCGATAGCGATCTGTTGCTGCGGATGGCACTGATACCGCGGGTGTTCGAAGCGCGAGGGCTGGATGTGACGCCGCCGATGATCGAGCGGCTACGGCAATATGGTGATGAACGCGGTGCGGAGATCCTGGAAATCATCCTGCATGATGAGGTAGGGCATGTCGCCATTGGCAATCGCTGGTATCACTGGGTCTGCGAGCGCCGCGGGCTGGAGCCGCAGGAAACCTTCATCCAGCTTGTCAGAGAGTATCTGCCGGGGCGGGTGAAAGGCCCATTTCATGTGGAAGCACGGCTCAAGGCCGGCTTTAGCGAACAAGAACTCAGGCAACTGGAAAATCTGGAGTACTGAATTTGAAACGACTTGTATGGATTGCGCTGCTCGCTGCGCTACTTGCCGCTTGCGGGCAGCAAGAGGCATCGACCGATACTGCCAAGGTGAAACAGCCGACAATGGTTGCGGCTACCGTGCTCCAGTTTCAGGAGCAGGAGGAGGGCGTGACGCCGTATCCGTTGCGGATGCTGGTGACCCGCGAGTTTCTGCGCATGGATGATGGTGCCGATGCCAAAAGCTATCTGTTGTACGATCGCGCCCAGCAGACGATCCTGAACGTCAATGCCGATGACAAGACGGTGCTGGTGATCAGTCGCAAGTCCCTGAAGCTCCCTGTCGGCAGCAAGCCGGAAATGGATGTCAGGGACAATGACACTTCGGATATGCCGCGCCTCGGCTCGCAGCAGCCGGTGCACAAGACACTGCAGACCCAGGGCAAACGTTGTTATGACGTGGTCGCTGTGCCGGGTATGCTGCCGGACGTCGTGGCCGCCATGCGGGAATATCTGCTCACGCTGTCGTCGCAGCAGATCGAGAATCTGGACAAGACGCCGGTAGAGATGCGTAACCCCTGCATGATGGCCAATCTCATCTACTATCCGGACAAGCATCTGGGCTACGGTTTTCCGCTGCGGGAATGGGACTATCGCGGTTTTGTACGGGAGTTGGTCGGGTTCGAGCAGCGCCAGATGAGTGATGATCTGTTTACTGTTGCCGATCAGTATCAGCGCATTACGCTGGATCGTTCGGGTATGAAGAGAGAGTGAATCAGCCGTCGATGCGTTCGAGATGGCAACCGCTGTCGTCGCAGCTCAGGACACTGCCGGACTGATACCAGTCACCCAGGACGATGCGTTGTGCCGACTGGCCATCGAGCTGAAAATCATGCATGGCGGGGCGGTGGGTATGGCCATGAATCAGCCGCGTGACACCGTGCTGCCTCATTGCCGCAGCCACGGTGTCGGTATTGACGTCCATGATCCGTTCGTCCTTGTCGCCGGTTTCGCTTTCACTCTGCTTGCGCAGCGCCAGTGCCTGCTTGATGCGCTCCGGCAAGGGCAGTGCGAGAAACTGCTGCTGCCAGGCGGGGTCGCGTAGCATGACACGCAATTGCTGATATTGGATGTCGTCAGTACACAGCGTATCGCCATGCATGATCAGCGTGGGTTGACCGTACAGATCGATGATGGCCGAATCCGACAGCCGCGTCATACCATGGTGATGGCAGAAGCTGTCACCCAGCAGAAAATCACGATTCCCGGTGATCAGGAAAACAGGGACGCCCGCCTGCTTTACTGTCAGAAGGGCTTCGAGCACGGGCTCCAGCCCCGGGGTTGGCTGATCATCACCAATCCAGTATTCGAACAGATCCCCCAGGATATAGAGTGCATCGCTGCGAGTAACCCGATCTCTCAGAAAAGCTGCTGCCAACTGCACGATAGTGGGTCGATGGGTATCGAGGTGAAGGTCGGAAATGAACAGCGTTTTGCTCATGGGCGGGGATGGGGAAGGGTTGATGACTCCGGCTTTCGGGAGAAAGCCGGAGTCGGGGTCGGTTATTCGCTGACGGTGGCCTTGGTGATGACGACTGCATCGACCGGAACGTCCTGATGTCCCGCCTTGTTGGCGGTCGCCACTTTTTCGATCTCCTGGACGATATCCAGCCCCTCGACGACCTTGCCGAATACGCAATAACCCCAACCTTGCTGGGTCGGTGCGCTGAAGTTGAGGAAGCCATTGTCCTTGGTGTTGATGAAAAACTGTGCCGTGGCGGAATGCGGGTTGCCGGTTCTGGCCATCGCAATGGTGCCGAGGTCGTTGGTCAACCCGTTGTTGGCTTCGTTCTCGATTGGTGCCTTGGTTTCTTTCTGCTGCATGTCCTCGGTGAAGCCTCCACCCTGGATCATGAAGTTGGGGATGACGCGATGGAAAATCGTCCCGTCGAAGAAGCCATCCTTGACGTAGGAGATGAAGTTGGCAACGGTCTTGGGCGCCTTGTCTGGATACAGCTCCAGCACGATCGTGCCCTTGTTGGTTTCCATTGTAACTTTTGGATTATTGGACTCGCTCATTGAATTACATCCTGTCATAAGAATAAAAAATAGGATCAACAGGCCGGATTTGCGAAACAGCGCCATGGCTTATGCCTCGAAGTTGGACCAAAGCGCGACATGATATAGCGCAAACCCGTAATGTGAAAGGGGTTGCCGCGCTTGTTTGCAAATGATGAAGTCTTCTATAATCACCGAATTACAGTATGGGAATTCAAGTCGTGTTTCCCCTGTCTCCCTTTCCGCTGCCGAGTCAGATACATGAGCAAACTCCCTGCTGCTTCACTCAGTCTGTTGATGATACTCATTGTATCCATGGTACTGATCGTCAACACCATCGAACGGATTCGCGAGTTCAAGGATTATCAGCGAGGGATGCAGGAGGCTGTCGTCGATGGCGCTGCGTTTGCCGCTTCCATCCACATTCTCGAAACCAAGAAGATGGTCTCGCTGTTTGCTGATGAGTATCGTGACCTGATCACCAGGCTGGCGTTCTACCCCAACGATGAAGCCACGAAGGTTCAGCTGAGAAACCGTCTCAAGGCGCGTTTTGACAATGTCTTCACCTTTACCATCGCCACACCCGAAGGGATTCCGGTTTTATCCGATATTGAAACCCGGGTTGGAGAGGTGTGTCAGCAGGATCTTGCGGAATTCATGGGAGGTGTGACCAAGGGTCACCCGGTTGGCAAGCAGAACCTGGTGTCCATCCACCCGAATCCATCGGGGTACCATTATGATGTCATGGTGCCGCTGAGTGTCGCCGGTGTGGCGCGGATCTTCTTTGTCAGTTTCTTTCCTTCGCATCTGGCTGAAATCGCGAAGACGCATGCTCCCCCGGGGCAGCAGCTGTTGTTTGTTCACAATGACAACCCGACCCTGATAGAAATAGGTGCCGGCGGCAGCCGCGAAGTGCTTGGCCGGGATATCCATCTGTCCGCAGACGAAAGCCGGCGCGCCAAGGTCGGCAAATTCATAGCCGGGAGCAAGTGGCGTCTGCTTGATATTCCCGAAGCGCACTATGTCGAACAGTATGAACGCAAGCTGTGGCGCGAAGTCGGATTGATCATAGCGTTTGTTGCACTGATCAGCCTGATCATGATGATGTACATGATCCGCCTGTGCCGCCAGTGTGATGCCCGCTGTAATTGACTACCCCTTTCCGGATTCAGGGTAACGTGATGGCTGCCCGGGTTTCGGAGCATGGATGCTGCCTGATTGTTCCAATGATTTTCGTTTTAAACGGTAAAGTCCGACAGGCTCCTGGCAGTAGCTGAGTAGTTGCGATTACATGAGGTATTCCTTTCTGGCAGGAGGTTCATTCCTGCCTTTCTGCCCCTTTGGGCGTCAATTTTGGAACGGTATGTGCTTTCTTTGTTGAAAATTGGGAGGTGCATCACGTTATTGTGTAGGTAATGCTGCCAATATCCAATCCATAGCGTACTAATAACACACTGTAATCAGTGGCTTAGCCCGAATTCTTACCAGAGGGTACGATAATGGGATTCACAAGACTCGATAGTAACAGGATGCCGCGGCAGAGGGATTTTCCGGGCGGGGTTGAAAGCATGTTGGACAAGATCATAGGTTTGTTGTTGCTGGTGCTTGTAATCATTCTTCTGAGATATTGAAGGATTGACCCTGTTCGACAAGGTTGTTGAACGGGGATCGGGATCTGTTTTCCCGAGTTTGGCTTGATCGCAAGGATGCGATCCTCTTTCTTTGTGCCTGTCTGGCACTCATCTGCTTATTCTTCTCAATAATCTGTTTACCCGGTGTGGATACCCTGATTGGGTTACACTGCCGCGCAGGAAACCGGTGGATTTGGGACCAACCGGACAAACAGGCTTTTGGCCCTCCAGGGAGTGGGCCATGAATGAAGAAGAAAATCCGAATAAGAACGGGATTTGCAACATCGTCGTTGCAGGGGATCAGGCTGGATGAAGCCAGGATTGCATTGTTCAATATGCTGTTGGCGCGCCGCTATCGACAGCCGTTCATTTTGCGAATAGAAGATAGTCTCGATGGCAAACAGCCGGCCAATACCGATGGGGTGCTGGATGAGCTGCGATGGCTTGGCCTGGAATGGGATGAAGGGCCGGATATTGGCGGTGAGCATGGCCCTTATCTTCGCTCCCGACGCAGCGCTGTCTACGCGGCCTTCTATGTCAAACTCATCGAGATGGAGGTGGCATTTCCCTGTTTTTGTACCGAGCGCGAGCTGGAGACTGTGTACAAGGCACAACTGGACTCTGGCATTCAGCCCCACTATGCGGGAGGCTGCAATCGCCTGAACAGACAGGGGCGGCAGAAAAAGATCGACCAGGGTCACAAGGCCGTGCTGCGGGTGCAACCACCGCCGGGCTGGACTTGTCACTATGACGATCTGGTGCTGGGTGAGCGTGAATGCCAGGCGGAAGAGGTGGGCGCATTTGTTGTGCGTCGCAGCAATGGAGAGGCGGAAATGCTGTTCACCCGAGCCATCGATGATTCTCTGGATGGTATTTCCCACCGTTTTCGCGCTTACCATGAACGTGATGATCTGCCGGCCCAGTTGGCGCTGCTGCAGGTACTGGGAATGCCGATGCCCGTCTATGGTCATTTGCCCATGGTGCTGGGCGATACCCGGGATGAGCGACAGGACCTGACCACATGTACACTGAGCCAGCTGCGGGAGGCGGGCTATCATCCGGCAGCGGTGATCAATTATCTGGCGCGCCTGGGGCACAGTTACAGTGGTGACCAGTTGTTGTCGGTGGGCGAACTGGCGCGGGAATTCCATCTGTCCAAGCTCAGTCGTGAAGCAGTGTTCCACAATCATCAGCAACTCGATAGCTGGCAACAGCTGGCAGCATCCGCCCGGGATACAACAGGATGCACCACTGCCAGTGAAATGTCGGTACAATAACCGGCCCCAACACTGACCTGGAAGCATCACCCTTGACAATGGAAGAGAACAAGCCCACAAATTTCATTCGCCAGATCATCGACACCGATCTTGCCAGCGGCAAGGTCAGCAAGGTCTGTACCCGCTTCCCACCTGAGCCCAATGGCTACCTGCATATCGGTCATGCCAAATCGATCAGCGTCAATTTCGGTATTGCCGAGGATTACCAGGGGTGTTGCAACCTGCGTTTTGATGACACCAATCCCGCCAGGGAGGATGAGTCATTCATCGAGGCCATCAAGCAGGATGTGCACTGGCTGGGTTATGAATGGGCCGGATTGTATTTCGCCTCGGACTACTTCGAGAAGTTGTACGGATATGCGCTGGAGCTGATCGACAAGGGGCTGGCCTATGTCTGTGAATTGAATGCCGAGGAGATGCGCGAGTACCGCGGCACGCTGACCGAGCCGGGCAGAAACAGCCCCTACCGGGAGCGCTCCGTTGCCGAGAACCATGACCTGTTTCAGCGCATGCGAGCGGGTGAATTTGCCGATGGCAGCAAGGTATTGCGGGCAAGGATCGACATGGCTGCGGGCAATATGAATATGCGTGACCCGGTGCTGTACCGGATTCGCAGTGGGCTGGTGCATCACCAGACAGGGGATAGCTGGTGCCTCTACCCCATGTACGATTTCACCCACCCCATTTCCGATGCGCTCGAAGGGATCACCCACTCGCTGTGCACACTGGAATTTGCCGACCACAAGCCACTGTATGACTGGGTGCTGGACAATATCACCATCGACTGCCATCCCGAGCAGATCGAGTTCTCCCGGCTGAACCTGGAATACACGGTCATGAGCAAGCGCAAGTTGACCCAGCTGGTCGATGAGGGGCTGGTCGATGGCTGGGACGACCCCCGCATGCCGACCATTGCCGGGCTGCGCCGCCGTGGTTTTACACCGGCCTCTATTCGCGAGTTCTGTGCACGGATCGGTGTCACCCGGCAGGAGAACAGTATCGAGATGGGTGTGCTGGAGAGCTGTATTCGTGAGGATCTGGATGCCTCCGCGCCGCGCCGGATGGCCGTGCTGAATCCGCTCAAGGTGACCATCAGCAATTACCCGCAGGGGCAAAAAGAGGCGCTGCATGCGCCGAGTCATCCCAAGGATGCTTCCATGGGGGAGCGTATCCTGCCGTTTTCGCGGCAAGTCTGTATCGACCGCAATGATTTCCTCGAAGTGGCACCCAACAAGAAATTCAAGCGGCTGGTTACTGGTGGGGAAGTCCGCCTGCGCAACAGTTACGTGATTCGCTGCGATGAAGTGATCAAGGATGAGCAGGGTGAAATCATTGAGCTGATCTGCAGCTACGATCCGGAAACGCTGGGCCGCAACCCCGAAGGGCGCAAGGTGAAAGGCGTGATTCACTGGGTCTCGGCTGAATATGGTGTCGCGGCGGAGATTCGCCTCTATGACCGGTTGCTTAAAAGCAGACAGGCGGGAGACGACTGGAAAACGGACCTGAATCCGGAATCGCTGATCGTGATCGAACAGGCCATGGTGGAACCTTCATTGGCCGATGCACCGGCCGACCAGCAGTTCCAGTTCGAGCGAGAAGGTTATTTCTGCCGTGATCGTGTCGATAGCGATCGGCTGGTCTTCAACCGGGTCGTGACATTGCGGGATTCCTGGGCAAAAATCGAGCAGGCGGGTTAGCGCGGCGTCATCGTGTCTGAAATCGTTCTCGTCCAGGTTTCCGGAGAAGACCGCCCCGGCATCACTGTATCGCTGACTTCCATTCTCGCCAGATACGGGGTATCGATTCTCGATATTGGCCAGTCGGTCATTCACGATACGCTGTCGCTCGGTGTGCTGGCGCTCGTCCCCGAGGAAGCCGCCTCATGTGCGGTGTTCAAGGAGTTGCTGTTCAGCACGCATGAGCAGGGGCTCAGCATCCGCTTTACCCCGGTCACTGCCGACGCTTACGAAGCGTGGGTGGCCGAGCAGGGGCAACCCCGCCATATCGTAACGCTGCTGGGTCGGGAGCTGACGGCCGACCATATCGCTCGGGTGGCAGCGGTGGTCACGGCCAAGCAGCTCAATATCGAGCGCATCACCCGCCTATCCGGGCGAATATCCCTGAGCCAGCGCAATGACCAGAGCAAGCAGCGGGAATCGGTAGAGCTGTGGCTCAAGGGCGCTGTGGCCGATATTGCAGAGCTGCATGCGGCTTTTCTGCATCTTGGACAGGAAATGGCCGTGGATATCGCGTTTCAGGAAGATGATATCTATCGCCGCAATCGCCGCCTGGTCTGTTTCGACATGGATTCCACACTGATCCAGGCGGAAGTAATCGACGAACTGGCTGCCGAAGCCGGAGTGGGAGATCAAGTCGCCAGGATCACCGAAGCCGCGATGCGTGGCGAGATCGATTTTCAGGAGAGCTTTCGCCGCCGTATGGCATTGCTCAAGGGGATGGATGAGTCGGTGCTGGCAGGTGTTGCAGCACGGCTCCCGTTGACAGATGGTGCCGAGCGGCTGATTTCCAATCTGAAGAAGCTGGGCTACAGGATCGCTATTCTTTCCGGAGGATTCACCTATTTTGCTGAGCATCTGCAGCAGCGGCTGGGGATCGATTATATCTTTGCCAATCAGCTGGATTTCCGCGATGGCAAACTCACGGGTGAGGTCAGGGGAGAGATTGTCGATGGGGCACGCAAGGCCGAGTTGCTGAAGGAGATAGCAGCCAGAGAGGGCATTCGTCTGCAGCAGGTCATTGCCGTGGGTGATGGTGCCAATGATCTTCCGATGCTGGCCATTGCCGGACTCGGCATCGCCTTTCATGCCAAGCCGCTGGTGAAGGAGAAGGCGCGACACTCCATCGCAACGATGGGGCTCGACGGCATTCTCTATCTGCTGGGCATGCGAGACCAGGATGTGGAAGCCCTGCTTGATTCATAGCAGCTCAAGTTCTGAAGTTTGGGTTTCCCTGGTTTTCCCGGGCCGGGACAAGTTTGCGGTTCCGCTGCCTCTATGAATGACACATTAACCAACCCATGGTGCAGCTCCCTCCGGCATGATGGAGGGAACTGCAACAGAAGATGACCAAGAGGGTCAGTCCTCAGGCGGTGGTTTTGAACTTGCCATCCAGATGTTCCGCCAGGCGCAGTGCGAGCTGGACGATGGTCAAGGTAGGATTGGCAAAGCCTCCGGAAGAAAAGACGCTCGATCCCGCGATATAGAGATTGTTGCAGGAAAACACCTTGCAGTCGCTATCGACAACGCCGGTTTCGGGAGAGTCGGACATGCGGGTGGAACACATGTGATGTGGGCCGTAGACAAATGATGCGGTATTGGCGTGGGGACCGGGCAGGTGCACGTCGTCCTCACGCAACCAGCGCTCCAGTCTGACCCTGCCGGTATGTGTCAGCGCCAGCTTCTTTGCCGCGTAGTAGGCGGCATCCCTGACAGTCTTGCGATCGAGATCCGAGTGGTACCAGTAGAGGTCGGCCTTCTGCAGGCCAAAGCGATCCTTCTGTTTGGACAGGCGTACCCGGCTTTCATAATTGGGCTCCTGCTCGGCGGAAATGGTGACATACCCATCGACCTTGTGGTCACAGGTGACGGCGCCACCCTTGATCGCTTCGGCGGTATCGCGAATATAGTCCGCAGCGCAGAGCATCGAGCGTAGCGTGGATTTGAAGAAGCCATCGCTGGAGGTTGGTTCGGGCGGTGGCCCGGGCTGCATTTCCAGCGAGTGGTTGAGCACTTTCTTCTCCACCATCATTGCGTCGGTGGGTTTGAAGAATCGGCCAATGTGATCGATCGGCTTCCATTCCTTCTTCTGTTCCGCTCTGAGTACCTTTTTGGGTTCGTCTTCCAGAATGAATTCACCCAGCTGGTGGTGGGGATGCTCGCAAAAGAAGCGCCCGACCAGCCCCTTCTCATTACCGATTCCGGCCTTGATCTGGTTTTTGGCATTCAGCAATATCCGCGGATTTTCTATGCCACCGGCAGCCACCGCGAATTCCCGGGCATTGATGATGTATTTCCGATCGTGGTAACTGGTAACTTCAAAGCCGGTTACCGTTTGCAGATCTTCACCCAGCCGGATGTCGGTGACATTGGCGTTCAGGAAGCAGTCCAGATTCTGGTTGTTCTCGACGAATTCGCGATACTTGACGCCGACGTTGGTACGCGGATAGCTCTCCCAGTAGCGCATCTCCTCATAGCCCTCCAGCCGGGGCAGCCAGTCCTTGCCCTCGTGATGGCAGACTTCCTTTTCACCGTGGTTGGCATCGAGGATCTCGCGTGCTTCGGCAAGGTAGGGATCGACATCTTCGCGGCTGATGGGCCAACCACTGTTTTTCACCAGCTTTCGGTGTTTGAAATCCCTGGCATCCAGCGGTCGGCATGTGCCGCCCCAGGCGACTGAGGAGCCGCCAAACTGTCGGAAACGAATCTGGTCGAGGTCGGCGTAATCCTCACCGGTCACCTCCCCCTTGTAGAGCGACTGCGATTCCTCGCTGAAGTACAGTCCCCCCGCCTCCAGCAGGCAGACCTTGAAGTTCCTGGAGAGTTTCAGTGCCAGGGTCATGCCTGCCGGGCCGGTGCCGCAGATGCAGACATCGTAGCGCTTTTCCTTGAATGGATTACCCTTGATTGTGTTGAGATCTTGAATAGTCATGTTTTTTAATAATTGAAATGTGGTCTGCAGGTTGTCAATTCAGGCCTGGATTGGCAGCGGTTCAATCCGGTTCCAGATCAGAGTGAAGTACTACCCAGCCATTCACCATGACAAGCTTGTCGGCAGATGATTCGTCATTGGCGAAAGCTGGCAGGGCTTTTGGCAACAAGGCAAGCAGAGAGAGCCCGAAAATGGTCTTGAAAAAATTACGTCGCTGATCGCTGAACATATAAACCCCTACGGTATGGCAATGGCGCGGAAGCGCTCCTCGATATCCGAAGGCCATTGGCAGGAAAACGCAGAGATTCCTTTCCCTTGAGTACTTTTTACCGGAGTTTTATATCGGACCTGCTGAAAAAAGAATGTGATGACCATCACCATTGGCGGTAGGCGACCTTCAGGTGGTGGCAGGAGACTTGAAAAATGTCGGGCTGGTTGCCCGCGCCACGCTGATTGCCGGATCAGGTGAGATAGGAGATGGCAATAGTGAGCAGAATGAGAAACTCGATGGCAGCGATCAGACGCCAGAAAGCTATCGGGTTGCGTTCGGCCAACGGTTGGAACTCGGTTGCTGCAACTAGTGCCTCATTGGGGTGAGTGAGGTCAGCCACAAGTTCGGAGAGTAGCGAGTAGCGTTTTTCGGGATTGGGATGTACCGCCTTGCGCAGCGCGGCATCCACCCACTCCGGGACGCCGGGATTGTAGCAGGTGGCGGGTGTGTAGATGAACTTCTTGCGTGAAGCCCGCTCTGGTGTGACTTCTCCATAGGGAAGCTTGCCGGTGAACATTTCATAGGCGATGACCCCCAGTGAGTAGATGTCGGAGCGGGAGGAGCCGGGTTCACCCTTGAAGTACTCCGGGGCCGAGTAGTTGGCTGTGCCGACAATGCTGTTGTGCTCCAGCACCGACTGGATCTCGGCCAGACCGGCTACCTTGGTTGAGCCGAAGTCGATGATGACCAGCGTATTGTTCTTGTCGATCAGGATATTGTCGGGCTTCAGGTCCTGGTGGATCATCTCCATGCGATGCATGGCACGCAGTCCGCGGGCAATCTGGTCGACGGTACCACGAACCTGTATCAGCGTCGGTTTGGGATTGTCCAGCATCCACTGGCTCAGCGTCTGCCCCTGGATGTACTCGACAACGGTGTAGAGAAACTTGCGTTGCCGCTGCATCGGGCAGACCTTGATCAGGTGGGGCGAATTGAGTCGCCGCGCCACCCACTCTTCATGCAGGAACAGGTCGATGTAGGAGGGATCGTCTTCGTAATTGACGGAAGGTGTCTTGATCACGACCTGATGTCGCTCGCCATCCGTCGACTCGGCCAGATAGACCTGACTGCGTGCAGTGGCGTTCAGTTCGCGGATGATCCTGAAGCCATCCAGGATATTCCCCGCCTTCAGGTCGGGCGGGAAGGGGAGCCGGGTCAGCTTTTCGTAGAACTCGATCTTGTCGGCGCGCGGCAGCATCTCGATGCGCAATGCCTGGCAGGTGATGTTGTCGTCGCTCTTGTTGGTAATTGCGGCTTCGACAACGGTATCTGTCAGCTGCTGCAGATTGTTGTGATGCTGCGAAATGATCTCGCGCAGCTCGTTGTCGGTGACAAAATCATGTACACCATCGGTACTGAGAAAATAGATATCCCCCAGCTGCATGATCGTCTGGCGATAGTCGATTTCCAGATGGGTATCGATGCCGAGGGCGCGGCTCAGGTAGTTCTTGTCATGACTGATCCAGACGCGGTGATCGTTGGTGAGCTGTACCAGCTTGTTGTCACGATAGCGGTAGATCCTGCTGTCGCCGACATGGAACAGATGTGCCGTCTGTGATTTCAGGATCATGGCGCTGAAGGTCGTGACCAACCCCTTGGCGGAGCCGTATTTCTCCTGCCCCTGGCTGTACAGCCAGCTGTTCAATGCCGTCATCACCCGGTTGACCGCGCGCTTGACCGTCCAGGATTCCGAGGTGCTGTAATAATCGGAGAGGAACTGTTTGACGCTGAGTTCGCTGGCCTCCTTGCCGCCGTCGCTGCCACTCATGCCGTCGGCAATGGCAATGGCAATGCCCTTGTTGCAGCGCTGGTGACCGTCGGGAATATATGCGCCGTGAAAATCCTCGTTTTCCTCCTTGACGCCCCTGGTGGAGCTTTGCCCAATGGTGATTTCGAGTTTTTCTTTCATGGATGATCGACGGATGCTCGGGGGAGGGGAAAGTTGGGTTGCGGGTTTTTCGGGTCGGCAAAATCAGGGTGCCTTCAGTAATCGCCAATGGCTCCATGCCGGATTATCTGTCCGGGCTTGCGTATGTCATGCCTGCCTCTTCAGGCAGGCATGACAGGAGTACCAGTCTAGCATCTATTTGACGTCGATCATTTCCACGGTACCGTCGGGCAGTATTTCGGCCATCTGGCCTTCCGGCTCTTCCAGAAAGAGGATGATCAGCAGGAAGATGATGCCGGAGATGGCGCCAATGAACATGAAGAACTGATCATATTCCACCAGTGAATTGACGGTAAGGAAGATCACCGCACCGACATTGCCGAATGCACCTGCCATGCCGGCGATCTGCCCGGTCATGCGGCGCTGGATCAATGGCACCATGGCGTAGACTGCGCCTGATCCTGCCTTGGAGAAAATACCACCGATAATGGTCAGCCCGACCACCATCGCCACCGGCCACTCCTTGCTGACAAAGCCCAGGGAGACAAAGCTGGCAGTGATGCCGCAAAAGACGATCATCAGCGTCAGCTTGCGACCGATCTTGTCGCTGATCCAGCCACCTCCGGGGCGTGCAAACAGATTGATGAATGGATAGACCCCGGCGAGTAGTGCCGCCGATACCTTGGGCAGCTCGAACCAGGAGACATAGAACATTGCCAGCATGGAGACCACGGCCAGCTCGGTGCCAAAGGTCACCAGATAGGCCCAGTCGAGGATGGCAACCTGCTTGAACTTGTAGCGATGCAGCTCGGGAACCGGCTCTCTGAAGATATGCTTGTTGACGCTCCAGACCTTCCAGCTCTGAAACAGGAACAGCAGGCCGAGAAGGATGTAGATGACATCGGTAACACCGCTGCCGATCAGTCCCATCTTTGCCGGTGAGAGCTTCCAGGTCAGTACGGCCAGGGCGGCATAGAGCGGAATATTCATCAGGATATAGATCAGCAGATCCTTGCCGCTGGTGACTTCCATGGCGCCGGTCTTCTTGGGCTTGAAATAGGTCGAACCCTTGGGTGTGTTGGAGACGATGAAGTAATAGATGGCGCCGTAGGCAATGGCGACCAGGCTGGCAGCGGTGATCGCATACCGCCAGCCATCGACGCCACCGAAATTGGCCGCAATAAAGGGCAGGGTCATAGCGGCGCCGGCTGAACCGAAATTACCCCAGCCGCCGTAGATGCCCTGGGCGATACCGGTTTGTCGGGCGGGAAACCATTCGCTGATCATGCGGATGCCGACCACGAAACCCGCGCCGATGAAGCCGGAGAGGAATCTCAGCAGCGCCAGCGTTTCATAGCTGTTGGCCCAGGCAAAGGCAATGCTGATCAATCCTCCCAATACCAGGATGCCGGTGTACATGATGCGCGGCCCGTACTTGTCCACCATCATTCCGACCACGATTCTGGAGGGTATTGTCATTGCCACGTTCAGAATCAGCAGCACCTTGGCCTGCTGATCGGTCAGCCCCAGCGATTCCTTGATAAAGGGCATCATCGGACCCAGACCCAACCAGACCACAAAAGTCATGAAAAAGGCAAACCAGGTAAAATGCAGGATGCGGATATTGGGTTTCGAGATCGCGAAGATATTGAGTCGGGTAGACATTGCTTTGCTCCTATGCGTACAGCCAATCGTGCGTCTGCAAGGGAGTCATGCAACTTGTGTGCCAGCCAAATCCGCCAGGATCCTTTCACGGATGGAGCCAGGGTTCAGGTAAATGGCGCTCCGTCATGCCAGCAAGGAAGCAGGCTCCCACCCTGAACAGCGCAAGCGCCAAAAACACCGGATACCCCCTTTTTGCACCAACATAGTGCGGTGCTCGAATGTGGCTGCGCCATGATGGTGCGATTGGGCTGCCATTGCACGGCTTACGCCTTTCAATATTGGCCAGAGCTGCTGTATGGGTATTTACCTTATTGAAAAACAAAAGAAAAATTGTCATGGCATGGTCATTGCTTTGGTTCTTTCCAATATGAGATAACGCTGTATTGGAGTCCGTTAAATGAAAGAAAATCTTGTCTTGATCGGTAATGGAATGGCTGGGGTTCGCACGCTGGAAGAGCTGCTGAAACTGGCGCCTGAGAAATACAACATCACGGTATTTGGCGAGGAGCCTTACGGCAACTACAACCGCATCATGCTGTCGCCGGTATTGGCGGATGAAAAGACCATTGATGAAATCATGCTCAATGACGAGCAGTGGTATGTCGACAACAATATCAAGCTGGAAAAGGGACGGAAGATTGTCGAAATCAATCGCGCCCGACGTGAAGTGATTGCCGAGGATGGTACGACGGCAACCTATGATCGCCTGATTATCGCCACGGGCTCGACCTCCTTCATGCTGCCGCTGCCGGGTGCCGATAAATATGGCGTGATCGGATTTCGCGATATTGCCGATGTCGACATGATGATCGAGGCAGCGCATCAATATAAGAAGGCCGTGGTGATTGGCGGTGGTCTGCTGGGTCTGGAGGCCGCCAATGGTCTGATGAAACAGGGCATGGATGTCACCGTGGTGCATTTGCTGGATATTCTGATGGAGCGTCAGCTCGATGAGCCGGCCGCCAGGATGTTGCAGAAATCGCTGGAAGATCGCGGCATGAAATTCCTGATGAATCATGCGTCCGAGGAGATTCTCGGTGATGACCGCGTCACCGGGCTGCGATTTACCGACGGCAGCGAGATCGATGCCGATCTGCTGGTCATGGCCGTCGGCATCAAGCCCAATTTCTCGCTGGCACAGGAGAGCGGCCTGCACTGCGAGCGTGGCATAGTCGTCAACGACACGATGCAGACTTTCGACCCGCGTATCTATGCCGTGGGGGAGTGTATCCAGCATCGTGGCGTCACCTACGGGCTGGTCGCACCGCTGTTCGAGCAGGCCAAGGTGGCGGCCAACCATCTGGCGGAATTCGGTATCAGCCGCTATGAAGGTACCGTAACCTCCACCAAGCTCAAGGTGACTGGCATCGAATTGTTTTCCGCCGGGGATTTCCACGGTGATGACAATACCGAAGAGCTGCTGTTTCACGATGTTGCTTCCGGTACCTACAAGAAGATTGTCATTCGTGATGATCAGATCATCGGGGCAGTGCTCTACGGCGACACCATCAATGGCACCTGGTATTTCCAGTTGATGAAGGATGGCACGAATATCGCTGATTTTCGCAGCACACTGCTGTTTGGTCAGGCGCATCTCGGTGATGCCGGTCACGGTGATGAAACCCGTGTGGCGGCGATGGCCGATGATGCGGAAATCTGTGGCTGTAATGGCGTGACCAAGGGCGACATCATTGCAGCCATTACCGAAAAGAAACTCTTTACGCTCGATGATGTGCGTGCTCATACCAAGGCATCTGCTTCCTGTGGCTCCTGCACCGGCCTGGTGGAGTCGTTGCTGGCTCATACCCTGGGTGGTGACTATTCGGAAACGCCCAGCAAGAAGCCAATGTGCGGCTGTACCGAACACAGCCATGATGAAGTCCGCACCGCCATGCGCGAGCATGGTCTGACAACGCAGGATGAGATTCGCCGGATGCTGGAGTGGAAAACACCGGATGGCTGCGCCGCCTGCCGCATGGCACTCAATTACTATCTGCTATGTGAATATCCCGGCTACGATGATCCCGAGTCGCGTTTTATCAATGAGCGGGCACACGGCAATATTCAGAAGGATGGCAGCTATTCCGTCGTGCCACGCATGTTTGGTGGTCTCTGCACCCCGGATGAATTGCGCGCTATCGCCGATGTTGCCGATAAATACAAAGTCCCCGAGATGAAGGTGACGGGTGGGCAGCGAATCGACATGTTCGGAGTGAAAAAGGAAGATTTGCCAGCGATGTGGAAGGACCTCTCCGATGCGGGATTCGTCTCCGGTCATGCCTATGGCAAGGCAATGCGAACCTGCAAGACCTGCATCGGCAAGACCTGGTGTCGCATGGGTACACAGGATTCCACCGGTCTGGGAGTCAAGCTGGAAGAATTGACCTGGGGTTCCTGGATGCCGCACAAATTCAAACTGGCTGTTTCTGGTTGCCCGCGTAACTGTGCAGAAGCGACGATCAAGGATTTTGGTGTCGTCTGCGTCGATTCCGGCTACGAGCTGCATATTGGCGGTAACGGCGGTATCAAGGTTCGCGTCACCGATTTTCTGACCAAGGTGGACACCGAAGAGGAGGTGCTGGAATGGTGTGGCGCCTTTTGCCAACTCTATCGTGAAGATGGGCATTATCTGGAGCGTACCGCGCCTTGGGTCGAGCGTGTCGGTCTGCAGAAAATCAAGGATGCGCTGGAAAACGAAGCCTTGCGCAAGGAGCTGCATGAGCGTTTCCTGATTTCGCAAGAGCCTGCGCAGATCGATCCTTGGAAGGCCTATGCCGAAGGGCGTGATGATCACCACTTCGAGCCCATCAGGATCAAGGCGCTGGCGGTTTAGAAATGTTGTCGGCTGCAGGCAGGTTGCAGCCGACAATCAATCGAAATGACGGTGTTGCCGACAGGTTCGGCACACAAACTGAGAGAGTTGGAAATATGAGTGATTGGCTGGAAATTACAAAGCTGGATGAAATCCCTGTTCTGGGATCGCGGTTGGTGGAAACCGAGACCATGAATATCGCAATCTTTCGCGGCAGAAACGATACCGTCTATGCGATCAAGGATGCCTGTCCCCACAAGAACGGGCCGTTGTCGCAGGGCATCATGCACGGGCACTCGGTGACCTGTCCGCTGCACAACTGGAAAATCGACCTGATTTCCGGCGAGGCACTGGGTGCGGACGAAGGTTGTACCAATGTCTTTGATGCCAAGGTGGAAAATGGCATGGTGTATCTGCGACTGCCTGCCTGATCGATGTCCGTCAAGACAACCTGTCCCTATTGTGGCGTTGGTTGCGGCGTCATTGCGTCGATGGATGATGAGGGCGTAGTCACCGTCAAGGGTGACCCCGATCATCCGGCCAATCGTGGACGGCTGTGCTCCAAGGGTACCGCGTTGGGGGAGACGGTGTATCTGCAGGAAAGACTGCTCTACCCGGAGATTGCCGATGAGCAGGTGAGCTGGGAGCAGGCCATCGCCACTGTGGCTGGCCGCTTTACGGAAATCATCGACGAGCATGGGCCGGATGCGGTGGCCTTTTATGTCTCCGGCCAGCTGCTGACCGAAGACTATTATGTCGCCAATAAATTGATGAAGGGATTTATTGGTTCTGCCAATATCGATACCAATTCACGACTCTGCATGTCCTCGGCCGTGGCCGGTTACAAGTGCGCCTTTGGAGAGGACGCGGTCCCGTGCAGTTACGATGATCTCGATCGTGCCAAGATGATCGTGATCACCGGCAGTAATACCGCCTGGTGTCACCCGGTAATTTTTCAGCGCATTGTGTGCATCAGGAAAGCAAACCCCGATTTGTTCATTGTGCTGATTGATCCGCGCAAGACACAGACCGCCAGTGTTGCCGATCTGCACCTGGCCATCAAACCGGGCAGGGACAGTGTATTGTTCAATGGATTACTGACCTATCTGGAGCAGTCCGGGGAGCGTAACGAACTGTTCACCGGGAATTTCACCACCGGGTTGGCAGAGGCGCTGGACGCTGCGCGGCAGTCGGCGCCGGATGTGGCAACAGTGGCGCAGGCATGTGGATTGAGCGAGGCGGAGGTCAGCGAATTCTACCGCCTGTTTGCACGTACCGAGCGGGTGGTCAGCCTGTATTCACAGGGTATCAATCAGTCCGGCAGCGGCGTGGACAAGGTCAACAGCATCATCAACTGCCACCTTTTTACCGGGCGTATCGGTCGCCCCGGTATGGGACCATTTTCGTTGACTGGTCAGCCCAATGCCATGGGGGGGCGGGAAGTGGGGGGGCTGGCCAACCAATTGGCAGCGCACATGGATATTGCCAATCCGCAGCACCGTGACCGGGTACAGCGTTTTTGGGAATCACCAACGATCTGTGAAAGGGAGGGGCTGAAGGCCGTGGATCTTTTTCAGGCAGTTGGTTCCGGCAAGGTCAAGGCGATCTGGATCATGGCCACCAACCCGGTGGTCAGCATGCCGGAGGCGGACAGCATCAGGGAAGCGCTGGAACAGTGTGAGTTGGTGGTGGTCTCCGATTGTGTGCGTGAAACTGATACCTCGCGGCTGGCGAATATTCGTCTGCCTGCATTGGCCTGGGGAGAAAAGGATGGCAGCGTCACCAACTCCGAGCGGTGCATTTCCCGCACCCGACGGTTTCTGCCGCAACCGGGACAGGCGCGACCAGACTGGTGGATTATTACGGAAGTTGCGCGAAAAATGGGGTTTGCCGACCATTTCCCCTATCAGTCACCGCTGGACATCTTTCGTGAACATGCGGCGTTGTCGGGGTTTGAAAACAATCGTGCGCGCAGCTTTGATATTGGCGGTCTGGCGGAGCTGACGCTACCCGAATACGATGATTTTTCGCCGCTGCAATGGCCTGTCAATGCGCAGAATCCGCAGGGCAAGGCACGGCTCTATGGCGATGGAAAGTTCGATACCCCGGATGGAAAGGCACGCCTGATTCCCGTAACGCCACGGCTGCCGGAAAGCATGCCGAATGGTGAATACCCCTTTGTCCTCAATACCGGACGTGTGCGTGACCACTGGCATACCATGACCCGCACCGGTATGTCTCCGCGCTTGTCACAGCATACTTCCGAGCCCTATGCCGAAATTCATCCGGAAGATGCGGCGGCACGGCAGCTCAACGATCATGATCTGGTCATGGTCAGCAGCCCGCACGGTAATGCCTATGTTCGCATCAGGATCGGCAAGGGGCAGCAAAAGGGCAGCCTCTTTGTCCCGATGCACTGGAATGGCGTATTTTCCAGCAATGGCCGGGTAGGGGCGTTGGTCAAGGCAGTGACCGACCCCATTTCGGGGCAGCCCGAGTCCAAGCATAGTGTCGCCAGAGTGGAGGCATGCCAGCCACTGTGGCATGGCTTTATTCTGACGCGTCGCAACAAACTCAATCTGCAGTATTCCAGTTACTGGGCACGTTCGCGTGCTACCGGGCTATGGCGCTATGAAATAGCGGGGCGTGAGAGTCCCGATGACTGGGTTGAGCGTGCGCATTCGCTGCTCAGTGATGAAAATGATGCCGATGCAAACTGGGTAGAGTTTTTCGACAAGAAGCAGAATCACTATCGTGCGGCGCGATTTATTGGTGACCACCTGGAAAGCTGCATTTTCATTGGTGCAAGTA
>CAYTPO010000189.1:0-2400 GCA_964439815.1 uncultured Thiotrichales bacterium
AAGGTTTTCGGGACTGGAAAGGGTGCGCTTGATTTGGTTCTGTATCTTCATGCGCATAGCATGAAATACGCGACGACGCTTGTCCAGTTGTTTTTATGGGTAATAGGTAGTCCTAGGAGTCTGTCGGACTTAACCGTTTGAAGCGAAAATCACTGGGGGCGATAAGCTGAGTTGATCACTATCCGGGGATTTGCACCCCAAGGGCACTTCCTGCGGGCGCAGCCAAACAGCGTTAACTCCAACAGGCTCCCAGGCACTCCATCAATCCTGAAGCGATAGAGTACGACTCAGCTCAAGCCTGAAATGCAATCTTTGGGTAAGAAAGGTTTATTTTCTGGTAACGACTCAGCTACTGCTTATGTGAACCACTCGCTGAGTAGATACTCACGATTTTTCTTGTTCTCTCCGATGCATCGCTGTCATAACCTGCCTCACTCGTTCCAGGTCTTCCGCAGTGTCGACGCCATGGCCGGGAGCCTTATCGATGGTTCCGACATGAATCTTCATTCCATACCAAAGTGCGCGTAACTGTTCCAGAGATTCCGCCTGCTCCAATGCACAGGGAGGTAACGCACTCATCTTTTTCAATGCCCCGACGCGATAGGCATATATACCCAAATGACGTAACGGCTGAATGCCTGCGGGAAGCCCCCTGTTTGTATCATCTTTATAGTCCTCTCGCACCCAAGGGACAGGAGCACGAGTAAAATATAGTGCCAACCCTGATTGGTTGCAGACAACTTTTACGACGTTGGGATCAAATATGTCTTTACGAGCAGATATAGGAGTAGCTAAGGTTGCCATATCTACATTTTCATTGCGCTGTACATTATCCGCAACCTGAAAAAGCAACTGGGGGTCCATCAAGGGTTCGTCACCTTGAAGGTTGACAACAATTACATCGTCATCCCAGCCTTCCGCATTTGCGACTTCGGCCAGACGATCAGTTCCGGAGCGATGGTTACTAGAAGTCAATACGACCTCGCCGCCAAACTCTTCAACCACCTTGCTAATCCTGACATCATCCGTTGCCACCACGACTGATTCGGCACCTGACTCAATAGCACAATCAAATACCCGCTGAATCATTACCTTGCCACAAATATCCAACAGCGGTTTTCCCGGAAGGCGACTAGATTGAAACCTTGCAGGTATAACGATTTTGAAGGGCTCGTTCATGGATTTTTCACTCATAAGGGATGTACATAATGAAAAAAGTCGATTGCTTCATTCGGGCAAGCTCTACCGTCATCCGGCCCCTCTTCTAACAAGTAGCATCAAGCAGCAGATATTTTTACCACCGTGCGGCAACCACTTTTTGGAGAAACATTCAGCTTTCGCCCGCGGCAATGTAACTGCCTTAGATAGGGAGACCACACCATCCCGGTTGGCGTTTCAAGTTTCGAACGACGCTGATAGAAGCTTCCATTGATCTGGTTGGTATCCAGCAGATGTTGACGAAACTGCTGAAACGTTTGATGATCAACCTCGCCGGGGTTGTTCCAGAACAGATCCAGCTCTTGTTGAAACGTCAGCCCCTCCAGATCATATATTGCACTGCCCATCGCCTTAACGGGTGTGCCATGATGCAATGATGACAAGCCAACTGTGCTATTGATTGTAACTGTCCCTGCAGCATGCTTCAACAATGTAGGTAAGTGGCTGTCGAATACATAGAACAGCCTCCCCTTCAAACCATACTCGCGCATCAGCTTTTGGATAAGCTTTGTATAATCACGATAACCTCTATCCATCGGATGATGTTTGAATACCAGAGAAATATCATCGCGCGAGTGAGCGGCAAAGGAGCGGATAGTAACCTCAATGAATTCCTCGACAGATCTGAACCTGGAATGCTTAAGCACCTGCATATCCACATGCACTTGAAGAGGAACCAGGAAATACGCTCCAGCAGACCTCTCCATCAACACCTTTACAGACCTGGAACTTCGTTTCATCATACGTAGCTTCCTCCACCCCGAGAGCAGCCACCTGCCTCCTTCACCCAGAATATTCATTGGTCGATGATGAACATAAAAAGGATAGTGACTTCGCATCAGAACAGCAGCGATATAGTATTGAATGGCGTACCACGCACCCAGATGGAAAGCACCCTTGAAGTGCTGATGCTCCACTTTGGGGGGCCTTAAACTCACAACGCCTTTACTTTTTTGGTGGGGAAACGTAATAGACGTATGGCCATTCACGCCATCTTCTTCCAATGTAATATAATCTGGCCTCAAATATCCTTCTTCAAAGACGAAGAACCGCACCCCCATGCGACGAGTAACCTCGCGGGCAACCTGGTGGTATTCTCTACAATCACCAAATACGTAGACACGATCAATCTCGTATTTATTGATTATGCCAGTCAGAAACTCTTCCCACGACTCAGGCCTC
>CAYTPO010000190.1:0-6914 GCA_964439815.1 uncultured Thiotrichales bacterium
GGGTATGGGAATCACCACCGGTGCCAACGGTATCGGGCAGCAGCATCCGGTTGAGCCAGGAGTGAATGACGCCGTCACCGGGGCGCAGTGAGACACCGCCACGGGTCATGATGAAGTCGGGCAGCGTATGATGGGTCGTCACATCGATGGGTTTGGGATAGGCAGCGGTATGGCAGAACGATTGCATGACCAGATCGGCAGAAAAGCCCAGACAGGCCAGATCCTTCAGCTCGTCGCGGGTCATCGGGCCGGTGGTGTCCTGGGAGCCGACGGTGGTCATCTTCGGCTCGCAATACATGCCGGGACGCACGCCGGGTACGCCGCAGGCTTTACCCACCATCTTCTGTGCCAGCGTGAAGCCCTTGCCGGTATCTTCGGGATCGACCGGTTTGCGGAACAGCTCGGAGGGCTCCAGGCCCAGCGCTTCACGGGCGCGGGCGGTCAGCGCCCGGCCGATGATCAGGGGGATGCGGCCACCGGCGCGCACCTCATCGAGAATGACGTCGGTCTTTATCGTGAAGGTTGAAATCACCTCGTCGGTATCGTGGCGCTTGACCACGCCTTCATAGGGATAGACATCGATGACATCGCCCATCGCCATCTTCGAGACATCCATCTCCAGCGGCAGTGCGCCCGCGTCTTCCATCGTATTGAAGAAGATGGGGGCGATCTTGCCACCAAAACAGTAGCCGCCGGCGCGCTTGTTGGGGATATGAGGAATGTCATGTCCCATATGCCACAGCACCGAGTTGGTGGCCGACTTGCGGGATGAGCCGGTACCGACCACATCGCCCACATAGGCCAGTGGGAAGCCCTTTTCCTTCAGTTCATCGATCAGCTTGAGCGGGCCGAGTTCGCCGGGCTTGTCCGGTTCGATTCCCTCGCGAGGCATTTTCAGCATCGCATTGGCATGTAGCGGAATATCGGGTCGTGACCAGGCGTCGGGTGCAGGGGAGAGGTCATCGGTGTTGGTTTCACCGGGTACCTTGAACACGGTGACGGTAATCTTTTCCGCCAGTTCGGGGTTGGCCGTGAACCACTCTGCATTGGCCCAGGACGCCAGCACCTGTTTGGCGTATGAATTGCCCGCGTCCGCCTTCTCCTTCACATCGTGGAAGGCATCGAAGATCAGCAGGGTATGGGAAAGTGCCTTGGCCGCCTTTGGCCCCAGTGCGTTGTCATCGAGACACCGGATCAGCGGCTCGATGTTATAGCCACCGAGCATCGTGCCCAGCAGTTCAACCGCCTTTTCCTTGTCGATCAATGGTGAACTCACCTCGCCCCGGGTAATGGCCGCCAGAAAACCCGCCTTCACGTAAGCTGCCTCATCGACACCGGCCGGAATGCGTTCGGAGAGCAGATCGAGAATGAAGTCCTCCTCACCAGCCGGTGGATTCTTCAGCAATTCCACCAAATCAGCCGTCTGTTCGGCATTCAGCGGCTGTGGCGGAATTCCCTGCGCGGCGCGTTCTTTGACATGGGTACGGTAGTTTTCGAGCATGTTCATAAATTTCCTTCTAACCTGAAATGGGTTGGTCTGATCGTTATTCGGGGCCGTGGCGTGAGCAGCGATCAATGGCATCCACGGGAGAGCCGGTGGTAGTGCCTAATTGTGTGGTGTGGGCATGCCGGGAGGAGCGCCTTGCGGAGAAAACTCTGATGCTTCGGCATGCAGTCTCAGCCCCAGCGCCTTCTGGGCGCCGACTTCACTCGGCCCGGCCGTTTGCAAGTTGGCGATCCAGAATCGAGCAACTTCGTAACGGTTCACTGAGCTGTTACTCTCAATCTATGTTTGGCCGAATGGGCTATTCAGTCTTGTTCCTCGTCTTGATCGGCGTGTAATCCCGCGTCGGCTCACCCACATAGAGCTGTCTCGGCCGACCTATCCGTGACTGCTCGTCGCTGATCATTTCGTTCCACTGCGAGATCCAGCCGATGGTGCGGGCCATGGCGAACAGCACGGTGAACATGTTCAGCGGGATGCCCATGGCAACGAAGATGACGCCGGAGTAGAAGTCCACATTGGGATAGAGGTTGCGCTGCTGGAAGTAGGGGTCGTCCAGTGCAACGCGTTCCAGCTCCATGGCGGTGTCGAGCAGTTTTTGGTGTTCGGAGTCGCCGGCTTCGGCGAGGATTTCGTGGCAGACCTTGCGGATGATCCGGGCGCGCGGGTCATAGGCCTTGTAGACGCGATGGCCGAAGCCCATCAGACGGAAGCGGTCGTTCTTGTCCTTGGCGCGTTCGACGTAGTGTTCCAGTGGTTTGCCGGACTCGATGATCTCCTGCAGCATGCGGATGACGGCTTCATTGGCACCACCGTGGGCGGGTCCCCAGAGGGTGGCGATCCCGGCGGCGACGGCGGCAAACGGGTTGGCTTCGGAGCTGCCGGAAAGTCGCACGGTGGAGGTGGAGGCGTTCTGTTCGTGGTCGGCGTGGAGGATCAGGATCAGATCCAGTGCCTTGGCGTGCACCGGGTTGGGGGTGTAAGGCGCGGTCGGGTTGGAGAACATCATGTGCAGGAAGTCCTCCGCATAGCTCAATTCGGCGCGCGGATAGATGAACGGCAGCCCCTTGGCATAGCGATAACTCCAGGCGGCAATGGTCGGCATCTTGGCGATCAGTTGGTGGGCAACGATCTCCCGGTCGTGCGGATCGTGGATGTTCATGTGGTCGTGATAGAACGCCGACAGCGCACCCACGACCCCCATCATGATGGCCATCGGGTGAGCATCACGGCGGAAGCCGCTGTAGAAGCGTTTCAGCGCCTCATGCACCATGGTGTGCTGGTTGATGGTGTGGGTGAACTCCTCCAGTTCTTCTGCATCAGGCAGACGACCGTAGTAGAGCAGGTAGCAGGTTTCCAGATAGCTGCTGTGCTTGGCGAGTTGTTCGATGGGATAGCCGCGATATTGCAGAATGCCCTGTTCGCCATCCATATAGGTGATGGTGCTGGCGCAGCTGGCGGTAGAGACATAACCCGGATCGAAGGTGAAATAGCCCAGCTCGCGGTACAGCGAGCGTACGTCGATGGTGGGAGGGCCTTCGGTGGGTACGAGGATGTCCAGTTCCAGCCGTTTGCCACTGACATTGTCGATGAGCGTTACAGTATCTTTTGCCATGCAGTTATCCTGAATTTCGACTGCCCGATGGACAGCCTCATCTATGGTTACTCGGTTTGACCGGCCGTGGATGTGAGGCCGCGCCATGGCCTATTTCCAGCCGGTTGCCTCTGCCACGCCCTGTCCCAGCTGCGCCGGTGAGCGCACGGTATGGACGCCGGCCGCTTCCAGTGCAGCGAATTTTTCGTCGGCCGTACCCTTGCCACCGGCGATGATCGCTCCGGCGTGACCCATGCGTTTGCCCTTGGGGGCGGTAACGCCAGCGATATAGGCCGTCACCGGCTTGCTGACATTGCTCTTGATGAACTCTGCCGCCTCTTCCTCGGCCGTACCGCCGATCTCGCCTACCATCAGGATGGCTTCGGTCTGCGGATCGGCCTCGAACAGCGCCAGCGCATCGATGAAGTTCATGCCGGGAATCGGATCGCCACCGATGCCGATGCAGGTGCTCTGTCCAAAACCCGGATCGGAGGTCTGCTTGACGCACTCATAGGTGAGTGTACCAGAGCGCGATACCACGCCGACCTTGCCCGGCAGATGGATCGGGCCGGGCATGATACCAATCTTGCATTCGCCGGGGGTAATGATCCCGGGGCAATTGGGGCCAATCAGTCGCACGCCCAGGCTGTCCACAATCATCTTGGCATCGAGCATGTCCAGCGCCGGAATGCCTTCGGTGATGCAGACGATCAGCTCGATACCGGCTTCGGCGGCCTCGATGATCGAATCCTTGCAGAATGGCGCGGGGACGTAGATGACGGTGGCATTGGCCTGCGTCTCGGCCACGGCCTCCTTCACGGTGTTGAAGACCGGCAACTCCAGATGGGTCTGCCCGCCCTTGCCGGGGGTAACGCCGCCGACCATCTGCGTACCGTAGTCGATGGCCTGCTGTGAATGGAAGGTGCCCTGCCTGCCGGTGAAACCCTGGCAGATGACACGGGTATCCTTGTTGACCAGTACGCTCATGATTGTGCTCCCACGGCTGCGACGATCTTGTTGGCGGCATCGGTCAAATCGCTGGCGCTGATCAGATCGACATCACTCTGTTCCAGCAATGCGGCCCCTTCGGCGGCGTGATTGCCTTCCAGCCGTACCACCACCGGCACGGTGATATGCACCTCCTTGACCGCGGCGATAATGCCCTCGGCAATCAGATCGCAACGCACAATGCCGCCAAAGATATTGACCAGAATGCCCTGAACCTTGTCATCGGAGAGGATGATCTTCAGCGCCTCGGCGACGCGCTCGGCGGTGGCAGACCCCCCCACGTCGAGAAAGTTGGCTGGCGCGCCGCCCTGCAGCTTGATGATATCCATCGTCGCCATTGCCAGCCCGGCGCCATTGACCATGCAGCCGATATTGCCATCCAGCGCCACATAGTTCAGATCCCACTCGGCGGCGCGGATCTCGCGTGCGTCTTCCTGCGACTTGTCGCGCAGCTCGACCAGATCGGGGTGACGATAGAGCGCGCTGCCATCGATATTGATCTTGCCGTCCAGGCAGAGCAGATCGCCCTCGTCGGTGACCACCAGCGGGTTGATCTCCAGTAAAGACAGATCCTTCTCCCGGAACAGTTTGCCCAGCCCCATCATCAGGGTAGTGAACTGCCTGATCTGCGGCCCTTCCAGCCCGAGTCCGAAGGCCAGCTCACGGGCCTGATAAGGCATGACACCGACGATGGGGTTGATGCGGGTCTTGAGAATCTTTTCCGGAGTGTCGGCAGCGACTTTCTCGATCTCCATGCCGCCCTCGGTCGAGGCCATGAGGGTGATGCGCCGTGCCGAGCGATCCAGTACCGCGCCCAGATACAGCTCGCGGGCAATATTGCAGGTCTCCTCGACCAGAACCGTATTGACGGGCTGGCCGTTGGCATCGGTCTGGAATGTGACCAGTCGGGTGCCAAGCAGCGATTTGGCAACCGCTGCGGCGGCCTCTGGTGATTCCACCAGCTTGACGCCGCCCGCCTTGCCACGACCCCCGGCATGCACCTGTGCCTTGACGACCACCTTGTCGGTGGTCAGTTCGGTGGCGGCGGCAGCGGCTTCCTCGACAGTTGCCGCAACCTTGCCGGCCGGCGTGGGCATGCCGTAGCTGCGAAACAGCGCCTTGGCCTGGTATTCATGTAGATTCATAAAATGCTCTCACCTCTAGCGGCGTCTGTTGACACCGTGTATGGCCCGACCGTCCACTGCCAGTGCTGCTTCGTGCAGCGTCTCCGACAATGTGGGATGGGCGAATATTGTTCTCGCCAGATCTTCCGCTGTGTTTTCCGATTCCATGGCGATCACCGCCTGCCCAATCAGTTCGGAAACCATCGGCCCCATCATGTGTACGCCCAGAATGCGATCTGTATGCGTGTCGGCCAGCACCTTGATCTGCCCGCTGGCTGCATTCATGGCCTTGGCGCGACCATTGGCCGCAAAGGCAAAGGAACCGGCGCGATAGTCGGTGTCGCTGGCCTTCAGCGACTTTTCGGTGGCTCCCACCCAGGCGATTTCCGGCTGAGTATAAATGACAGACGGTATGGCCTGATAGTTTACATGAGGTTTCTGTCCGGCGATGCGCTCCGCCACGGCGATGCCTTCCTCCGATGCCTTGTGCGCCAGCATTGGCCCGCGCACGACGTCACCGATGGCCCAGATGCCGCTCTGAGCCGTGGCGCAAAGCTCATCAACGACGATAAAGCCGCGCTCATCCAGCTCAATGCCGGCATCGTCCGCGGCGATGGCATGACTGTTGGGGCGACGCCCGACCGCGACGATCAGCCGATCCACCGCCACGCTTTGCTCGCCCTTGCTGTCACTGTATTCCAGCAGCAGTTCCTCCTTGCCGATCTGCGTATTGGTAAGCCTGGCGCCGAGGCGAATATCCAGCCCCTGGCGGGTAAATTCCCGCTTGGCGAGCTTGCTGATCTGCACATCGGCGGCGGGCAGAAACTCATCCAGCGCCTCCAGAATCACCACCTCGGCGCCCAGCCGCCGCCAGACACTGCCCAGCTCCAGCCCGATCACGCCCGCGCCAATGACACCCAGCCGTTTGGGTACACTCTCCCAATCGAGTGCGCCACTGTTATCGACAATGCGGTCATCGGTCAGAGGCGCCGACGGGATTTCCACCGGGGAAGAGCCGGTGGCAATAATCACCTGTCCGGCAGCGATGATCCGGGATTCGCCATTGCCCGTGGTTACCTGGACATGGCGGCCCGCCAGCAGCTTGCCGGTTCCCTGCAACCAATCGATCTTCGATGCCTTGAAAAGTTGGCTGATCCCGCCGGTTAGCTCACCGACGATCTTGTCCTTGCGGGAGATCATCTTGGCGGTATCGATGCCGATATTCTCGGCGCTGATGCCGTGTACGGCACTGTGGGATTTCAGCTCGTCAAATTTTTCCGAACTCTCCAGTAGCGCCTTGGACGGGATGCAGCCGACATTGAGACAAGTACCACCGAGCGCCGGTTTGCCCTGTTTGTTGATCCATTGATCGACAACGGCGGTGCTCATACCCAGCTGGGCGCAGCGCAGAGCTGCAACGTAACCGCCGGGGCCACCGCCGATAATGATGACATCGTATTGATTGCTCATATTGCACCCGATATGTTCATGATTGTGCCTGCTGTGTTGCGTTGTGTGGCGTGGTCTGTAGCTTGCACCGGTGGGGTGGATGATTGCAACATTGGTTTGCGTTTGTATCTCTCGTAGGAGCGGCTTCAGCCGCGAACCACGCTTCGACATGGCAGCAATCGCGGTTGAATCCGCTCGTACGCTGCAGGTTGGCACTTTAGTCGTAGGGCGCAAT
>CAYTPO010000191.1:0-15994 GCA_964439815.1 uncultured Thiotrichales bacterium
CAATTGCCGATTTCAAACGCAAGAGCCTGATTGTCGAGACCTCCTCCAACCATTTCATCTGCGACGTGCCCAACCTCGAAAGACTGGTCGCATCCTGATTCCGAACCGGCATTTCCACCCTTGCCGATTGCGTTTCTTCAATGTGAGTTGCGGTACGACTGTCTAGAATTTCCCACATGTTCATTGTTGGAAAAGCGGTATGAAGCAGACTCTCCTCATGGAAAAATATCCTGTCTACTCGTTGGTATTGAGCAAGGACGAAACATCGCGCCAATCGGTCGATGAGATTCTCGAGTATCTGAAAACGAATATCGAAAACCATCCGGTGGCCCGTTATATCGCCACCTTCGATCATTATACCCATACCAGCAATCTCGAAGGGGGATCGATCGCCAGGGACATACTCGATGCCAAGGACATCGTCTTCTGCTTTGGCTTGGCCATACCCAGCGCGGAAGTGCTGGCCGTTCGGCCGCGCTCGATCGGGGTAGTCGAACGCAAGCACGATTTTGTCATCAGTTTCATGGAAGCTCCCATGCCAATGGCCAACTCGGCGATGGAATCCTGGGCGCGAGGCTTGATGGAGTAGCTTTCCGGTATGCCTCTGACCAGACCCTGGCAGGCAATCTGCCGGGTTTGGGGGAGGCGTTGGCGTGGTGAATCTCCGGTTGCCTCGGCAACCTGCAGGAGTGCATTTCCGGTGGGAGAATAGTGACGGTGATTCCCGCAACCCTGCCTGAGACAGTCTATCCATGCTTGCAACTTTCCCCATCCCGGGTTTCTGATTACCCGCTATCGGTTGACGCCAACCAAACTATTCTTACCAGCCATTGTCCTAATCTTCTGACAGCGCCGGATTTGACGCTGCAGGATTTCAAGAGGACGTCATGGCTACATTTCTACTTCTTCTGCTGGCGGTGCTGACTTCACAGCTGGTTTCCTGGTTTCTCTACCGGGCAGCCAGGAGCGAGACCGCCTGTCCCCAAGCCACTACGGGCCAGTTCGTCATGCACTATTCGCCCTCATTGCGCATGGCGGCGACCGTGCTGCCAGCGATTGCGCTGTTACTGCTGGTGGTGCTGGTATTCTTTTCCGCGGGGATCATTGCTGCAGGTACGAGAACCCTGATGCTTTTTCTAATGCCTCTGTTGCTGATTGGTGCTGCGGCAATTGTGGCTGAAGCATTTGGCAGGTACATCGTACTCGATGATACGGGTATACGAGCCTATAGCGTTTTTGGTGAGCGTAGCATTCGCTGGGAGGAGGTAAGCCGTGTCGACTACAATCCCTGGCGCAAGCTTATTGTCGTACATGCCGTCAGTGGGCAGCGCGTGAGCATCAACCCCTCGCTGTCCGGGATTGCGTTGTTTGAATTGATGCTGTTTGAACGGGTCGAACGCGACAGGTTCAATGCGGCCATTCCCGGCTTTCTGGCTATCCAGCGGGGCAGCTACTGATCAGCGTTTTCTGAGAAGCACATAGACGGCACCAGTACCGCCATCACGTGGTGGTGCCGAGCAGAAGGCGAGTACATCGCTACGCTGCCGCAGCCAGGTATTGAGGCGGGTTTTCAGTATGGGGCCGTCATTGGAAGAACGCAGACCCTTGCCATGAATGATGCGCAGGCAGCGCCAGCCTTCCTCGGCCGCCTCGTGCAGCAGCAGGCCGAGCGCCTTGCGGGCGTTTTCGGCATTCATTCCGTGCAGATCAAGCTCCGCCTCGCGACGGAATTCACCCCGACGCAATTTGCGGAACTGGGCAGGTTGCAGGCCGGGCTCACAAAACAGCAGCTCGTCGCCAGGCTGCATTTCTTCAAGGATGTATTCATCGGAGAGTGAATCCGCCAGCACCTTGGCTTCGTCCCGCTGTGCCTGTCGGGGCTCGATGGAAGGTCTCGATTGCTCATGTTCCACCCGGTCGTGCTTCACGGGCCTGACATTGCCGATGGCTTTGCGGAACAGATCGAGATCATCAGAATCATTGCTCATGCGGCTTTCTACTCGTACCGGATCAAATCCAGTATCATACAACCTCAATTATCAAAATTAATCATTCACTGACCATGTCTACCCCCAAACCCGAACCCGGCAGTTGCCGCGGGCCTTACCGCGCGGCTGTCTGCAGGCACAGCGATACCACAGGGACACGATGCAGATACTGATCAGCAATGATGATGGCTATCTCTCTCCCGGATTGAACCAGCTGGTGAGAACGATGACGGCCTTTGGTGACGTGACCGTGGTGGCGCCGGATCGGGATCGCAGCGGTGCCAGCAATTCCCTGACGCTGGCCAACCCGTTACGTGCCACATTGACGGAAAACGGTTACTACAAGGTCAATGGTACGCCGACCGACTGTGTTCATCTGGGCATTACCGGGTTGCTGGAATCCGAGCCGGATATGGTGATCAGCGGGATCAATATCGGTTCCAACCTCGGGGATGATGTGATCTATTCGGGGACGGTAGCGGCTGCCATGGAGGGGCGCCACCTGGGTTTTCCCGCCATTGCCGTATCGATCTGTTCATTCACACCACAGCATCTGGAATCTGCCGGTCAGGCTGTCAAGCTGTTGATATCGCGGTTGCAGCACGAGCCGTTGCCCGCCAATGTCATATTGAATCTCAATGTCCCGGACAGGCCCTGGGGTGACATCAAGGGGATGGTGGCAACACGGCTTGGTCATCGTCACAAGGCGGAGGCCGCAACCCGCAGTACCGATCCCCGTGGCCAGACGATCTTCTGGGTCGGGCCTCCCGGTCCAGAGCAGGATGCCGGGGAAGGCACTGATTTTCATGCGGTACGCCATGGCTATGTGTCGGTGACACCACTGCAGATCGATTTGACCCGGCACCATGAGATTCCGGGTGTCGGCCGCTGGCTGGAGGGTATCGAGCTTTGACATCGGGAGAGCTGGAGCAGGGGATCGGCATGACCTCGGAGCGCACCCGCGACCGGATGCTGGAGCGGCTGGGCGATCAGGGGATTCGTGATATGCGGGTGTTGATGGCGATGCGTCAGGTGCCCCGGCATCTGTTTGTGGAGGATGCGCTGGCACATCGCGCCTATGAGGATACCGCCCTGCCCATTGCTGCCGGGCAAACCATCTCCCAACCCTATACCGTGGCCCGCATGACGGAGTTGCTGCTGGAAAAGCCGATGCAGAAGGTGCTGGAGGTGGGCACAGGTTCCGGTTACCAGGCTGCGGTGCTGGCACAATTGATGGCTGACGTATTCACATCGGAGCGCATTCACTCCCTCTACCTGCAGACCCGCAAGCTGCTGGCCGACCTGGGCTACGGCAATATCCACTGCCGCTACTCGGATGGTGAGCTGGCCTGGCGTCGGGAAGCCCCTTTCGACGGTATTCTGGTAACGGCAGCACCGGAGATTTTCCCGCAGGCGCTGTTGCAACTGGTCAGGGAAGGTGGACAGATCATCGTGCCAGTGGGTGGATATCGCAAGGCACAGAAGCTGATGCGCATCGAAAGAACTGCCGAAGGTTATACTCAGGAAGTCATCGAGGAGGTTGAATTCGTACCCATGTTGAAAGGAGCGGTCTAGTGTTGCAGGGAATGTTTGGAAGTCTTTACGAGCGTGTCATGAGATGGTCGCGCCACCCTCATGCAGAGCGTTATCTGGCGGCAGTCAGTTTTGCCGAATCCTCCTTTTTTCCGGTGCCGGTTGCGGTCATGCTGCTGCCAATGTGTATGGCCAATACCTCCAGAGTCTGGCGGCTGGCGCTGATTACGACCATTGCGTCGGTGCTGGGTGGCATGCTTGGTTATGTGATCGGTCATTATGCCTTCGAGTGGGTCGAGCCGCTGTTCAGCAGCCATGCCGAGCAGATTGCCAGGGCGCGGGAGTGGTTTGGCGTCTATGGTGCCTGGGTGGTGCTGATGGCCGGATTCTCGCCGATTCCCTACAAGGTGTTTACCATTACCGCCGGGGCGCTTTCGATGGCACTGTTGCCCTTTGTGTTGGCCTCGATCGTTGGTCGGGCCTCGCAGTTCTATCTCATCGCCGTGCTGGTGCACTGGCTGGGGCCGGCCATGGAGCCCAAAATACGACAGTATGTCGAATGGTTGGGGTGGGGGCTGGTCGCAATTGTCGTTGCAGGCTTGTTGTATCTCAATCTGCGCTGAGCAGGGCTGATATGTCGTTGCCCGGACCCGCCAAGCCACCAGTGCCACCCGCCCGTTACCTCAGGGGGTGGTCTGCCTTGTGTCTGGCGCTGCTGTTACCGGCAACCCAGCTCGTGGTCAGCTGTGGCACCACCGGTCAACCCCACCACATCCGCAATTCGCCGAGTTATTACCATGTGCGCCGTGGCGATACGCTCTATACACTGGCCTGGCGCTTCAGTGTGGATGTTCGTGATCTGATCGGCTGGAATCGTATCAAACCACCCTACACGATCTATCCGGGGCAGAAACTCGTGATGAGTCCTCCACCAGGGTATCGTCGCCCCGTCGAACGGACTGTCCAGCGCCAGGTAGCCAGCCGCCAGCCAGCACCTGCCGCCAGGCCACCCGTTGCTTCCAGGGGCAGCTCGGTTGCCACCCCCTCTCCCAAGCCTGCATCGCCCGTCGTTGCAAAGCCGGTAACATCACCTCCATCAAAACCTCCTGCGGCGGCGAAACCTGCAGCCAGCAAGCCCTCTCCTCATCCTGCAGCGCCAGCAGATCCCCCTGTTTCCCACCCCGTTGCAGCGGCCATCGAAATGTCCGCGCGCCGCCTCGCCTGGGTCTGGCCACTGCAGGGTCGAGTGATCAGCCACTTCAATGCGGCTTTGCCTGGCAGGCAGGGGATCGAGATTCAGGGAAGTAATGGCCAGCCGGTCAAGGCAGCAGAAGCAGGCAAAGTTGTCTACAGCGGCAATGCGCTCAAGGGTTATGGTGAGCTGATCATCATTCAGCATTCAGCCGATTACCTGAGTGCCTATGCACATAATCGCAAACGACTCGTCGAAGAAGGCCGCATCGTCCGGCGAGGCGAGAAGATCGCCGAACTTGGCGATCGTTATACCAATGCGCCCACACTGCATTTCGAAGTGCGTTACAAGGGCAAGCCGGTCAACCCCCTGCGGTATCTCCCCGGTTCCCGCCCATAGGCAGCCTATACCATGATGCCCGCTTTATTGGGGGAACTACCTGCAGGAAAATTACCTGAACTACCCCCGGAATGTGTTCATCCGCTTCCAATTGATCCAGGAGCCTGTCAGATTTAACCGTTTGAAGCGAAAATCACTGGTGGTGAATTAAATCAGTTTATCGTGTGAGGAGAATAGCCGAGCTATTTGACGAGCAGGATAAGCTGAGTTGATCGTCATCCAGGGTTTTGCAGCCAAATGGCGTTAAGTTCGACAGGCTCCTGGCGTTGACTTCTCGCCTACGGGCCATCATGGTGATAGGAATTACGGTTTTGGCGGTGCCATATCTATTGCTGTCAAGACAGAATCGCGTACAATGAATCGAATAGCAGATAAAAGGTTGATTTTTCGAGTCATATTGCTGTGCTTCAGCAATGGATGAGAGGCAATCAATACATTGGTAGACGGGGGTAGTTGGAATGAATCAGCCTACAGCTGAGAATAAATTGTCGTCTTCGAACAAGTTGAAGGTTAGCAGAAGCGAGCTGGATGCAACGCAACTTTATCTCAAGGAAATCGAGTTTTCACCACTATTGACTCCGGACGAAGAGATTCTCTACGGTCGTCTGGCCCGCGAGGGTGATGAGCTGGGGCGGCGCAAGATGATCGTTTGCAATCTGCGGCTGGTCGTCAAGATTGCGCGGCGCTACCTCAATCGGGGTCTGACCCTGCTGGATCTGATCGAGGAAGGCAACCTGGGTCTGATGCGGGCGGTCGAGAAATTCGATCCGGAAAAGGGCTTCCGTTTTTCCACCTACGCCACCTGGTGGATTCGGCAGACGATCGAACGGGCGCTAATGAACCAGACCCGAACCATTCGCCTGCCCATCCATGTCATCAAGGAACTCAACGCCTATCTGCGCGGTATCCGTGAACTGACTCAGCAATTGGGGCGCGACCCAACCCCCGAGGAATCTGCCCGACATCTCGGCAAGGATCAGAAACAGATCGAGAAGCTGCTGGATCTGAGTGAAAAGGTGACCTCGCTCGATACGCCGGTCAGCCGTGAAAACAACCACTCGGTACTTGAAAGTGTCATTGATGATTCGTTCCAGTCGCCGGAAGAGGTGTTGCAGGACAAGGACATCATCATGCTGGTGGAGCAGTGGCTGGGTGAGCTTGAATACAAGCAGAAAGAGGTGATCGTGCGTCGCTTCGGCCTGCATGGCTATGAGGCTGCAACGCTGGAGGTGGTGGGCAGGGAGCTGGGCGTCACCCGTGAACGGGTTCGCCAGATACAGATGGAAGCCCTGCGTCGTCTGCGACGCATACTGGTCAGCCAGGGCTTTTCGGAAGACACCTTGCTGACAGGCTGACAGCGGTTCTGTCGAGGATCAGTCGATGATCAGGCCCGCGGCGACGTGCCGGCCTTCTCCAACGATGATATTGAATGTGCGGCAGGCCGCCGCGGTACTCATCACTTCACAGCCAATACCTGCCGACAGGATATGATGCATCAATTGTGGCGGCATGAAGTACTGCCGGCTTCCGGTACCCAGGAGAATGATTTCCGGCTTCAGTGCAAGCAGGGGTTCCAGAGCAGCCGTGGTCAGTGTGGTGAATGACAAACCGGCTTCCCAGCGCTGCGGCGAGTGTTCGTCCGAGACGATGATGCTGTGGCGATACTGCTGTTCATCGAGCGTGATGGACTCTGCATCATAGTGGGTGATCAGCCGGTTCCGGGTGCTGGAGTCTTCACTGAATTTCATCGATTTTACCTGTTGTTACGCGCCGATATCCTAGCATGCCTCTGATCGTCTCCGGATGATTGACGCTCCTGGCGAAGGCAGTTAGAGTGCTGGGTTTCCATTAAGTCATTGGTTCAGTGCATGCAGGATTTTTCACGTATCCAGCGGTTACCCCCTTATGTGTTCAATATCGTCAATGAACTCAAGGCAAAAGCACGGGCCAATGGAGAGGATATCATCGACTTTGGCATGGGGAACCCTGACCAGCCAACGCCGCGGCATATTGTCGATAAACTGGTGGAAGCAGCCCAAAGACCCGATACACACCGTTATTCGATGTCGCGGGGAATCCCTCGACTGCGCAAGGCGATCGCCGACTGGTACCAGCGCAAGTTCGATGTCGATATCGATCCCGAGACCGAAGCGATTGTCACGATCGGTTCCAAGGAAGGGTTGGCGCATCTGGCGCTGGCGACCCTGGGACCGGGTGATGCGGTCATGGTGCCCAATCCCGCCTACCCGATCCATCCCTACGGCTGTGTCATAGCCGGTGCCGATATTCTCTATCTGCCAATGCGGGTGGAGGCGGATTTCTTTACCGAGCTGGAGCGTGCGGTGGAGGATAGCTGGCCAAAACCCAAGATGCTGATTCTCAACTATCCGGGCAATCCGACGACCGAATGTGTCGATTTGGAATTCTTTGAGCGGGTCATCGCCTTCTGCAAGGAGAAGGGGATCTGGCTGGTGCATGATATTGCCTATGCAGAAATCGTTTTCGATGGCTATGTTGCGCCTTCCGTCCTGCAGGTACCTGGTGCCAAGGATATTGCCGTGGAGTTCTATTCACTCTCCAAGAGCTATAACATGCCCGGCTGGCGTGTAGGCTTCATGTGTGGCAACAGGAAGCTCGTCAATGCACTGGCGCGGATAAAGTCCTATCTCGATTACGGCATGTTCACGCCGATTCAGGTGGCCTCGATCGCCGCATTGGAGGGTGATCAGCAATGTGTGGCCGACATTCGCGACATGTATCTTTCGCGTCGCAATGTGTTGTGCGAAGGGCTGGATTCCATGGGGTGGAAGGTCAACTGGCCCAAGGCAACAATGTTTGTCTGGGCACAGATTCCGGAGCCGTATCGGAAGATGGGTTCACTGGAGTTTTCCAAGAAATTACTGACTGAAGCCAAGGTTGCCGTCTCTCCCGGTATCGGGTTTGGCAAATATGGTGACGATCACGTCCGCTTCAGTCTGATTGAAAACGAGCATCGCACCCGGCAGGCACTGCGTTGCCTGCGACAGATGTTCCGCAAAGACGGTTTGCTGTCCTGAAAACAGACTCGAACCCGTGACTACAGCCGGGTTCGGATCATTTGACTGAATAAAGGAGATAAATTCTTGAATGCCGTAAAAGTTGGCTTGCTGGGGTTGGGAACGGTTGGTGGAGGTACTGCTTCGGTACTGCTGAACAATGCTGAGGAAATCGCTCGTCGCGCCGGTCGTGAGATCAGGATCGATTATGCCGCTGCGCTGGATCTGGATGCAGCCCGCGAAGTGGGGCTGGGTGATATTCGCCTGACCAGGGATGCCTTCGATGTCGTCAATGATCCCGATATCGATATTGTCGTGGAGCTGATTGGTGGCTATTCACCGGCACGTGAGCTGGTGCTGCAGGCATTGGAAAATGGCAAACATGTGGTTACCGCCAACAAGGCGCTGATTGCATTGCACGGCATGGAAATCTTTGCCAAGGCCGATGAGAAAAAGGTCATGGTGGGTTATGAGGCCGGGGTTGCCGGTGGCATACCCATTATCAAGGCGATCCGTGAAGGGCTGGCTGGTAATCGAATTCAGTGGATTGCCGGTATCATCAATGGCACCGGCAACTTCATCCTGACCGAAATGCGGGACAAGGGGCGTGACTTCGATGATGTGCTCAAGGAGGCGCAGGCGCTGGGTTATGCCGAAGCTGATCCGACCTTTGATGTCGAGGGTATCGACGCCGCGCATAAATTGACGATTCTAGCTTCACTGGCTTTCGGCATGCCATTGCAGTTCGAAGCAACGTATACCGAAGGCATCTCGAAGGTGAGCCAGATGGATGTGCAGTATGCCGGTGAGCTGGGATATCGCATCAAGCATCTGGGCTTCACCCGACGAACCGATAATGGTGTCGAGCTGCGTGTACATCCCACGTTGATTCCCGAGCGGCGCCTGATCGCCAATGTCGACGGGGTGATGAATGCCGTGCTGGTGCAGGGCGATGCCGTTGGTCCCACGCTCTACTATGGCGCCGGTGCTGGCGATTTGCCCACGGCTTCGGCAGTGGTGGCCGATATCGTCGATGTCGTACGCTACATGTCAGTGGATCATGAAAACCGGGTTCCCGCGCTCGGCTTTCAGTCCGATGCCATACAGGATTTGCCGATTTTGCCGATGGAAGAGGTGCAGACGGGGTTCTACCTGCGCATGAAGGCGCTGGATCAGCCCGGTGTACTGGCCGAGATCACGCGAATTCTCAGCACCCAGGAGATCAGTATCGAAGCCTTTATCCAGAAGGAGCCTGCTGCAGGTGAAACGGAGGTCAATATCATCATGCTGACACACACCCTGCTGGAAGGGCAGATGAACAAGGCGCTGGAAGAGATCGAAGCGCTGGATGTCATTACCGAGAAGGTTACCCGGATTCGCTGGGAATCACTCAAGTAACATGGCTGTCAACAGGTCTGCAAGCATGGATGAATCAGGCTGCCTGCCGGAGCTGGCGGCTTGATGGCGCTGGCACAGCACAACTGGGCGCAGGCCAGGAAGGTTCTGGCCGTCGTGTTCATGCTCGGAGCGCTCTATGCGACCGTGGTCAGCGGCTTGTGGTTCATTACCGATTTCATTGCGGCATCGGTCTACTCTCCCAACCTGGATCAGGCACAGCAGGTAGCGGATTTCAACGACCTCTCCTATATCAGCGATACGCTGGCGCATTATCGCTTTCCGCTGGGTTTCAAGGCGCTGATCATGGCCATCGCGCTGCTGGCGTTGGCGGCCGCCATTACCGATCGGCGCAGTCGGCCCAAACCGGTCTTCATTGCAGGGGGTATTGCATTGCTGGCGCAGGCTCTGCTGTTGGCCCATGCATTCATCTGGCCGATTGCCTTCATGTTTCTCGCCACTGCCTTGGCACTGTATATCGCCACGGAATTCGATGCCGTGGAGGAGACAGCGAGTGATGAAACTGCCAGTGCTGATCTTCTGACTGAAGATCAGGTAGAACCCGTAGCATCTTCATCCGAGTTGCCGGTAATCGGGGAGCCGGAAGTCGACAGCGACAGCGAAGAGAGGAAGGAGCCTGTTGTACCCACTGCGTTGGTAACGGTGGATGAGCCGGAAGAAGTTGCAGAGGAGATTCAGGAACCTGATACCGATGCGGTCGAAGCGCTGGGGCTGGAGATAGAAAGTGATCTCAATCTGGATCTCGAACAGGACTACGAGCTTGCCAATAGCGAGGAACAGGAGACCGATCCGTTGGTACTGCTCAGTCAGGCTGATTTGGGTATCGAGGACGATTCACCCATCGAAACCGCCGCGGCCATTGAGCGGGAAATCGGTATCGATATTCCGCTGGATCAGGCCGATACCGCAGAAATCCAGGCCTTTATCGATTCGGCAGAGGATGAGGACGAGGAACAGGTGCGGGAAGTGGCAACACCCACCGCCACCTTGGATGGCGCAACCGAAGAATCCCCAGTGGTTGCTGTCCCGGGAGAGGCAGTGGAAGAGGGGAGTATCGACTTTGACCCGGGAGAGCTGGCTCGTCAGGAAGCGTTGCTCCCACCTCCGCGCAAGAAGGTCTGGAACATGCTGGACTGGACCATACTGACCATTATCATACTGAGTATCGTCGCACTGTTCCTGTTCTGAATCGCGTCCAAATCAGCGCGCCGACATCGGAATATATGGCCTTTCCCGGTATCCGGTATAGAGCTGGCGCGGGCGGCCGATTCTGGACTCGGGATCTTCCATCATCTCGTTCCAGTGGGATGTCCAGCCAACGGTTCGGGCCAGCGCAAAGATTACCGTGTACATTTCCAGCGGAATACCTATTGCTCGCAGGATGATGCCCGAGTAGAAATCGATATTGGGATAGAGTTTCCGCTCGATGAAATACTCGTCCTGCAGTGCAATCTCCTCCAGTTTCAGTGCCGTATCGAATAGGGGTGTGTGGGTGATCCCCATATCTTCCAGCAGCTGATGACAGGTGCTGCGAATGATTGTGGCCCGTGGATCGTAACTCTTGTAGATGCGGTGTCCGAAACCAATCAGTCGGAAGCGGTCGTTGGGATCTTTGGCCCGCTGGATATAACTGTCGATGTCGCCGGTTGCAGTAATCTCTTGCAGCATGCGGATGACTGCTTCATTGGCGCCACCATGTACCGGCCCCCAGAGCGAAGCGATACCGGCTGCAATGGCGGCAAAGGGATTTGCATCGGAGCTGCCGGTCAGACGCACAGTGGATGTGGAGGCATTCTGTTCGTGGTCGGCGTGCAGCATCAGCACCAGATCCAGTGCTTCCACATGCAGAGGGTTGATGCTGTATTCCTCCGTTGGCACCGCAAACATCATGTAGAGGAAGTTTTCGGTATAGCCGAGGTCGGTACGGGGGTACATGATCGGACGTCCGGTTGCGTATTTGTAACTCCAGGCTGCAATGGTCGGCATCTTGCTGATCAGGCGTTTGGTGGCCTTGAGGCGCACCGCAGGATCATGCACATTGCTGGCATCGGGATAGAAGGAGGAGAGCGCACCTACTGCACCCACCATGATGGCCATCGGATGGGCGTCATCACGGAAACCGTCGAAAAACGACTGCAGGGCCTCGTGCAGCATATTGTATTCCACCATGATCTCCTGCTTGAAGGTGTCGAACTGGGCGGCGGTGGGCAGTTCTCCATGGATCAGCAGATAGGAAACCTCCAGGAAGGAGCTGTTCTCGGCCAGTTGTTCGATGGGATAACCCCTGTAACGCAGAATACCCTTGTCGCCGTCGGTAAACGTGATGGCGCTGGAGCAGCTGGCCGTCGACATGAAGCCCGGGTCATAGGTATAGAACCCCATCAGCCGGTGCAGGGCACGAATGTCGATCGTGGGATATCCATCGCTGCCTTCAACAATGGGCAGCTCGATGGAGCGACCGTTGCTGTTGTCTGTAATTGTTACGGTTTTTTCCGACATTGAAAGAAGATCCTGGTTATTTTGGGGACAATGATACGGTAACTACTCAGCTACTGCCTATGTGAACTACTCGCTGAGTAATTACATGATACGAAACCACGCGCCGGGAAAATACGCAGTGGCTGCAAACCGATAAATTAAGGTTGCAACTTTATCAAAAACCCTTATGTTAACACAGCACAGGTACCGTGGCAGATATTGCTACTTCACTTTAATAAATGCTCATATACTATTGAATAGCATATAATTTATGGTCACTTCTTCAAAGCCCACGCAGACCATTTCAACCGGAGCCCGCTATGCTGAAGCATTGTCGCTGAGCGGATTGCGCGAGGAGATAACGGAACCGCTACCCCGGGGTGAAGATGTCATTGATTCACTGCGTATCATCAATGGTGATGAAGATATGCTGATCGCCGCCTTTCTTGCTGACCGGCGCTTCATCAAGGCACTGTCACTGGAAGAGATCGAGGCGCGTTTTGGTGCCGCAGTGGCTGGACTGGTGAAGAATGTCCGTACCCTGAATGCGCTACCCGGTTGTGATTCCAACGATTGGCAGAACGATGAGCAGGCAGAGCGTCTACGTCGCCTGCTGCTGGCACTGGTCGATGATGTCAGGGCCGTGCTGATCAAACTGGCCTACCGACTGGAACGGCTGCGCCTGCTGGACAAGTCCGGCTATCATGAGCGGCGCTGTATCGCCAGGGAAACGCTGGAGATCTACTCACCGCTGGCCAATCGACTGGGGGTTTCCCAGCTCAAGTGGGAGCTGGAAGATCTGGCTTTTCGCTATCTCGACCCAATCAGTTACAAGCGCATCGCCAGGGGGCTTGAAATACGCCGGGCCGATCGTGAGGCGTATGTCGATGAATTCAGGGACGAGCTGCAAAAGCTGCTGGAAGCCGATGGGATTCAGGCGCGTATCAGCGGTCGGCCCAAACATATCTACAGCATCTGGAAGAAGATGCGTCGCAAGGGTGTCGGGCTGGATGAGCTTTTCGATATTCTGGCGCTGCGGGTCATCGTGGACAACCTGGCGGATTGCTATGCCACGCTGGGTGTTGTGCATACACACTGGAAAACCATTCCGCGGGAATTTGACGATTACATTGCGAACCCCAAACCCAATGGTTATCAGTCGCTGCACACGGTGGTCATCGGCTCTGGTGGCAAGCCGGTGGAGATTCAGATTCGTACCCGCAAGATGGATGAATTTGCCGAACAGGGGGTCGCGGCCCACTGGATCTACAAGGAAGGACGCGCCACCGATCCAGCGTTGCAGCAGGTGGTCAATTCGCTGCGTAACCTCCTTGACGATCACTCCGAAACCAATGAGGAGTTGCTGGAAGATTTCAAGACGGAGATCTATGCCAATCGCGTATTCGTTTTCACGCCCAAGGGCGAGGTCGTCGAGTTGCCACGCGGTGCCACACCACTGGATTTCGCCTACTCCGTACACACTGAAGTCGGCCATCGCTGCCGGGGCGCCAAGGTGGAGGGCAAGATCGTCCCGCTGACGCGGAAACTTGAAACCGGTGATACCGTCGAAATTCTGACTGGCAAGGAACCCGCACCCAGCCGCAACTGGATGGATTCCAAGAGTGGGTATCTGGTTTCTGCCAGTGCCCGTGCCAAGGTCCGCAACTGGTTCCACCGTCTGGACAGCGCCGATAATCTCGAGGCTGGCCGCAAGATTCTGGAGCAGACCATCAAGCGACTGGGGGTGCAGCAACTACCGATCGAACAGTTGGTTTCCCATTTTCACAGCCGCGATGAAAGAGACCTTTTCATATCGATTGGCCGGGGTGATATCCGCCAGGGTCAGCTCGATGCCATGTTCCGTCAGGTAGTGGATGTCGATGAAGATACGCCAACCCTGATCGAGAATGCGCCGATCATCAGCGACGACAAGACGCGGGTTGCTGGCATGGGCAATCTGCTGACCAAGATCGCCAAATGCTGCAACCCCATTCCGGGGGATGATGTCATCGGCTATATCACGCTGGGACAGGGGGTGGCCATTCATCGCAGCGATTGCCGCAATATCCTCAACCTCGATGCAGACAAGCGGGATCGGCTGATTGAGATCGAATGGGGCGGCCAGGCACGAATGCATACGGTCGAACTGCAGTTGACCGCATTCGACCGGCCTGGCCTGTTGAATGAAATTACCCAGTTGTTGCTGGATGCAAAATCGAACGTACTGCGTGCAGACACCCGCACCGATCTGAAGACCATGGGCGTCAGGATGCACCTGACGATCCAGGTCAAGGGTTACGAGGCACTGACGCGAATCATTTCCCGTCTGTCACAGCTGAGGAATGTCATGGATGTCCATCGTATAGGGGGATGACGACTACACGCTGTGCAGCGAGTCAGTTCGTGCCGTTACTTACGGCAGGTATCTGCCCTGCCGCACAGACTGGCAGACGGAATCAGGGGAGGTAGCGCTCCAGCTTCAGCAGCGTATCGCGCAATGGCGTCAAGGCAAGGAGTGCAGCAACCAGGCAGCCGATACCATTGGCGATGGCATCCATTCTATCGGGATAGCGGTAGTGGGTGAGTCCCTGCATGAGTTCGACCGTGATTCCCAATAGCACCATACCCAGCGGAATCAGCACAATGGCGCGCTGGTTGCGGATGATCTGCAGGAACCAGAGTGTCAGCACGCTGTAGCCGACAATGTGCATGAGCTTGTCCTGATGCGGGATGCCCGAGTTCAGATTGAGTGGCATCAATGAGCTGATCAGCATGCCCATAATCAGCATGATGCCCAGCATCAACCAGAGTCGCTTGTAGCGTAATGTCTCCATGGAGAGAAAATTTCGTCTTGTCAAAGTGGTGGAACCCAAAACATCATAGCCTAAGGGCTGATCATGACAAAGCTGCGATACAGGGATCACAGTTTGTTTGTCGCGGTGGAACTATTGACAATGGTACCTGAGTCCGCAGTTCAAATGGGGATGGATGGTGCAAGCGCCGGTGCCAGTCGCCGCGCTTAAGCCCCGGATTCGGGGACAAGGCTGACGCATGAAGCGCCAGCTCGATTCGGATTGGCCTTTTCATGGCCGGGGTAATCAGCCGTAGACGGCCTGGGCTGCTGCAACTGCAGAGCTGGAGGACTTCAGGCCCACCGCTTCAAGGGCACCGAGACAGGTGATGACATTGGTGCGATTGCTGGCATAACCCATCAGGCCGATGCGCCAGACCTTTCCGGCCAGATCGCCAAGACCGGCGCCGATTTCCAGATTGAATTCGTTGAGGAGCTGCTGGCGAACCGTGGCATCGTCATGACCACCGGGAATCATGACGGAGTTGAGTTGAGGCAGGCGGTATTCCTCATCGACGACAAATTCCATGCCGAAGGTTTCCAGGCCGGCACGCAACGCGAGGTGGTTTGTCTGGTGACGCTCCCATGCAGCTTCCAGCCCTTCATCCTGCAGCAGGACCAGCGCCTCGTGCAGCGCGTACAGGGAGTTGACCGGCGCCGTGTGATGATAGGCGCGTTTGGCGCCACCGCCCCAGTAGCCCATAACGAGATTCAGATCCATGAACCAGCTCTGTACCTTGCTGCCGCGATTCCTGATCTTTTCCACTGCGCGGTCGTTGAAGCTGACCGGGGAGAGGCCGGGTACACAGGAGAGGCATTTCTGTGTGCCGGAGTAGATGGCATCGATACCCCAGTCGTCGACACGCAATTCCACACCACCCAGTGAAGTTACGGCATCGACAATGGTCAGGCAGCCTGCCTCGTGGGCAATGGCGGTGAGTGTTTTGGCATCAGAGCGGGCGCCGGTAGAGGTTTCGGCATGTACAAAGGCGACAATCTTGCTGTCTGTGTGCTGTTTGAGTGCGTCGCGCAATTTCTGTGGATCGACCGGTTTGCCCCATTCATCGTCGATGGTAATGGCCTCGCCGCCGCAACGTTCCAC
>CAYTPO010000192.1:0-8275 GCA_964439815.1 uncultured Thiotrichales bacterium
GTAATGCCTGATCCTGTTCCCAGTCTGCGAAGCGAACAAGCCAGTTATTCTTCTGGCGCATCGGACAGGAAAAGGACGTCATTGCAATAGAGCTGGTATAGCAGCGCCATTAGCTCGGGGCTTTGCGGCTGCTGCAGCTCGGCCAGGGAAAAGTGGTACTTTTCACAGAGGTGCCGAATGTCCTGAAGCAGACTCAGTGGCGCCGAATAGGCCTGCTTGTCGGCAAACAGCGTCAGTGAGCCTGTCTCTGCGATATAGGCCAGACGGGAGAATTCATTACGCTCCAGGACGCCATTGCCGGTGATGGCGCTGCAAAATGCTGCCTGGGTCATGTCAGGTGCATCGCCGGGAGGGAGGACATCGGTTTTCACTTCGGTAACGAAACACCCCAACCAGCGTCGAAAGGTTGTATCGTCAGCCTGGGTCAGATCCCGGATGATGCTGCGGAAGTGTTTGATGGTCTCAGGTGTAATCTCTGCCGGATGGGCCTGCATCACCATGCCGGCATCCTGGTAGCGTTGGGAATCAGGCGTTCGCAGCATGGCATCCTCCAGAAAATCCTGCAGGATATCCCGGTAGCCCGGTGCGCGAAAACCGACCGACCCCGTCATGCACTCGCCGCGGGCAATGCCATAGTGAGCGACCCGGGGGGGCAGGTAGAGCATGTCTCCCGGCTCCAGCTGCCAGGACTGCTCCGGTTCGAAGGTCCTGAGGATCTTGAGTTCGATATCCTCGATGATGTCGCAGTCGTCGACATGGGTACTGATTTGCCATTCCCGCACCCCGTCGAGCTGGATCAGGAAGACATCATAGTCATCGGTGTGCGGCCCGACGCTTCCGCCATCGGCGGCGTAACTGATCATCAGGTCGTCGATCCGCCAGTCGGGCAGAAAGTGGAATGGCTCGGTCAGAAAGCGCAGTTCGGGGAGGTGTTTTTCGCAATCACTGACCAGCAGCGTCCAGTTGCTGTCGGGCAAGGCTGCGAAGGTGGCTTCGTCGAAGGGGCCGTAATCGACCTTCCACGGGCCGTCGTGATGGTGTTCCTGGACAATGCGGCTGCTGACATCCTCTTCGCAAGCCAACCCGCCCAGCGCTTCCTTGCTGATGGGTGCCTTACTGAGCGGGAACGCCTGGCGCACGAGTAGTGGTTTCTGCTGCCAGTAGTCGCGCAGAAAGGTGGTGGGGTCGATCGAGCCGAGTGGATTGATGGTCTGCATTGCGGATTCCCTGAGCCGGCTCAGATGTTGCGGGCCTGATCACTGGCGTTGCCGATATAGCTGGCGGGTGTCAGAACTCTCAGGCGTGCCTTGGCATCGTCGGGAATATCGAGGGAGTCGATGAACTGATCCAATGTGGCGCGGTCGATTCTTTGGCCGCGGGTCAACTCCTTCAGCTTTTCGTAGGGGTTTTCGACGCCATAGCGGCGCATCACGGTTTGTACCGGCTCGGCGAGGACTTCGAGATTGCTGTCCAGATCCTGCGCCAGCGCTGTCGGGTTGATCTCCAGCTTGCCCAGGCCGCGCAGCAGCGAGTTCATGGCGATGGTGGTATGGGCAAAGCCGACACCGAGATTGCGCAACACGGTGGAATCGGTCAGATCCCGCTGCCAACGGGAAATGGGCAGCTTGCGGCTGAGGTGATCCATCAGCGCGTTGGCGATGCCGAGATTGCCCTCGGCATTTTCGAAATCAATGGGGTTGACCTTGTGTGGCATGGTCGAAGACCCTACCTCACCGGCAACAACCTTCTGCTTGAAATATCCCAGTGAGATATAGCCCCAGATATCGCGGGCGAGGTCGATCACGATGGTATTGATACGGGCCGTTGCATCGAACAGCTCGGCAATGTAATCGTGGGGCTCGATCTGTGTGGTATAGGGGTTGAACTGCAATCCCAGTGATTCGATGAATGCCTGGGAGAATTGCGGCCAGTCCACCTCGGGGTAGGCGCTGATGTGGGCATTGTAGTTGCCGACGGCGCCATTCATCTTGCCCAGTAGTGGGACGGCGCGTAGTTGCGCCAGTTGCCGCTCGATACGGTAGGCGATATTGGCGAATTCCTTACCCATGGTGCTGGGGGAGGCTGGTTGGCCATGGGTGCGGGACAGCATCGGCTGGTCGGCGAGTGAATGGGCGATTTCCCTGAGCTTCTCCAGCACCTTTTCAAGGATGGGTAGCAGTACCTGATCGCGTCCTTTCTTCAGCATCAATGCGTGGGAAAGGTTGTTGATATCCTCGGAGGTGCAGGCAAAGTGGAAGAACTCGTTGACCGCCTGCAGCTCGGTATTGTCACCGATCTTCTCCTTGAGAAAGTACTCAACCGCCTTGACATCGTGGTTGGTGGTACGTTCGATCTCTTTGACTCGTTGTGCATCGTCCTCGCTGAAATCGACGATGATGCCATCGAGCAGCGTATTGGCTGTCTCGCTGAAGGCTGGCAGTTCGCTGATCTGCGGGTGGGCGGCCAGTGCCTGCAACCAGCGGACTTCAACCTCGACACGATGATGGATCAGACCGTATTCGCTGAAAATGGCGCGCAGGGGTTCTACTTTGCGACCATAGCGGCCATCGACGGGAGAAATTGCTGTAAGAGGAGATAAATCCATACCGGTCACCACCCAAAAATGGGGCGATTATACAGCAGCCGTCCTGCCCCCACCATGAATGCTGAGTTGATTGCCATTCAGGGATTTGCACCCCAGGGGTACTTCCTGCGGGCGCAGCCAAACAGCGTTAACTCCGAAAACCTTCTGGGATCAGGTGAAGATGTTGGCCTGCAGCCAGGTCCAGATACCGACATGGAAGTTGGGGAACACGTCAATACCTAGTGCCGACTTGACCAGATAGAGAATCAACAGCCCGAACAGCGCAGAGGTCGTGGCATAGGCCATCAGAAAATAGAACTCGGCCAGGCTGAAGAGGCGCTGTTGCTTGCGCGAAAGGATACGGCGATCACGGCCACCAATCAGGACGAAATAGTAACGCCAGCGCCAGAAGCCGAAGGAGTGACGGATATCGAGTGGATGCCGTTTCCACTGCGAGGCAAAGGCTTTTTCGATGGCCTGATACTGCTCCGGTGTCAGTGTCTTGCGGATGTCGTAGGGGATTTTCCGGAAAAATTTTTCCGCGAAAGCGGCGTGGGTAAGCTCTGCATGCATGGGACTGAAACCTCGATAACAGTACTTGGCTGTTATTTCTATTATTATGAAGGAACCCTGCCGGGCTCCTTCTTGTTGGTAATTCTAAGGTGCCATCCTTGGCGGCTCTCAGTACTGCGTTAACAATAAGAAAAGCGTTGGCTTCCAGTCCTTTGCGATATAGTAGGGATTAGTCCGCCCAATAGAAACTGCAAGTGGGTGGAAATGTGCCGCTTTTCTGACCGGTGGTTTTTAGCAGGCTGGGCGGGGCATGGGGGTATTCCTGTCCATTGTGTAGTATGTTGTTGATATCCATGAGGTTAAGTGTGTTTTTTGCAGGTGGCAAAGTGCATGTCTGATGAGCAAAAGGTAAGGCTGGATAAATGGCTGTGGGCGGCCCGGTTCTTCAAGACGCGCTCCCTCGCTTCTGCCGCAGTCAATGGAGGCAAGGTGCACCTCAACCAGCATCGGGTAAAGAGTTCGCGGGCAGTCAGACCGGGTGATGAGCTGGATATTTCACGCGGCCCTGACCATTTTACGGTTATCGTGGAGGGGCTTTCCGCCAGGCGGGGGCCGGCAAGGGAAGCGCAGCAGCTCTACCGGGAAACGGTAGACAGTGTCACCAGGCGTGAAGCCGCTGCAGCGCTCAGAAAACTGGAGTACCAGAGCTCGAAACCATCCCCTCACCGCCCTTCCGGCAGGGACCGAAAGAAGATTCGTTCATTTACAGGCAGGGATTAGCGCCAAGGTTTGTCAGCTGTGCGTTTGGCCCATTTCGGACAATATGCGCGGAAACAGTGCTAAAATCCCGCGCTTTACGCTAATTCCCAATATCAATGAAGATGAGTCTATGACGCAGGAACCACGGATCCTCGACGAGGAAAAGCATGGTATTCCTTTGTCCAGTATCGATATCAATGCCCGTAAGGTCCTGAACCGGCTACATGATGCGGGGTTTCGAGCCTGCCTGGTGGGTGGGGGCGTTCGTGATCTGATGCTGGGTATCAAGCCCAAGGATTTTGATGTGGCAACCGACGCCACGCCGGATGAAGTCAAGCGGCTGTTCAGGAATGCACGCCTGATTGGACGCAGATTCCGCCTTGCCCATGTGCGTTATGGCCGCGATATCATCGAGGTGGCAACATTCCGTGCGCCTCATGATGAAGCCATTGAGGATGCCGAAGCGCTGGTGGAAGAGAGTGGGCGCATCCTTCGGGACAATGTCTACGGCTCCCTGGAGCAGGATGTCTGGCGTCGGGATTTCACCATCAACTCGTTGTACTACGATATCGCCGATGGGTCGGTCATAGATTATACTGGTGGCGTGTCGGATCTGCGTGAAGGCGTGCTGCGGATGATCGGCGATTCCGAGCAGCGTTATCACGAAGATCCTGTCAGGATGCTCCGTGCCGTCCGGTTTGCTGCCAAACTGGGTTTTCATATCGACCCTGAAGCCGAACATATCATTATCGAATTGGCCCATTTGCTGGGTGCGGCACCTCCGGCGCGTCTTTTCGAGGAGTTCCTCAAGCTGATGCATGGTGGTGCTGCCTATGAGACCTTCCTTCTGTTGCGCAAATACCAGCTGTTTGGCCAGCTGTTCCCTGAAACCGAGCAGGCACTCAAGCGCGAAGGCGGAGAGGGGTTTCTGCGTTTTATCGGTAATGCACTGAAGAATACCGACAAGCGTATTCAGGAAGGTAAACCCGTCAATCCCGCCTTTCTGGTGGCGGTACTGCTGTGGAACCCGGTATTGACAGCGCAGTTGGCACATATCAAGAAGGGGCTGCCAGAGTTTGTTGCCCTGCAGAAGGCCAGTCAGGAGGTGCTTTCCCGGGTGGTACGACATGTGGCAGTGCCACGGCGTTTCAGCACGCAATCTCGTGAAATATGGGAATTGCAGCAGCGCCTGCACAAGAACCGTGGCAAGCAACCCTACCGCCTCATCAAGACAGACCGGTTTCGTGCCGGCTATGATTTCCTCTGTTTGCGAGCGCATTCCGGTGAAGATGATCTGATCAGCCTTTGTGACTGGTGGACACGGTTTCAGGAAGAGAACCCGGCGGCAGTTCCTGCGGCCGCGCCAGCCAGGCGACGGCGCCAACCTGCAAAACGCAGACCCAGGCGCAGGAAAGCCGGCACGGCAAAGGAATGATCGAGACCTATATCGGTTTGGGGAGTAATCTGGGGAGACCGCAAGAGAATATCTGCAGGGCGGGTGAACTGATCGACAAGCTGCCGGAGACGCGCCTGGTGAGGCTTTCCACGTTGTACAAAAACCCGCCAATGAGCGCATTGCCCGACAGGATGCAGCGTTTGTCCCGGCGTACAGTGGCAAGGCAGGTGGGGCGACAGCCCGAGTATGTCAATGCGGTGGCTCGTGTGGAAACGGCACTACCCGCCATGCAGCTGTTGAACCGGTTGCAGGGGATCGAGAAGCGACTGGGGCGAATTCGTACCGGTAAACGCTGGATCGCACGCATGCTGGATCTGGATCTGTTGCTGTATGGGGAGCAGGAGATTGCTCTGCCACGTTTACAGGTGCCTCACTATGGGATACTCGAACGTGCCTTCGTGCTGGTGCCGATGGCCGAGATTGCCAGCAGCGGGCTGCGAATACCCGGTGCCGGCCTGTTGGGAAATTTCGCCCGGCATGATTTTGCAGCGGGTCTGGAAAAGCTGGGCCGCTGCCCTGATTGATGGCATTCAGGTGAATAAGGGAACCGAGTCCAGATGACCGAAAAAGCAAGATACATTGTTGTAGAAGGGCCGATTGGTGTAGGCAAGACGACCCTGGCTACCCGGCTGGCCAAGGATCTGCAAGGGGGGCTGGTGCTGGAGCGGGCAGAGGAAAATCCTTTCCTGGAAAAATTCTATGTCAACCCGCAGCATCTCGCCCTGCATACCCAGCTGTTTTTCCTGCTGCAACGCAAGCGGCAGATCGAAGAGATCGGAGCAGATGAGTCGGGGCGTACGGTTGTCGCGGATTTTCTGCTGGAGAAAGACCGTCTGTTCGCGGAAGCTACACTTAATGAAACGGAGTTTGCACTCTACGAGCAGATCTTCCGCCAACTGATCGATACCCCTCCCAGCCCGGACCTGGTTGTCTATCTGCAGGCGCCTACCGAGGTGCTGCTGCAGCGTATCCGTAAACGTGGCCGGCGCTTCGAACGGCCGATCGATACCACCTACCTGCACCAATTGAGCGATGCCTACGCAAGTTTTTTCCACTATTATAGTAATGCGGCGTTGCTGATCGTCAATGCGACAGAGATCGATTTTGCGCACAATGAGAATGATTATCAGCGGCTGTTCGAACAGATCAAGACCATAGGCAAAGGCCGCCATTTCTTTAATCCGCTGCCTGACCCTCTTTGAGGCTCCCCCCATGAGTGTGCACGCTGAGCGAAGCGCGACCACGGTTGCTACATTGAAGAAAATGAAACGAACGGGTGAGAAAATTGCCTGTCTTACCGCTTATGATGCCAGCTTTGCGGCCCTGATGAACGAAGCTGCCATCGATGTGGTTCTGGTGGGGGACTCATTGGGCATGGTCATTCAGGGGCATGAAACCACCGTGCCGGTGACTGTCGATGATATTGTCTATCATACGCGCGCGGTGGCAAGTCGCTGTCAGCGTCCGCTGCTGATGGCGGATATGCCATTCATGAGCTATACCTCTACCCGACAGGCAATGATGACAGCGGCCCGGCTCATGCAGGAGGGGGGGGCGCAGATGGTCAAATTGGAGGGGGATGCCCGTCAGGTGGAGACCGTCAACAAGCTGGCAGAGCACGGTGTGCCGGTCTGCGCCCATATTGGCCTGCAGCCGCAGTTGATTCACAAGCTGGGCGGCTATCGGGTGCAGGGACGTGAATCGGCGCAGGCTGCGGCGATGATCAAGGATGCCACAGCGCTGGAGCAGGCGGGGGCCGATGTGTTGTTGCTGGAGTGTGTACCCGCGTTGCTGGCTGCAGAGATTACTGCAGAGCTGGATATTCCCGTGATCGGGATTGGTGCGAGCCCCCGATGTGACGGCCAGATCCTGGTGCTGCAGGATATTCTGGGCATCACTCCGGGCCGCGCCCCCGGCTTTGTCAGGAACTTCATGGATGGGCATAACAGTATACAAGGGGCGGTTCAGGCCTATGCAGAGGCCGTAAAATCGGGTGCATTCCCGGCCGAGTCGCATCTGTTCAATTGAATGTTTTATGTGTCGTGGGGATCGATGATTCCCGCAACGCTACAGATCATAATAACAAGGGCCGCCAGGCAGCCCCGCAAGGTGAGGTTATGCAGCAAATTACGGATCCCAAGAGGCTTCGTGCGCTATTGAAGGCGCAGACGACGAACCACCGCAGTATCGGCTTTGTCCCGACCATGGGCAACCTGCACCAGGGGCATTTGTCGCTGGTGCGCCGAGCCAGGGCCCAGGCAGATTTCGTGGTTGTCAGCATCTTTGTCAATCCGCTGCAGTTCGATCGCGAAGATGATCTGGCCGGATATCCCCGCACCTTGCAAGAAGATGCGCGCCTGCTGGAACAGGAGGGGGTCAATCTGCTCTATGCACCGCAAACGGAGGATCTCTATCCGGCAGACCTGGCCACGACGACGCGCGTCGAGGTTCCCGAGGTGACCGAACGGCTCGAAGGCCGGTCCCGCCCTGGCCATTTTTCCGGGGTCACGACGGTTGTTGCCAAGCTGTTCAACCTCATCCAGCCTGATATCGCCATCTTTGGCGAAAAGGACTTCCAGCAGCTCAAGGTCATCGAAAAGATGGTGCGGGATCTGAACATTCCGGTAACCATTCTGTCTGAACCCATTGTCCGCGAGACTGATGGCCTGGCAATGAGTTCGCGTAACAGCAGGCTGGATGCCACCGAGCGTCAGCAGGCGGTCAAATTGCATGAAACACTGGGGAAGATCGCGGAGGTGATCCGACTGGGAGGGCAGGATTTTCGAAAACTTGAGGCTAAAGGCGTTGAAATGCTGGAAAAACACGGCTTTGGTGTCGATTATCTGGAAATATGCCGCAGTGTTGATTTGATGCCTGCCAATGCAGGGGACCTGTCGCTGGTCATTCTTGTGGCTGCCTGGCTGGGGGATACCCGATTGATAGACAATCTGCAGATCTAGGAG
>CAYTPO010000193.1:0-2284 GCA_964439815.1 uncultured Thiotrichales bacterium
TGCTGCCACTGGAGCGCCGCTATCCGATCATCATGAGCTGGACACATGTCAATGTATGGGCGCTCAAGGTGATATGCGGCATAACCTATCGTGTGGAGGGGCTGGACAATCTGCCGGATGGCCCGGCCATCGTCATGGCCAAGCATGCTTCAACGTGGGAGACGCTGGCATTGCCCGGTATCCTGCCGCCCATGGCCTGGGTGTTGAAGAAGGAGCTGATGTATATCCCGTTTTTTGGCTGGGGGCTGGCGGTACTCGACCATATCGCGATTGACCGTAAGGCGGGAAGAAATGCAGTCAAGCAGGTGGTCGAGCAGGGTACGCAACGGCTCAAGGCGGGCCGCTGGGTGGTTGTCTTCCCCGAGGGGACGCGCATAAAGCCGGGTGAGAAGGGGCGCTACAAGCTGGGCGGTGGCGTGCTGGCAGAGGCTTCCGGTTTTCCCGTCGTGCCGGTTGCGCACAATGCCGGTTTTTTCTGGCCAAGGGAGCACTTCATCAAATACCCGGGTTGCATTACCGTCAGAATCGGGCCGGCCATCGATGTAACCGCTCTGTCTGCGGCCGAGATCGTTGCAGCAGCCGAGTCCTGGATCGAGACGGAGATGGAGGAACTCAATCGTGATGCCCGGGCGCAATTGCAGGGCCACTCCTGATGAATAATTCGCCGCCATTGCTGCGTGCTGGTGTGCGGCTCTTGGAGGTAATACCTGCGGCGGGAAAAAGATTACTTGTCAACTCAGGTATTCGCGGGTTTATAATGACCGCATGAACATGTTATTCGACCCATTTCAGCGTCGTATTGAATATGTCCGGGTATCAGTGACGGATCGCTGTGACCTTCGGTGTTTCTACTGCATGCCTGAGGGTTTTCATGGGTTTGAAGAGCCAGAGGACTGGTTGACCCATGAAGAAATCGAGCGCGTAATTCGTGCCTTCACCACCATGGGGGTCAAACGCATTCGCCTGACGGGCGGTGAACCGCTGGTACGCAAGAATCTCCCGCATCTGGCCGCCCGACTTGCGGCGCTGCCCAATCTTGAAGATCTCTCCCTCTCCACCAACGCCACACGCCTGGCAAGCCACGCCGAATCGCTGAAGTCGGCCGGCATCTCCCGAATCAATGTCAGTCTGGATACGCTGAAGCCCGAAGTATTCAAACAGATTACCAAAGGCAAGCTTTCCAAGGTCATCAAGGGTTTGATGGCGGCAAAGGAAGTGGGGTTGAGCCCGGTCAAGATCAATATGGTCGTGATGAAGGGCGTCAATGATGATGAAGTCGAGGAGATGGTTGCGTTTTGCCTGGAGCATGGTTTCACGCTGCGTTTCATCGAGACCATGCCAGTGGGTGATACTGGTCGTAACGCAGCCGATCATTATGTCGATCTGGCAGAGATCAAGGCCCGTCTGGCCCGGAGCTTTAATCTGATCCCCGGCGCAATGCCTGGCGGCGGGCCCGCCCGTTATGTCAGGGTGGCTGGCACGGATATGAATATCGGCTTTATCACGCCGATCTCGCAGCATTTCTGCGATACCTGCAATCGTGTCAGGCTGTCGGTCGACGGTACCCTGTATCTGTGCCTCGGGCAGGATGACAAGTTCGAATTACGTCCCCTGTTACGCGAGGGCATTTCCGATGCCGGTCTTGAAGAGGCCATTCGCACCGCAATCACGCTCAAACCCGAAAAGCACGAATTCAGGGAGAACCCTGATCAGGTCATCCGTTTTATGTCTATGACCGGTGGTTAGAATTGACGAATATCAATGTTTGCCTTTTGAGCACCGAGGTAGCATCCCTTACGTCCAAACTGAGCTCCGTGGAGGAGAAGTAATGAAGAAATTGATGATGGCGTCTGTCGCCGCAGTAGTTCTCGGGTTGTCCACTTCAGCCGCAATGGCTGATGATCTGTACAAGCCTTGTGCAGCCTGCCATGGAGCCAAGGGTGAGCTAAAAGCCATGAACGTGAGTCCCGTGCTTGCCGGACAGAGCAAAGAAGACCTGATGAAGAAGATCAAGGGTTACAAGGATGGTAGCTATGGCGGTGCCATGAAACCCGTGATGGGTGCTCAGGTTGCCAAGCTTTCCGATGCAGATGTCGAAGCGCTGGCCGACATGATTTCCAAGTTCTGATCGAGTAATCGAAGACAGACACGAAAAAGGGCGCTATAAGCGCCCTTTTTCGTGTCTGGGGTGCAGTAACTGAACACCACAACCCCGATTGGATTGCTCCTAGGAGCCTGTCCGAGAATAGGGAGCCTACTGCGGGAAAGCCATTTTGGCCCTTTT
>CAYTPO010000194.1:0-7393 GCA_964439815.1 uncultured Thiotrichales bacterium
CAATGCTCAGATCCCAATCCCTTTCCACCATGGAGAACAGCAGATGTGCCGTCTTGCTGACCCGCCGCGCATGGGAAGCGCTCACCTGAAAGCGCTTCTGCATGTCGGCTACCGTCTTGACGCGAATATCCTCATGCTGAAAGCGTCCCAACCGATCATAGATCAGGCCCTCACGCAGTGCGCCATCCGACACCCGCATCCGGTCAATCCGCAACGCCTCGAAGGTGGCTATCAGAACCGCCAATCCACCAGCAAAAACCGGCTTGCGCTCCTCGCTCAGCCCCGGCAGTTCAAGATCCTCGAGATTGCCCGCCTCGATCATGGTGTCGCGGATCTGGTACATCCCCTGCAACGTGATCACGTAGGGGTCGATCTCCATGGCCTGGATCACGCTGCGCACCGCCTTGATGGTACCCGATGCTCCTGTGGCCGACTCCCAGCCAATATTGCGAAAACTCTTCTTGACCGGGCGCAGCTCCAGGTGCGCCGCCGTATTGGCCTTGCGCCAGTGCTTCTTGTGCAGCTGGCCATCCACAAAGAAGCGGCGGCTCATGCTGACGCAGCCCATGTGCAGGCTCTCCAGATGCATCGGATCGAATTTCTCGCCAATGATCAACTCGGTGCTACCCCCGCCGATATCCATGACAAAGCGTTTGCCTTCATCATTGGCCAGCGAATGCGATACCCCCAGATAGACCAGCCGCGCTTCCTCTCGCCCGGCGATGACCGAAATGGGGTGGCCCAGCGCCTGCTGCGCCTTGAACAGAAAGATCCGTGCATTGTTGGACATGCGCAGTGTGTTGGTACCCACCGCTGCCACATTTTCATGCGGCAGATGCTTCAGCCGCTCGCCAAAGCGGCGCAGGCAGGCCAGCGCCTTCTCCTGCGATGCTTCGCTGAGGTTGTTGTTCTCATCCAGACCACCGCCGAGACGCACCATCTCCTTCATGCGATCCAGAATCTTCACATGCCCGTGGTCGATACGTGCCACCACCATGTGGAAACTGTTGGAGCCCAGATCGATAGCGGCAAGATGCTGGGAAATCAATGCGTTGGATTCATGCTCATCATTCATGAGAGGCCCTGTGTTGAGAAAGTCCCGGGAAGGGCTGCAAGAGTATGAGAATTTGACGCCGCTTTCCACCGGTTAAGGACAAATGACTTTTAACCTTTCCCCAGGTAAGCAGATAGCCAAACGTATCGGAATGCCGGACATCGGCCTCCCGGGGGGATTGAACAGGATCACATTCATCAATCCCGCACCACCGCAGGGCTGAGCAGCTTGTCACAGAGTATTGATGCTACCGTTGAACACGCTATCTCCGCCTCCTGTCACGCGTTATCCTCGGGATGTAATCTACCTGCAGGAGACCCCGGATGGCAGCCCGCAAGATATTCATTTCGTATGCACGACAGGACAAGGAGTTCCTCAACAGCCTCGTATCCCAGTTCTCTCCCTTCACCAAAACCGATTCCGTCGATTTGTGGTGGGATGAAAAAATCGAACTTGGCTCACGATGGGAAAGCGACATCTCCAGGAAGATCGAGGAGTCGGACATCTTCATCATGCTGATCTCCAGCAACTATATCGAATCCGACTACTGCTTCGACAAGGAAGCACGCCACGCCTACCAACTCTATCTCCAGGACCGGACTACCATCATCCCCATCTATGTGTCTCCGGTATCCATCGAAAACCTGTGGATCGGCGATCTGAATGTGTTCCCGTCCCTGAGCAATCCCCTGGCCAACTCTCCCGAGAAGGAGGAGTTCCTGAAAAAACTGTGTCGAAAGCTTGCTCGCACCGGGATGGCTCCGCGTTACGAGGCTCAAATGCCCCACACTGCACCGGCAGTGACACCACGACTGCAACTGGATCACCGTGCACTTCCCAGCGTACTGGATCGATATGACACGATGCTGGAGACGTTCTTTGCGGGATTGCAGGATCTGGAATGCCCGAAGTATTCTCGTAAAAAAGCCATTCGGCAGATTTTCCTCAATGCCGTGAAAAGGGCAGTCGACGCGGATGCCATCCTTCTTCACAAGGATCGGGAACAAAAGGACTCCAACACCAAGACCACACCCGGCATGACCCGGCTCACCGCGCTGTTCGAACAGATCACGCGGGAAAACCCCGAGATCCTGCAAGACAGCTTCGGCAGGCAGTTCACGATTCCTGGTGCCAGCGAGGGGAATACCTGCTCGGCAATACCGCTGGACAGTGATCAGGATCTTGGTCTATTGATTGTGCAGGGAAGTAACAGCGCGGGGCAACGTATCGATGAAGTGATGCAGCTCGTTCTGGCACAAGCCTCCCGGTTGAGCAATGGGTTTAGCCGCCGTTGCTCGCTGACCACACTGAAGAAAAGCATCCTGGACCTGCTGAAAAAGCGCTATGGACATGTCAGCCACAAGATGTACCAAACCCGGCTGGCCCTCTTTCTGGATGAGATCAGGACAATCCGTATGGAATTCGAACCCATATTCGGCTTCGACAATACGGCTCAAACCACAGAGATCTATGGCTGGGAAGCACTTGCCCGGGTCGGAACCGCCACCTCTGCCCCGATGGATATCCTCGACACTGCGGAAACCTGGGGCAGCGAATTCAGAATTGCCCTCGACACCCATGTGCTCGAGCTATCGATCAGGAGTTACCAAAAACAGCTCCCGACCCTGGATGGCTACCCCCATGCCCAAACACCCTTTCTTTCCATCAACATCTATCCCGACAGCCTGTTTCAGCAGTCCTACCACACGATGCTGAAACACCTGATTCTGGAAGAGCGCCTGATCAAGGGCCGCGAGCTGATTCTGGAAATTTCCGAAAAATCGATTATCGATGAAACGGATGACTCCGGCAGAGGTGAGACGGTCCAGGCCTTTCTGGAGCACATGGATGAATTACGCGCGTCCTGCAAGATTCGTTTTGCCATCGACGATTATGGCGCCGGTCACTCCTCCCTCATCCGACTGGATCGGCTCAAACCGGAGCTGGTCAAGGTCGATCGGGAAATGCTCCATTGCAATCCGAAATTTGCCAAGACCCAGATCAGGAACCTGCTTACCGAACGAACAGACTGGGGAAATTCCGCCTTCATGGTCATTATCGAAGGGCTGGATTCCCTCAGCAACATCAAATTGAAAGAGCTGGTCAGGGAACTTGGCGTCGAATTCATTCAGGGACACATGCTGGGAAAATCACGCTCGGAAATCATATCCGCTCCCAGTGAAGAGCAAATAGCCAGCCTGGGAAAGGATATCGGCTGGTGTTGAAACGGTAGCAGGCCACATCCCGGCTTGCCTCCGTTCGCCCCTTGCTCCACTGCACCTTGTTGACACAAAGTACAGCGGACACCCGGCAGGCTGAAGGCTATTCCCTGGGCAACCAGGGCTGTCTAAAGATACTCGGGCAATCTCTTGCGGATATCTTCCGGTGTTTGCTGCACCACATCCTTGGGAATTTCCCCGGCAATCACGGCTTTCACATTGTCATCCAGACAATCCCGCAATGTTCCTAGAAACGCAGGCGCCGCAACGATATACAATTTGCCAAATTTCTTGTCCAGCGTCGCCTGTCGCAATCTGTCACAGAGTTCCCGGGCAAAACGTTGCGCCTCCACCCCCTTGGCATCCATCTCTGCTTCCATCGCATGACGACCCTGCCCACCACTGTCAAAACTGCGACCCGCACTGTCACTGTACAGCTCGCCATTTTTCATCCTTGCCTCAGGATGCTCCAGCTCCTCCAGCAGCGTGAGCGGCCCCTTGCCCTTGTCGGCCTGAAGAATCTTTGCATGACTGCTATCGGCAGCCAGTATCCATGAAATCGCCATATCACTGTTCCTCAAAATTATTCACTTGTTGTTCTTACAGCATGGCGTCTTTGACGAGAATATCAATACCCATCATAACTACTCAGCAAGTAGCCAAAATCAAGTGTAGCTGCTTATGTGAACTACTCACTGAGTAGTTACAAGCCATTTTCCCCAATCACAAAACAGTTCTACTGGAAAACGCAGGGCATTTTATCCAGGAAGATTCCGCCACTGAAATCTCGGCTGCCATAGGAAGCTGGCACCGGGAGACGGCTCAGCACAGGTGAATGAAGATCTCCTGCATGGTTATCTGGTGTAAGTGCCCAGCAACTCCGCCTCCTCGATCACATGCCCCTGCATTGCACCTAGCAATTGTGCCTTGGTGGGGTTGCCCAGGTCAGGCAAAACACTATCCAGCGCATAGAGTTTGAAGAAATAGCGGTGCCGCCCGACTGGCGGGCATGGGCCACCGTAGCCGGTGCGGTGCCAGTCATTGACACCCTCCAGCGTCCCTTCCGGCAGCACATCAACTGCCTCCGGCAATCCCGTTGATTCAGGTGGCAAGTTGTAGAGCACCCAGTGTACCCACACCATTTTGGGCGCTGCCGGATCAGGTGCATCAGGATCATCGACAATCAATGCAAGACTGCGCGCGCCCTCAGGCACACCCTGCCATTGCAATGGTGGGGAAATATCCTTTCCCTCGCAAGTATAGACGTCCGGGATGGATCCGCCGGCGCTAAAGGCCGCTGACTCAATAGTGAATGGCATTTTTAAACTCACCTCCTCATTACACGGGTCATACCCTGAAAGTAGGCCTGCCAGTCCGCAATATCAAGGCAGCAGAAATGATTTACCCGCCCTACCAAATATCACCGTTACCCGGAATATGTAGCAACGCAGCCGTGAGCTTGCACACTCAGTACTCTGCCAGGGCCAGCGAGAGCTGCTGCGGACTGTCCGGTTCGGCAAATTGCAGCCCAAGTCCAATCAGGCGGACAGGTTTTCTGCCACGCTGCCAGGCCTTGGCCAGCAGATGGCGGTAGGCTTCCATTTCAGGGCCATCGCCCCTTGCCTGTACTGTGGTGGTTTCAAAATCATTGAACCGCAATTTTACAAACAGGGATTTCGCCAGCAGCGTCCGGGTCTGTCTGGCTCGAACCAGGCGGGCTTCCAGTTCCCGATAGATTCTTTCCAGCTGCCCATTGCAGGCTTCAAGGCTGGGCAGATCCCGCGCAAAGGTATCCTCGACGCTCAGGGATTTTCTGACACGCTTCGTCTTCACCTCGCGATCGTCGATCCCACGACTGAGCTCATGTAATCGCGGGCCAAAACTGCCAAAATTCTTTTGTAAATCCTCAATCGACCATTGCTGCAGATCACCACAGGTTGCAATCCCCAGCTTCTGCATCTTCGCGGCCGTCACCTTGCCGACACCAAAGATCTTCCCGACAGGCAATGCCTTGACAAAATCGGCAATCTGCCCTGGTGTGATGACTTTCTGTCCATTGGGCTTGTGCCAGTCACTGGCTATTTTTGCCAGGAACTTGTTCGGTGCGATACCGGCAGATGCGGTCAGTCTCTGGCTGCTGTATATCCGTTGCCGGATCTCCTCTGCAATCAATGTTGCACTCCCCTGACAGCGATCGATACCAGTCACATCGAGAAAGGCTTCATCCAGCGACAGTGGTTCAACCAGTGGTGTGTACTCACGGAATATCGCCTGAATAGTGGCGGAGACCTGCTTGTACAGTGCCATATTCACCGGGAGCACTGCCAATCCGGGGCACTTGCTCAATGCTGTCGACATCGGCATGGCCGAATGCACACCATAGCGTCTCGCCTCGTAGGAACAGGTTGCCACCACACCGCGTCCCTGCGGATTTCCTCCAACTGCCACCGGCTTTCCGCGCAGTGCAGGATTCTCCCTGACTTCGACCGCTGCATAGAAGCAGTCCATATCGATATGTATGATCTTTCGCTGCATCACATACGCTTAGAGGAAACCGATCTTCCACGGCATCCCGGAAAAGGTTTCGAGCATCTGCAGCAATCCTTCCGTGGGGCGAGCATCCCCCTTGTGGATGTTCCAGATACTGATCAGAAAGCGGGCATGAACGGTACGGCCAGGACGCCAGAGACAGGCGTGCGCTGAAAAGGACTTGTTGCAGACATCGCAATGGAAACCATCAGGTAGTGCCTCGCCCAAGGGTGTCCTGCACTCGGGACACCGTGGACCACCACATTGCGGGCCTCTGTAAAATAATGGTTCCACGGTCGGCTCCGGGATTTCGATATGACAAAAGTCCAGATCATCACGTGGATCCACACGAAGGAATGGTGAGCAACCAACAAAGACGATCTCCTGCATGAAGCGTTTGCCAACCAGGAATCGATGCCCCTTCCAGCGAGTACCCAGCAGGCCAAAATCCGTCAGGCGTTCAACCAGTTTCCGCAGATCCGCGGGCACGTAGTCAGGATCGCCAGGCGACAATACCAGTCTTGCTGCTGCAGTGGGTTTGGATAGCCCTGAAATATCGTTGGTCATGCACCCTTTGCCTGCTGTTGCGCCATAGGAGTCTATTGTAAACCCGCATCCATCGTCCACGCAGTATATCGCTCCACGGCAGCCCGTGAACATCACTGCCACTCATGCTGGCGTCGAAGTACCCGATAGTCGAAAAACCGCGCAACAAAAAAGGCCGGAATAATCCGGCCCTCTCCGTGCTACATCGGTGCTCGGTCGATCAGATCAATTGACCCTCAAACCACCACCGGTTCCCAGGCCGCCCGGTCCCGGTGCTTCCTGTGGGCGATAGTTCCGCAGAGCGCGCACCATCTTGTTGTAGGCATCGGTAAATGCCGCCACAATCACCTTGCCTTCCGGTGTTTTCGAGTAACCACCCAAACCGGCGGCGCCACCACCCAGCAAGCCACCAAACAGACCCACATCCGCCTTCTTGGCACTGCCTTCGGAAACCGAGACCTGCACTCCGGAGCGGTTATCCACCAATGTCAGAATGGTATTGGCCGAGCGAAACTTCAGCGAGCCCAGAACAGCGGCTCCCAGCTGACCACCGATCTTGCCACCCAGCATGCCACCCAAACCCCCTGTATCATTGCTGCTGAAAATGATATTGGGCGATAACGCATAGTCAGCCGCAACCATCTGACCCTTGCCGAAATTGCTACCGGAACGCAGCTCACCCGACTTCATCAGTTCACGCTCACGTGTCATCTGCTTCATCCCGCCCCGGCTGCGCTCGACCACGACAAAGCAGTTGCTCTGCTGCACCAGAAGCCGTAATACCGGACGCGTGGAAGTCAATCTGTACTCGTTCGTCAGGCGTCGATACCAGTCCGATGACGTATCTTCATCCAGAGCCAGCGTACCCAGTGGACGGTCACACCGTTCCAGGCTCGAATTAGCTCCTTGTGAAGTGGAACCCGCAGCCGCTCCTGTCGCGGTTGTCTTGGCGCCCCCCATCTGGATCGGCATGGTGTCACACGCAGCAAGCACAACCACCATCGGAATTACAGACATCAAAAGCTTTTTCATACATCGTTCTCCT
>CAYTPO010000195.1:0-22266 GCA_964439815.1 uncultured Thiotrichales bacterium
CTGCCCAATGTGCTGCTCAACGGTGGTACTGGCATCGCGGTAGGCATGGCAACCGATATTCCGCCGCACAATCTGCGTGAAGTGGCTGCTGCCTGCGTCCATCTACTGGATCACCCCAAGGCCACACTGGAGGAGATTATCGGTTTCATCCCCGGGCCGGACTTCCCGTCGAGTGCCGAGATCATTACGCCACGCAACGAGATCCGCAAGATCTACGAAACCGGCCATGGCGGGCTCCGTGTCCGGGCGACCTGGGTCGTCGAGGATGGTGATATTGTCATTACTGCACTGCCGCAGCATGTGTCGGGCAGCAAGGTGCTGGAGCAGATTGCGCAGCAGATGCAGGCCAAGAAGCTGCCGATGGTTGAGGATCTGCGTGATGAATCGGACCATGAAAACCCGACCCGACTGCTGATTACACCACGCTCCAATCGCGTGAACCGCGAAGAGCTGATGTCACACCTTTTTGCAACTACGGATCTGGAGCGGAGCTACCGCGTCAACCTGAACATGATCGGCATCAATGGCCGACCTCAGGTAAAAAACCTGCTGATGATATTGAAAGAGTGGCTGGTCTTTCGCACCACTACAGTGCGAAGGCGGTTGCAGTGGCGGCTCGACAAGGTGCTGGAGCGCCTCCATCTGCTGGATGGCCTGTTGATTGCCTTTCTGAATATCGATGAAGTGATCAGGATCATTCGCACCGAGGATGAGCCAAGGCCGGTGCTGATGGAGCGTTTTGGATTGAGCGAGGTTCAGGCAGACTACGTTCTCGATACCAAGCTGCGCCAGCTTGCCCGGCTCGAAGAGATGAAGATTCGTGCCGAGCAGGAAGCGCTGGCTGCCGAGCGAGACAAGCTGGAGAAGATTCTGGGATCCGAGGCGCGGTTGAAAACGCTCATCAAGAAGGAGCTGTTGGCCGATGCCAGGGAGTATGGAGATGATCGCCGCTCGCCGCTGGTCGAGCGGGCGCAGGCACAGGCGATTGATCCCAACGCGCTGGCACCTGCCGAGCCGATTACCGTCGTACTGTCGCAGCAAGGCTGGATTCGCGCAGCCAAGGGGCATGAGGTCGATGCACGCGGGCTCAACTTCAAGTCGGGGGATGGTTATCAGGATGCCGTCAAGGGGCGCAGCAATCAGCCGGTGATCGTGATCGACTCGACCGGGCGCGCCTACAATGTGGCTGCGCATTCACTGCCTTCGGCGCGCGGGCAGGGGGAGCCCATGAGTGGTCGCGTGACGCCACCTGATGGCGCCCGCTTCGTGGCGCTGATCATGGGTAAGCCGGATGACCATTATCTGCTTGGCACCAGTTTTGGATACGGATTCATCTGCAAGGTAGCGGATATGTTGACGCGCAACAAGTCTGGCAAGGCACTGATCAATCTGCCAGCCGGGGCACAGGTGTTGCCACCGGTCAAGGTGCGGGATCTGCAGCGGGACTGGGTAGTGGCGGCAACCTCGGAGGGGTATCTGCTGGTAGTGCCACTGCGTGAGCTGCCGGTCATGGCGCGGGGCAAGGGGATCAAGATCATCAATGTTCCCGCGGCTCGCCTGAAGGCAGGGGAAGAGCGTGTGGCGGCCATCACACTGATCCAGCCAGGGGAAAAACTCACTGTTTATGCGGGCAAGAAGCACAAGACGATGCCTGCTGCCGAAGTGGATCAATATGATGGGGAACGTGGCAAGCGGGGAAGCAAGCTGCCACGCGGCTTTCAGAAGGTCGATGCACTGCAAACAGAGATAAAGTCTTGAAATCCAGCGCCATAAACCCAATCATTGATACTGGTCTATTTTTTATCAAGAGGCAGACATGCTGAGAATTGCATTATTTCTGGCGACGAACGTCGCCATCATGGTGGTACTGACCGTCGTGATGGCGATCATTTCCAACGTATTCGGAATTCAGCTGGGTGGCTACAACCGGATGCTGGTGATTTCGGCCGTTATCGGTTTTTCCGGTGCGCTGATTTCACTGTTCATGTCCAAGATGATGGCCAAGCGGTCGATGGGCGTGCAGATCATCGAGCAGCCCTCCAACCCCACTGAACAATGGCTGGTGTCCACAGTTGCCGCCCAGGCCAAGCAGGCAGGTATCGGCATGCCGGAAGTGGGGATCTTTCATGCACCGGATCCGAATGCCTTTGCGACCGGGTGGAATCGCAATGCGGCGCTGGTTGCTGTTTCTACCGGGCTGCTGGAAAACATGAACCAGGATGAGGTCGAAGCGGTACTTGCGCATGAAATCAGCCACGTGGCCAATGGCGATATGGTGACGATGACGCTGATCCAGGGAGTGGTGAATACTTTTGTCTACTTCTTTGCGATGATCATTGGCCGCTTTGTGGATCGGGTTGTTTTCAAGAATGAGGAAGGCGTTGGCTTTGGTTATTACATAACGCAGATGATTGCGCAGATCGTCTTGTCCTTCCTGGCAAGCATTATCGTCATGTGGTTCTCACGCTGGCGTGAATTCCGCGCTGATGCCGGTGGCGCACGTCTGGCGGGGCGTGAGAAAATGATTGCAGCGCTGCAACGATTGAAGGCGGCTCACGAGCCGGCTGCCCTGCCGGCGGAGATGGCCGCATTCGGCATCCATGGTGGTGAGGGGATCAAGAAGCTGTTCATGAGCCACCCGCCGCTGGATGAGCGTATCGAAGCCTTGCGCAGAGCCGGCTGATACGAATGGCATGCCGGAACAGAAAAGCCCTCTTTCGAGGGCTTTTTTATGCGTTATACAAAGATTGGATTCCTATTGTGGAAACTCGAAATTGAAGTCCAGTGATTCCTGTGGCTTGCTGAGAAAGTCACCCTGGGCAAAATCGACACCCAGCTCCTTCAGCAGGAAGAACTGATCGGCGTCCTCGACCCTCTGGGCAATGACCTGATGGTTGAGCTCGTGGGCGTGGTGGGTAATGTAGGACAGCAGTTGCTGATTCTGGTCATTGGTGCTGATGTCGTTGGTCAGCGAGCTGTCGAGTTTGAGGAAATCGATATCGACGTGCCGGAGAATCTGGAATGGATTCAGGGAGTTGCCAAAGTTGTCGACGGTAAAGCGGCAGCCCATGGGCTTCAGATCGTCGATCAGTACCCGGGTTTGTTGCAGATGGTTGATCAGTGAAGAGGTGGTGATTTCGAAAACCAGCTGCCCGGTATTGATTTTGCGGGATTCGATCTGTCGCTTGATCCAGGAAATATCCTCCTCGTAATACAGTGTTCCCTGAGTCAGCTTGATGAACAGAATGGGGTGCCTGCCTTGTGTCCCCAGCTCGGAGATGATGCGGAAGGCCTCATCGATCACCCAGTGATCGATCCCCTTGGCGTAACCTGTTCTTTCGGCACTGGGCATGAATTCTGCGGCATGGCTGAAGCTGCCATCGGGATTGGCGATCTTGACCGAGACACCATAGGTATCCTTCTCACCGTCATGCAGGCTGACTGCCGGTTGGAAGAACAGCCTGAACTGACTCTGCTTCAGCGCGATCCGCATGCGCTCGGTCCACTCCAGATCCACGACTTTCTGTGGCTTCTGCTGCTGTACCGGCAGATCGTTGTCGAAGTCGATGCCCTTGAGATTGGCCCGTCGCAACGATTCCAGTGCTGCGGAAATCAGTTGGTAGGCGCTGATGGCGTTTTCATCGACAATGGCCAGACCGGCGCTCAACTGGCAGGGGATGTGCTTGCCATTGATATCGAATATCTGGTCGGCGACGCTGTCGATCAGTGTTCGCACCAGGCTGACCGTTGGTTGCAGTTCCATGGGGGTGGTCAGCAGGCAAAAGGTCTGGGCATCGTAGCGACAGAGCACATCGTCCAGGCTCAGGTGGCTCTTCAGTTCGGCACCTACCTCGGAATAGAGCATGTCGGCTTCGGCCAGCCCGATACCGGAGGCCATCTGGTTGTAGTTGTCCAGGGACAGCATGATCAGTGCCGGCCTGTTGTCACCGGAACCGGAGCCAGCTGCAATGCAGGATTCCAACTGCTCGATCAGGTGGTTGCGGGTATAGAGCCCGCTGGCGATATCGTAGATGGCCAGATAGTTGAACTGTTCGGTCAGCTGCGAGGTTTCCTCGCTGCTGGCACTGGGCTTGATGATGATCTGCTGGCAGGGTTCATTGTCGTAATAAACATCTGCAATTTCGAGCACATGTTCAACATCATCAATCTGCAGCAGCATGGTGTTGTCATTCTGCGTTTCGCCCCGCTTGTATCGTTGCAGGAAATGCTTGACGAGCTGTTGCTCCGACTCCGGCAGCAGATCCATCAGCGGGATGCCTTCCAGATCTTCGTGAGGCGCCAGTCCAAAGAGTTCACAGTAGGCATGATTGGCATGGACATGGATGCCTTCGTGCAGATAGGCCACCGGAGCCTCGTAGGTCTCCATCAGTGTGGCATAGAGATTTTCGAGATCCTTGAAGTTGGTTTTCAGCTGCGTCAGGGACTTGTGCTCGGCATTGCTGCGCAACGTGCGTTGCACCACCAGCTTGAGGTGTTCGTGGTCGTTATGCTGGATCAGGTCGGTTGCTCCCAGCTTGAGTGCCTCGGTCACGGAATGCCGGCCTTCCGGGTCCAGGCTGATGACTGCTGGTCGAGTTTTTGACTGCTTGACGACTTCAATGATCTCCGGCAATGGCAGGCTTTCGAATCCCATGTCATTGAAGATGAAGTCGTAGTCTGCCGTCTGCAGGGCGTCGATCAGCGAGGCAAGGTCTTCGATGCTCTGGCTGCGAACGACCAGGCCAAGTGACTTGATGCTTGAAATCAGCTGCTCGGCGGCTGTCTGGTCCTGGTTGATGATCAGTATGTGCAGAGAGTCAGGCATGATGGGCAAATCCCGTGCATTTGCTGGAGCTGGTGGATAGGCTTGGGGCATCGATGCCGTGATGTCGCTCAGGCTGGATTTTCACAGTCGATTCCAAAGGTCTTCGAATTCTTCCTTCTTGCTGGCGATGCTCTTCACCTCGGAGGACTTGTAGAAGAATTGGGTGAAGAAACTTGGTGATTCACCGATGTCGCGCAACTCGATATGCAGCTTCTTGCCGAGCATGGCGATATCCAGAATATCGCCACTGCGGAAGATACCGGTGGGTACCAGCAGGCTGGGTGGGTGTTGCAGTGTCTTCATGCCCGGTAGCATCAGGGCATCCATTGGCATGATCTGGCTGTAACTTCGATTGCGGATGGTCTCGACGGAAACGACGATCGCCCGTGGCGCGAGAAGCTGGAGGCCGACCTGCAACCCGTGTTCCTCGGAGTTGTGTAGCCAGCGTACAACGCCAGTGCGCCAGTGATGGATATTGTATTCCTTTTCCCGCAGTGAGATGGCTTCGCCTACCTGGACACCGGAAGCTTCGTCCTTGTCCCAGACCAGCCCGTAACCACCTGCTCCGGTATTGACCACTCTCCAATCCCGCCATGAAGCGGGGAGCGCCTTGCGGGCGATCGGGTTGTTGATATCGCTTTCCACGCCCACGAGGTCCGTATGGTAGATCATTGAGTCATCGGCAAAAGGGTGATCGAACTGTTCGGTCTCTGCGCTCATTTCGCCGACAAAATGGGTGGGATCATCAATGTCCTGGCCATTCAGTTCGGGTTCGGTAAAAAACAGTTCTTCCCGGGAAAGCTCCGGGTTGATATCGGCATTGATGGCTTGAATGATGTTCTTGATGCCTACGGCCGCCACAATGCTGCGATTGGTCAGAACCCTGCTGTAGCGCCGTTTCTCCTGGGTCGTCCATGTGGCTGTCAGGCGTTTGATCAATGAGGTATCCAGGCGGACATCGCCCTTGCCGGGTGTCTGATAGCTATGGGTTTCGGTGGTATTGTCTTCCAGCATGTCATTGAGCGTGCTGATCAGGCGGGACAGATCGAACCCTCTGAGATTGGAGAAGGTAGTGATATCGGCCAGCGGAATATAGGCCGGTGGTTCCGATGACTTCAGGCTGGCGACATGGACCATGCCGTTCTCATCGGGCGACAATGATTTCTTCATGTTGCAGAGATGGCAGGCCTTTTCGAAATAGGCTTGCAGTCGGGCGACCTCACCCGTGCGCAGCTTGAGTGGCTGGGTGATGGCGAGCAGGCAGGCCTGCTTGTAGACATCACGTGGTGTTGAGGCGGAAATGGTGGCGTACAGGTTGTCCTTCACCTCGATGTCGGCAAGGTGATACTGCTCGGCGAAGCCTTCGAGGCGATGCAGGTCGTGCCAGGTACTTTTGGATCCGGACTTGTAGGTCGCGGCGTTGTGGGCCAGTGCCATCTCCAGAAACCGCATGGCACGGTGTACCGCAATGGCCACAGAGCGGTTGTCCAGTTTTTCCTGATGGCTGACGACAGCATAGACCACGTGCTTGTAGCCGACGGCCATTTCCAGCATCAATGCTTCCGCCAGGCGTGAGATCTGCTTGACCTTGCCTGATAGCGGGTGTGTCAGAATCTTCAGGTGCTTGTTGAGGTGCTGGAGCACAATCTGCGCTGTCGGGTAGAGCTGCTCCTGCAGATCCAGCCGCAACCGGGCTGGCAAGGGCTGACGGTTGAGCGTGCGTATCGCAAGGTAGAACAGTCTGGTGGTTTCCCCCATGTTGACCAGCGGTAGCTCACTCTGCCAGCGTTTGGCTGCGCGAAGGGTATTGGGCGATTGCTCAATCTCTTCCGGCTTGAGTGTGAATTGGGGGAGATGTAGATTCATTTAACAGTCAGTCAAATCAATGGAAATCAGAGCATAGGCTATTTGTTAGCAAACGTGCACAAATCCAATCACATAGTTGGATTTACCTCTCATTATGCCTCGGGCAGGTTCCGGAGGGGAGGCCATAAAAAAACCCATGGTGGCCAAATGGATCCTCACTGCCGGAAACCCAGAATATGTTTGGATCGATCACCTGAATGCTCGCGTGCCAGGTGCGGGGTCATGTAGCCGGGCAAACGTGCGCAAAGCTCACGATACAGTCGCCGGGCGCTGTCGGTGTCGATATCGAAATGGGCGGCACCCTGCACCTTGTCGAGAAGGTGCAGATAATAAGGCCGAACCCGTAGTGAAAACAATAGCTTAAAGAGATTTTCCAATACGTCTGGCCGATTATTGATACCGTTCAGCAAGACACTCTGATTCAGCAATTCGATCTCGGCCTGGCGCATGCGGTTGCAGGCTGTGGCTACGGCAGTATCGATTTCCGCGGGGTGGTTGCAGTGAATGACCATCAGAACCTGCAGGCGGCTTTGCTTCAGGCGTTGCAACAGCGTGTCTGTGATGCGCTCGGGCAGAACCACCGGGAGTCGGGAATGGATGCGCAATCGGGTGACATGCGGGATGTTTTCCAGTGTGGAGATCAGTGTGTCGAGCCGGTTGTCGTTGAGCATCAGGGGGTCTCCGCCGCTGAGAATGACTTCGTCGATATCCTTGTTGTTGCGGATATAGCGGATTGCCGCGTGCCACTGATCCCTGGCGGCGGTGGCCTTCTGGTAGGGAAAGTGGCGGCGGAAGCAGTAGCGGCAGTGAATGGCGCAGGCAGCAGTTGTAATCAGCAGCACGCGGCCGTGGTATTTGTGGATGACGCCGGGTGCAGGGGATGCATCGCCATCACCCACCGGATCGGAGAGGAACTCAGGGGGATGTGGGCTGGTTTCGGCAGCTTGGGGAATGACCTGAAGCAACAGCGGATCCAGTGGATTGCCTTTTTCCATGCGTGCCACGAAACCCGGAGGTGCCATGACAGGGAAATCCCTGGCTGCTGCCAGAGAGCCGGGAAGTGAGGATCTATCGAGCTCCAGGCGTTGGTAGAGGACGTCGGCGGTGGTGATCGACTGCGTCAGGATTTGCTGCCAGCTCGAGGTTTTCTCAATCGGGGTGATTCGGGTTATCATCAGTTCCTTTTTGGCCGGAATGGGTTGAGTGTGCATCGGAGCAAGCGATTCACGTCAAGGTGTTCCGGATTGATCAGCGATACAACGGATAGCGACAATAATGGCAACCTATAGTACCAACGAATTTCGCGGCGGGATGAAAATCATGCTCGACGGCGATCCTTATACCATCCTCGAGAACGAATTCGTCAAGCCCGGCAAGGGGCAAGCCTTCAACCGCGTCAAGGTGCGCAACCTGAAAAACGGCAAGGTGCTGGAAAAGACCTTCAAATCGGGTGAGTCTGTGGAGGCGGCCGATGTCGTCGACAGTGATTTGCAGTATCTCTATACCGATGGGGATTTCTGGTATTTCATGGATCCCAATACCTTCGAGCAGATTGGTGCTTCGGAAACGGCCGTCAAGGATGCAATCAAGTACCTCAAGGAGCAGGAGACCTGTGTGGTCACGCTCTGGAATGGCGAGCCGCTGGTGGTGACCCCCCCCAATTTTGTCGAACTGCTGGTAACGCAGTGTGATCCGGGCGTTCGTGGTGATACCGCACAGGGTGCCACCAAGCCGGCCACGGTGGAAACCGGTGCCAACGTCCGTGTGCCGTTGTTTGTCGAGGAGGGTGATGTGCTGAAAATCGATACCCGTACCGGAGAGTATATTTCTCGCGTCAGCAAATGAGCTGGCGACCTGCCGCCAGTCATGATGTACTGAAGGCGAGAGCGCGGATGTTGCAAGGCATCCGCGCTTTTTTTATGGCGCGCGAGGTGCGGGAAGTCGAGACGCCCGTATTCTCGCAGGCAGGGAATACCGATCCATCCATTACACCGGTTGCAGCGACAATCAACGGCAATCCGGGCTTCCTGCAGACTTCCCCCGAGTTCCCGATGAAGCGGTTGCTGGCGGCCGGTAGTGGTGATATCTATCAGATTTGCAAGGCCTTCCGTGACAGCGAGTCGGGACGTTATCACAATCCGGAGTTCACACTGCTGGAGTGGTACCGGCTCGGTTTCGACCACCATCGGTTGATGGATGAGGTGATCCAATTGATTCGGGAAGTGGGGGGTAGTGAAGCCAGCCAGCTGCAAGTGGAGACCTATGCTTACCACGCGCTGTTTCTGCAGTCGCTGGGGTTGGATGTCCTGTCAGCTTCTGATGCGGTGCTCGAGGCGCTGGCCCAGGCTCGTGGTGTACACCCTGGCTGTCCGCTGGCTCGGGACGCCTGGCTCGATCTGCTGCTGTCTCATTGTATTACCAGCAGATTTCCCGCCGATCAGCTGACTGTTATCGTGGACTATCCGGCCACTCAGGCGGCGCTGGCCCGGTTGAATGCCGATGGGGTGACGGCTGCGAGATTCGAGATCTACTGGGGAGATGTGGAGCTGGCCAATGGCTACCATGAGTTGCTCGATGGCGATGAGCAACGGCAGCGACTACAGCAGGAAGCCCGGAAACGGGCTGAGCACCACCTCCCGGCTATCAGGCAGGATGAGCATTTTCTGCAGGCTGTCGAGGCGGGTCTGCCGGACTGTGCGGGTGTGGCACTGGGGCTGGATCGTTTGTTGATGAAGCTGATCGGAGCTGATCATATCGATGAGGTTATTGCCTTTCCGTTTGCTCGGGCATGAGGGTTGCAGGCAGTACCTGATCCAGCCAGGAGGGCGGTGTTGAAGTCAGCAATGAGAGACTTCCCTGACGGATTTCGGCGACAGGGGCAAAAGGCGCATCGTGTCGTGAATTGTCGTAGATGCGTGATAGGTCAGCCAACTGAAAGGCCGTCTGGATATGCGCCATGGTACGCGGGATCCGTGTGACTACCTTGTCGTCCGGAACACCATGCCCGCCCTCGCTGACTCGCTGTGCCACTCGCGCCAGATTGAGCTGGCTGTGTTGCAAGTGGATGTAAACCAGAATTGTCTCGTATCCCAACGTCTTTGCCTGAGCGAGGAAGTCGATTTTCGATGGATGGGAGAAGACTGTTTCAAAGCAGAAGGAGCGGCCCTGCCGGAGCAGGTCAGTGCGTAGTGTCTCCGCCAGTCTTGCCGCCTGGTAGCTGATATCAACGGTATTGTCGGGCGCCAGTGTTCTGGCAATGATGTCGGCATTGACGAAATGCAGGCCGAGCGGTTGCAGGAACAGGCGATGGAAGGTGGATTTGCCTGCCCCGTTGCCTCCGGCCAGCAGCCAGAGTTGCTTCTCTGCGCTCATGAAACGGGAATGAATTCACCATTCTCGAAACGGCCGGGCTTGCGCTGCCCGTCGGGGGTGATCCGGTCGAGCAGGCCGGGATGGGTGGCGGAGGCGCTGTAGCTAACGGCGGCCTGTGTCACCTGGGCGGTAAGCTCACCATTGCTGTGCTGCCGGTCGATGGTGGCAAAGACATCAGCGGCATTGACCGGGTGAGATGGGGTGGTCTCGATATGAATATGCGCCATGCCCTGGATAATGGCGAGCAGATCGTGACTGTTGATCTGTCTGGCGATGGTTTTGCCGATTTCCGCCCAGTATTCGATCTGTTTGGGAGCCGAGCGTTTGGCAACCAGACCTTCGGCTTCGGCTTGGTGTACCAGGGAATCATTGAGGCGTAATGCAATGGACATGGGGGTGACTCCTGTAGTAAATCGCAATTAACTGTAGCAATATGCAACAGATTTAACCAGTTTGCGAGTCCATAGCAGTTGTTTCGCTGCGAGGGTCTCAGTTCAGGGCGATGGCCAGCGCTTCCCCCATTTTGATATCGCTGTAGTGGCTCAGTGTTGGCTGCCATTCGAAGCGCCCCTTTTCCATCAGCATGACAACAGTTGAGCCCATGTTGAAGCGGCCCAACTCTGCGCCGCGTTGCAGCAGTATGGGTTCATCGTAATGTGTGTGGGTGACGGATTTCCCTGGAGGAGGGGTTACCAGTCCGGCCCAGACCGTCTCGATGGCAGCGACATTGATGGCGCCGACCAGTACCACGGCCAACCGGCCTGCATCGGTATCGAACAGGCAGACGAGTCGTTCATTCTTCGTGAAGATGCCGGGAATGGTGCGGGTCGTCAGTAGTGAGACACTGTGCAACCGGCCGGGAACGTAGATCATGTCGGTCAGTCGGCCGGTAAACGGCATGTGGACACGGTGGTAGTCGCGGGGGGACAGATAGACCGTGGCAAACAGGCCATCATTGAAGGGACGGCTGAGTTCGGCATGACCGCCGAGCAATTGGTCATGGCTGTATTCATGGCCCTTGGCCTGGAGCAGCAGGGTATTGCTGATGCTGCCAAACTCGCTGATAACCCCGTCGGCAGGGGAAACCAGCATCTGCTTGTCTTGTGGCAGTGGGCGTGCATCAGGTTTCAGCGCACGGGTGAACAGTGCGTTCATCGACGGGTAGGCCAGGGGATTGGACTCTACCGCTTCCTCCATATCAAGTTTGAATGCTGCCGTATAGAGCCGGATGATCGTGTTCTTGACTGCCGGGGTTTCAATGCGGGTCAGCCAGTAGATGAGGCGAGAAATCCGGTGTTGGGGCAGTAGGTAGATGAAGCCGCAGGCAGCAAGGTCCGCGGCGCGGCGGAGTGTTGAATTCAATGTCTATCCTCTTTTCCGGGGCAGGGGATTAATCCGTGGATGGCAAGTCTGTTCTTGCACAGTGCACAATTTGCGGCACAATGCGCGATTAATCAACCGATCTTCACCCCCAGACGGAACTCAAGCATGTCAGAAACCCAGTCCGCTATCGATGAGCTGCAAACCATCCAGGATCTCATTCGCTGGGGCGCCGGCCGCTTTACCGAGGCCGGACTCTACTTTGGGCATGGTACCGATAATGCGTTCAGTGAGGCATCCTGGCTGGTGCTGCATGCGTTGGCGATGCCGCTGGATCTTGCGCCTGAGTACCGAAGTTGTCGCCTGACGCGTAATGAGCGGGAAAACGCAGTGGCCTTGCTGATGCAGCGGATCAATACCCGCAAGCCGGCGGCGTATCTTACCGGGGAGGCTTGGTTTTGCGATATGCCATTCTCCGTGAACGAAGCGGTGCTGATCCCGCGTTCTCCCATAGCAGAGCTGATTCAGAGTGGATTCCAGCCCTGGTTGACTGTCGAGCCCGTGCTGAATGTGCTGGATCTCTGTACCGGTAGTGGTTGTATCGGCATTGCCTGTGCTTACGCCTTTCCGGAGGCCGATGTGCTGCTGGCAGACATCTCGCCAGCAGCGCTGGAGGTCGCCAACGCCAATATTGCCCGTCACGAGATTGGAGATCAGGTCAGTGCAGTCCAGTCGGATGTCTTTGACCAGATCGAGCAGCAGACTTTTGACCTGATCGTTGCCAATCCACCTTATGTCGATTTTGAAGATATGGCCTCGTTGCCGGCGGAGTACCATCATGAACCGCGACTGGGGCTGGAGGCTGGCGACGATGGGCTGGATATCGTGCGGCGCATTCTTGCAGATGCACCCCGTTATCTGAGCGATGAGGGGTTGCTGGTCGTTGAAGTCGGGAATTCACAGGCGGCACTGGCGCTGGCTTTTCCCGATCTGCCTTTTACCTGGGTGGACTTCGAGGCAGGTGGGCATGGTGTATTTGTGCTCACCCGGGCGCAACTGGACCTCGCCGCCTGATAGCCACCATGAATCAATACACCTGAATTCGCGGTCGAGCCTCGGATTCAGGAACACAGTAACCGCTCACAGAGCGATTACCTCAAATCAAACCACAGGGAATCTACCGTGAGCAGGAACCACAACGACTCGGCGATATTGCTGATTCATTGCCCTGACCAGAAAGGTCTGGTCATTGCCGTAACCGAATTCATCTTCAAGAATGGTGGCAATATCGTCCACCTCGACCAGCATGTAGATGAGCGCCAGTCCGTATTCTTCATGCGGGTGGAGTGGGATCTGACCGAATTTTCGATCCCCGTGGAGCGGATCAGCGAGTACTTCCAGACGCTGGTAGCGGCGAAGTTCGAGATGGATTTTCAGATCCACTTTTCCCGCGAGACACCCCGGATGGCTCTGTTCGTTTCCAAGCTGTCCCACTGTTTTCATGATCTGCTGGCGCGGTATGAATCGGGTGAACTGGCGGTGGAGATTCCGATCATCGTCAGTAATCATGAAGACATGCGCCCGGTAGCGGAGCGTCTGGGGATCGAATTCCAGATGATCAGAATTACAAAGGAGAACAAGCAGGTGCAGGAAGCACGCCAGCTGGAGCTGTTGGCGCAGCACAATATTGATTTTGTGGTATTGGCGCGCTACATGCAGATTCTCAGCGAGCAATTCATCGAAGCCTATCCACAGCGTATCATCAATATCCACCACTCGTTCCTCCCGGCATTCCCTGGCGCGCGCCCTTACCACTCGGCCTATCAGCGTGGCGTCAAGATCATTGGTGCCACCAGCCACTACGTTACGACGGAACTGGATGCCGGGCCGATCATTGAGCAGGATGTCTGCCGGGTCAGCCATGAGGATGATGTTGATGATATGGTGCGCAAGGGGCGGGATCTGGAGAAGATCGTGCTGGCGCGGGCGGTCTGGCATCACCTGCATCGCAATGTGCTGGTCTATGACAATCGCACGGTGGTGTTTGCCTGAGCCGGAAAAGCCGCGCTCTTCCCAAGCCTCTGCTACAATCCGCCGCTATGTCTGGAAATACTATTGGAACACTTTTTACGGTCACCAGTTTTGGTGAGAGCCATGGCCCAGCAATCGGCTGTATCGTCGACGGCTGCCCGCCGGGGATGGCCTTGTCGGAGCTGGATCTGCAGGGGGATCTGGAGCGCCGCCGGCCGGGCAAGTCACGCCATACCACCCAGCGCCGTGAGTTGGATCAGGTCAGGATTCTCTCGGGCGTGTTCGAAGGCATTACGACCGGTACGCCGATTGCTCTGCTGATCGAAAACACGGATCAGCGCTCCAAGGATTACTCCACGATCATGGATCGCTTTCGTCCTGGTCATGCCGATTACACCTATTACAAGAAATATGGTCTGCGCGATTATCGTGGTGGCGGGCGCTCTTCGGCGCGCGAGACGGCGATGCGGGTGGCGGCAGGCGCCATCGCCAAGAAGTACCTCAAGGAGCGCTTTGGCGTGACCATTCGCGGCTATCTGGCCGAGCTGGGCCCCATTCGCTATGAGCAGTTCGATTGGGCTGAGGTGGAGAAGAACGATTTTTTCTGTCCCGATGCCGGCAAGGTGAAGGCGATGGAAGAGTATATGGATGCACTGCGCAATGAAGGCAATTCGGTGGGTGCGCGCATCAATACCGTGGCCGAAGGGGTGCCACCAGGCTGGGGAGAGCCGATTTTTGCACGGCTCGATGCCGATATTGCCCATGCGATGATGAGCATCAATGCGGTCAAGGGCGTCGAGATTGGCGCCGGTTTCGATTCGGTGGCGCAGAAAGGGACCGAGCATCGGGACGAGATCACCCCCGAGGGGTTTCAGTCCAACCATGCCGGTGGTGTGCTGGGTGGGATTTCCAGTGGTCAGGCCATCGAGGTGAGTATTGCGCTGAAGCCTACGTCGAGCATCCGGATTCCGGGTCATACCGTCAATCTGCAGGGTGAGCCGGTCGAGGTGGTCACTACCGGGCGACATGACCCCTGTGTCGGTATTCGCGCAACGCCCATTGCCGAGGCCATGCTGGCCATCGTGCTGATGGACCATGCACTGCGGCAGCGGGCGCAGAATGCCGATGTGGTCACTGATCTGCCGGATATCCCGGGCTGACCATCCAACGGGATGATATCGTGGAGCAGGATGTTCCCTACTTTCGGCTGTCCGCGTTCTACCTCTTCTACTTTGCCAGTATCGGTATTTTCATGCCGTACTGGAGCGTCTATCTTCAGTCGCTGAATTTCAGTCCGGCGCAGATCGGCGAGTTGTTTGCCATCCCGCTGGCGACGAAGATCTATGCACCCTACCTCTGGGGCTGGCTGGCCGATCACAGCGGTCGGCATCTGACGATTATTCGCTGGACGACCTTTGCCGCGATGCTCGCCTTCATGCTCGTCGTTTCCAGCAAGACCTTTCTCTCGCTGGCCATCACACTTTCCATCTACAGCTTCTTCTGGCACGCCGCACTACCGCAGTTCGAGGCGGTGACGATCAATCATCTTGGTGAGCGGCGTGAGCGTTACAGTCGCATTCGGTTGTGGGGGTCGGTGGGGTTCATCATCGCAGTGACCGGTATCGGTTACTGGCTGGAGCATTCCGGCATCAGCGTCCTTCCATGGGTGCTACTGGTGGCATTGATTGGCATCTGGCTGGCCTCCATGCTGATCCCACCTGTGCGGGAAAGCGGGGGACATCAGCCCCATGTTTCGGCCATTCGGCAATTGCGCCATCCTGCCGTACTCGGGTTTCTCGTCGCCTGTTTCCTGATGCAGGCCAGCCACGGCCCGTACTACGCTTTCCTCAGCATCTATCTGAAAGATCACGGATACTCGGCAACCGCCATCGGGCAGTTATGGGCGCTGGGCGTGGTGGCAGAGATCGGCGTGTTTCTGCTGGTGCATCGCTGGTTGTTGCAGGTGGGCGCAGTTCGCTTGTTCCAGCTCGCGATCCTGATTACGGCAGTTCGTTGGGTATTGCTGGCAGAGTATGTGGATGTGCTGTCTATACTGCTGCTTACCCAAACCCTCCATGCCGCCAGCTATGGACTGTTCCATGCCTCCGGCATCCAACTTGTCAACCACTTCTTCCCCGGCAAGCTGCAAGGGCGGGGGCAGGCGCTCTATGCCAGCCTCAGCTTCGGCCTCGGCAACGCCCTTGGCAGCCTCGCCAGCGGCTACCTCTGGACCGCCACCAGCCCTGAAACCACCTACCTGATTGCATCCGTCACATGCCTGGCTGGATTCATCGTCACCTTGATGTTCCTACCACACCGCATTGCAAAACTGTGAACCGATCCGTGATCACCATCTAGGGAATATGTAATAGTTGGCGGATCTACAAATCTCTTGCTCACAAAGGGCGATTTTCTATGAAAAGACATTGTACTGCGGGGCTTCACGCTATGTATTCGAGGAGTCTTGTAAAGATAGGGCGGGCTTTCACTCTGTTTTTACTGGCTTTGATGTCGCTGCTAGCTACGACGAGTGCGTTTGGGGCTACTGCCCGATTTTCAGCAACACCATTGAAGGGAGTCTCTCCCCTGAATGTTGAATTTGACGCGAGCGCTTCGACTGGGACGCTAATTTCGAACTATAAATGGGATTTTGGAGATGCGAGTCCTATAGTACAGGGGGCAACGAAAAAGAAGGTAACACATACCTATACTCAAACCGGAAACAAGAAATTTACCGTAAAGCTTACTGTTATCGATGATTCGCCCATTGATGGTACAGATCAGAAAATCATTGAAATCAACCCACCACCGGCACTTGTGGTCAATGCGGGAAGTGCCAAGAATATTGATGAAGGCAAGTCAGTTGTGTTATCGGATGCCAGTGCGTCAGGTGGCACAGGAACTCTGAAATATGCATGGAAACTCAAGAGTGGCTCGTCGGCAGCAGGGAGCTTGTCGTCGAAGACCATTCTCAAGCCTACATTCACTGCGAATAGTGTGACAGCAAATAGCGTTCTGCTCTACGAGTTGACCGTAACCGATTCCGCGACTCCCGCAGTCGTCAAGAAGGATACCGTTCAGATTACAGTAAAAGATGTGGTTCCTACATTAACTGTGTCTGCCGGTTCAGATATAAACGTCAATGAGGGGAGCACGCTGACGTTTTCAGGTGCTACAGCATCCGGAGGCATAGGATCCTTGAAGTACAAGTGGAAGTTGAAAAGCGGATCTGCAAGTGCTGGAACCCTTTCTTCTACGACGATTCTGAAACCTGTGTTCACTGCAAATGCTGTGACGGCAGATGCAGTTCTTGTTTATGAACTTACCGTGACCGATTCGGGCAGTGTGCCATCTTCAAAATCGGATACGGTTCAGGTTACTGTGAAAAACGTGATTCCAGCCCTCAACGTTATTGCGGGTGTGGACAAGCAAATCAATGAGGGCAAGTCTGTTCGTTTGGCTGATGCTAGTGTGACGGGAGGAACGGGAAATTTCACTTATGTTTGGACCCTTAAGTCCGGCCCCGCTACAGCAGGGACCCTGTCTGCTACCAATGTGTTGAATCCTGTATTTTCCGCGAAAGAAGTCGCAGCGGATACTGAAGTTATTTATGAATTGACTGTCATTGATTCAGCGGGAGGCCCGGAACCAAAGCGTGCCACCGATCTTCTCCATATAGTGGTAAAGAACGTACCAAAAAACCCTGTAGCAAATGCGGGTGCAGATCAAAATGTGAATGAAGGTACACAGGTTACGTTGGATGGAAGTGGTTCTGCACCACATGAAGTAGGGGGGGCAATTACTGACTACAGCTGGAAATCACTTACTGATCCAAAAATAGTGATTGCAAATATGGTGAAACCCATATTTACGGCGCCTCGCGTTGGTAAAGGGGGCAAGGTGCTGGAGTTTTCGCTAGAAGTTACCGATAACAAGGGACTGAAAAGCAATGTTGATACAGTAAAGATCACTGTTGTGAATTCCAGGAATGATGAGCCTGTTGCTGTCATCAAGGGGGCTTCGGACTCTGTCAAGCCAGGAGCAGTTTTCTCGCTGGATGGTTCTGGGAGTACGGATCCAGATGGCCAGTCGACAATCTCTACCTACAAGTGGACTCAGGTTCCCACGGATCCGCTGCAAATAACGATTGTTGATGGTAACTCCGCTATCGGCAAGTTCAAGGCACCTGCAATTAGTGCTACTGCGCAGGTAACGCTGATTCTGACAGTAACTGATGAAGAAGGTAAAAATAGCAGTGCACAGGCGGTGGTTGTCGTTACGCTTGATGAAACACTCAAGAAGCCGATTGCCAATGCAGGAGAAGACATCAGCGTTGATGTCAGCCAACCGGTAATACTTGATGGCAGGGGATCGAAAGATGCCAATGCAGATGGCTCCATCATTAGTTATGAATGGAAGCAGAAAGAAGGAACAGCAGTTACTTTGAAAGATGCAGACAAGGCTAGGGCCAGCTTTACATCTCCTGCATCGGTGCCTGGTGGTTTCGAGATGCTGAAGTTTGAGCTCAAGGTTGTGGATAACGATAGTCTGTTTGATACCGATGAGGTACTTGTCAATGTTGGCCCCAATGATCTACCTGTCGTCGATGCTGGCAAGGATCAGCTGGAAATTCTCGAAGGCTCAACTGTGACATTGTCAGGTACTGCATCCGACAAGGATGGAACGATCAATAAGGTTGAGTGGCGTCAGGTGAGTGGAACCCCTGAGCAACAGGTGATCTTCTCAGATCCTGCAGCCAATAACGTAACCTTTGTCACCCCGGCGGTAACAGGTGGTCTTGATGCCCTGGAGCTGGTGCTGGAATTCAGGGCTTTCGATAACTTGGGCGGTATCGGTTCGGATCGCGTCAAGGTGCTGGTGAAAGACAATGGTGTTACCACGATACCTAATGGCTTTGTACCGGTTCGTGCTGCGAATGACGATGAAGACCCGGTTGGCTTTGACATTGACAGTGCCAAACTGGTGTCGCTCGCGCCAAAGAAGGTTTCATTCAATAATGGGGATGAGACGAACCGACCCCGTTCGATTCCTTATGGTCTCTTTGACTTCACCCTCCGTGTGGATGAGCCGGGTGGGACGGCAACACTACGGGTTCTGTTCCCTGAAGATGTTTCCAGCGGGTTTGGCTGGTTCAAATATGATGCCAAGACAAAGACCTGGAGCAGCTATCCGAATGTGGTTTTCCAGGGCAAGGAGGCGTTGATTACGTTGACTGATGGTGGAGCAGGTGATGCCGATGGCAAGGCCAATGGGTTTATTTATGACCCGGCTGGTCTGGGTACGGAAATACCGAAGACCAAGAAGAAAATCGAGGGTTCTTCCGGCGGCGGTGCGCTGGGTGGATTGGCGATCTTTGGTTTGGCCGCTTGCGTTATCGTGCGCCGACGCACAGGACTTGCAAAATGATGATGAAGAAACTGGTAGAGGAATACCTGATGACAAAGAAGTTACTGCTGACGGCGATGTTGTTGCTGCTGTCCACGACGAGCCAGGCCTGGGAGCTGCAGCACTATGCCGGTTTTGGTATGGGGCAGGGCTTTTATACCAAGGATGCCGATGGCGTGAAACGGGAGTTGGCTCGACGCGACTGGACCGATCCGGAAGTTACGATGAAGGATAGCACTACCATCTGGAAAGCCTACTGGGGTGCCTATTTCACGCCATTCCTGGGTATGCAGGTCGGTTATGTCAATCTGGGGAATGCGGATGTAAAGGCGTCAGCCAAAGTCAACGAGGGTGATGAGCAGGAGTTTGTCAAGGACATGGCAAAATCTCAGCCTGACTTGGGTAAAGGCGTGCAGGTGTCGGTTACTGGCCGTTTCCCGGTTTCCGAGAATATTACCGTGCATGACTGGCTGGGTGTGTTTTTCTGGGAAAATGAGTCCAGCGCCACGATTGCGGGCAGAAAGGTGGTTGAAACCACCAAGGGAACCAACTTTGTATTGGGTGCTGCAGCGGAGTACAGGCTGAATTATGAGCTTGGTGTGCGGTTGGAGTTCGAGCGCTTCAATCAGCGTGGTGATGCAGTCAATGTTCTTGGTGCCAGTGTTGCCTATTATTTCTGATTGGCAGATCTGACGTTATCCTGAATAGGGATTCAGGCGGAAGAAAAGGCGGCATGTTTCATGTCGCCTTTTCCTGTTTCAGCAGTTTGCTCATGGCCTGGGCGGCATTGCTCAGGCTACGATTGCGATGGCGGATCAGCCCCAGGCTTCTGCTGAGCCTGACTCCTGCTACAGTCAATGAGGTCAAGGCTGGACTTAGCATGGTTTCCGGTAGTGCGCTCCATCCCAGTCCGATTTCCACCATCTTCCTGATGGTTTCCAGGTTGTTGGTCTCCATGATAGTCCTGATTTCGTGTCCTGTTTGCTGGAACTGGCGTGTGACAATGCTGCGTGTAAAGGTATTCATCTGAGGCAGAATGGCACGCCTTTGCAGCAACTGCTCCCGCGACACCCCCGCCTCCCGAGCCAATAGGTCCTCGTTACTGACGACGATTACCAGTGGATCATGCCAGATCTGCGTAGTCTGCAGCGCTTCGGTAATGGTTTCAGGCAGTGTGATCAACGCCAGCTCCAGTTCTCCGTGTTCAACCTTGTGACAGGCCGTTTCCGAGTCCAGGAATTCCAGATCCAGTTCCACTGCCGGGAACTGCCTGGTATAGCTTTTCAGGATCTTCGGCAGGCGATGCAGACCGATATGATGTGATGAGGCAATACTCAGTGTGCCACCTACCTCGTCAGAGAGTGTGCCGAGAAGGTTCTCGGTAGCCGTTACCTGGTCGATGATCGAGCGTGCATGCGGTAGCAAGGCCCGGCCATGCTCTGTCAGGGTGATCGTTCTGCCAACCCTGTCGAACAGCAATGCATTCAGTTGTTGCTCCAATCCCGCAATACGTTTGCTAACCGCTGGCTGGGTAATGAACAGCTGCTCTGCGGCTCTGGAGAACGAGCCTTCTTTTGCTACAGCAAGAAAGGCTTTGAGTGCGAGAAAATCCATATTCCATATGGTAATCCAATTTATGAAAATTATACATTGGAGTTATTGTCGGTTTTTACCTATGTTGTTGTCATCAAGCCTGAATTGGGGGTTAAGCCCCAATTCAGGATCAGGTAGCCGGCCCGTTCATCAGGATCGACTCGCTGGAAATGTTGCGCGATAACAATGGGGTATCGATATGTCAGGAAAAACACTTTACGACAAGCTCTGGGATTCTCACGTGGTTCGTGTTGAGGATGACGGCACTGCGTTGCTGTATATCGACCGCCATCTGGTTCATGAGGTGACTTCGCCGCAGGCCTTTGAGGGTTTGCGGTTGGCAGGCAGGCAACCATGGCGGCGTGGTGCAGTGCTGGCGGTGCCGGATCACAACGTTCCGACGACGAATCGCGAAGCCGGTATCACCGATCCCATAGCACGAACGCAGATCGAAACGCTGGACAAGAATTGTGAGGAGTTCCAGCTGACGGAATTCAGAATGGACGATATTCGCCAGGGTATCGTGCATGTGATCGGGCCGGAGCAGGGTGCAACCCTGCCCGGGATGACAGTGGTCTGCGGTGATTCCCACACATCGACGCATGGTGCCTTTGGCGCCTTGGCGCATGGTATTGGTACTTCGGAAGTCGAACATGTGCTGGCAACCCAGTGTCTGCTGCAGAAAAAGATGAAGAACATGCTGGTCAGCGTTGATGGGCAAGCGGGCGCGGGTGTTACTGCCAAGGATATCGTGCTGGCCATTATCGGTAAAATCGGTACGGCGGGCGGTACTGGTTATGCCATTGAGTTTGGTGGGCAAGCCATTCGTGCCTTGTCGATGGAGGGCCGGATGACGGTCTGCAATATGGCCATCGAGGCGGGTGCCAGGGCAGGCATGGTGGCGGTTGATGACGTTACCATCGACTATGTCAGGGGGCGTCCCTATGCACCAACCACTGAGCAGTGGGATCAGGCGGTGGCGCAATGGCGAGATCTGGTCTCAGATGATGACGCGGTATTCGACAAGGTGGTTCATATCGATGCTGCTGGTATCGAGCCGCAGGTCACCTGGGGTACTTCGCCGGAAATGGTACTGCCCGTCAGTGCAAAGATTCCCGATCCTGCGGATGAGCATGATCCGGTCAAGGCCGATGGTATCCGCCGTGCGCTCGAATACATGGGGTTGGCCGCTGGTGACGCGATCAGCGACATAGCCGTGGATAAGGTCTTCATTGGTTCCTGTACCAATTCCCGGATCGAGGATCTGCGGGCGGCAGCCGCCGTTGCGCAAGGTGGAAAGGTGGCGCCGAATGTGAAGCTTGCCCTGGTGGTACCCGGTTCCGGTCTGGTCAAGAAGCAGGCTGAGGATGAGGGGTTGGACAAGGTCTTCATCGAGGCTGGCTTTGAATGGCGGGATCCGGGTTGCTCGATGTGTCTGGCGATGAATGCGGATCGTCTGGAGCCGGGGGAACGCTGTGCTTCCACCTCCAACCGCAACTTCGAGGGTCGTCAGGGGCAGGGTGGGCGGACGCACCTGGTCAGTCCTGCGATGGCTGCTGCTGCTGCGATCGAGGGCCATTTTGTCGATGTCAGACAGCTGGCAGCAAGTTGATCTGGTGGTGTGGAATTCCGAAGTGAGATATGACCCCGTCTTATTCATGGTGGCGGCTAAAGCCTATGATAAGTAAATGAAAACAATGGCAAACCCTTGGCAGTCCCGTTTCACCCAAATGGTGAGAGGCTTCAGCCTATCACGGCCCTGGCTTGTTCTGGCACGTCTGCGCTTGCGCTTCACTCAAGTTGTAGCTATTGCTACAAATTTCGCTCCAGCGCGGCGCCCAGACGCACCAGTC
>CAYTPO010000196.1:0-3901 GCA_964439815.1 uncultured Thiotrichales bacterium
ATTTTTTTCATGACTAAGTCCCTTTCTGGTTAAAATGCAGCAGAGTTTATAAGTGAATTTGGTTTCGCTGTCAAACAAATCCGAGGGGGTTGGCGGCGATACATAAGTAACAATTGACTGAAAATAAAAAAGATCTTCAAGAGTGTTTACCCCGTATTATTCATGGTGGATCGCGGATCCTGGCGCTGGACTGGTGCGTCTGGGCGCCGTTCTGGAGCGAAATTTGTGGCAATCGCTACAACTTGAGTGAAGCGCAAGCGCAGGCGTGTCAGAACAAGCCAGGGCCGTGACAGGCTGAAGCCTCTCACCATTTGGGGGAAACGGGACTGTCAAGGGTTGTTTGGCATGGTTTTCATTTACTTATCACAGGCTTTGGCCGCCACCATGAATAAGACGGGTTTACAGCATGAAAAGTTTTGTCACAGGTTTGCTCATCTGGTTGATGACAAGTTGCAGCAGCGTCTTTTTTGTTCCCGACAGACACCTGATTCGAACGCCGGACATGATTGGTCTGCAATATGAAAATGTATCGATCGATGTTGAAGGCGGCGACAGACTTCATGGCTGGCTGCTGCCCGGTGAGCCCCCGGTCAAGGGCACCATCGTGTTCCTGCATGGCAATGCCCAGAATATCAGCTACCACATAGCCAGCGTCCACTGGCTGCCTCGGCAGCACTATAATGTGCTGCTCTATGACTACCGCGGGTTTGGCAAATCCACGGGTGAACCCTCCATCCTGCAGAGCATCGACGATTTTGCTGCCGTAATGGCCGAACTGCAGCAGAGAATCGGCGAGGAGGACCATCGAGTCGTGGTGCTTGGCCAAAGCCTGGGGGCCGCTCTGGCAATATCGGCAGTAGCGAAATGGAAAAGCCGTTATACGTTTGATGCCACAGTGCTGGACAGTGCTTTTTCCGACTACAGATTGATCGCGAAGGAAAAGATGGCTGAGGTATTCTGGCTCAAACCCTTTACCTTTCTGGTGCCGCTATTCATTCCGGGAACCCCTGATATCACAGCGGACATCGCCCGTCTGAGCCCGATCCCCGTACTACTGATTCATGGCAAGAAAGACCAGATCATCCCCTGGCAACACAGCAAAAGGCTCTATGCAGCGGCCCGAAAGCCAAAACAGCTATGGCTGCAACCGGACGCTCGCCATATCGCCGCATTTGCCGACAAGACATTGCGGAAACGTCTGCTCGACTATCTGGACAGCGTCATCAAAACCGTCCCATCAGCCCATCAAAGCCAATAAAGCTGACGGTATCTCCAGCGGCCACGGTCTGGTTTTCGGGAATGATGACCAGCCCCTCTGCCCAGGCCACCGAGCTGGAGACATCGGAACCCTGGCGGGGGAAGAGGGTTGCCACAGTATTGCCCACCTCGTCAACACTGATTCTGGCACGGGCGAATTCACGACGCACACCCGGTCTGGGCCAGTCGAACCCCGCAGTGACCGGAATCGAGCGGGGTTCCAGCTGCCCACAGCCCTGCATCTTCAGCAGGTAAGGGCGCACAAACAGCAGAAAGGTGATGAAGACAGAAACCGGATTACCCGGCAGGCCAAACACGATGGCATCACCAATCGAGCCGTAGGCAAGTGGCTTGCCCGGTTTCATGGCAATCTTCCACAGATCCAGCTCGCCTTCCGCCTCGATCGCCGGTTTGACGTGATCTTCACCACCGACAGAGACCCCTCCGCTGGAGATAATGAGATCCACCTGTTGCGATGCCTCCAGAAACGCCTTGCGCGTGGCCTCAAAGGTGTCTTCCACATGCTGGTCGACGGTGACATCGACCCCCATGGAGTGGAGCAGTCCATGCAGGGCGTAGCGGTTGGAGTTGTATATCTGCCCATCGCCCAGGGGCTTGCCCGGCTCGATGATTTCGTCGCCGGTATAGAGAATGGCTGCCCGAATCTTGCGAAACACCGGAATCCGGTCGATGCCCACACCGGCGGCCAGCGACATATGCTGCGGCCCGATGCGCGTGCCGGTCTCAATGGCGACCTGTCCGACCGACATATCATTGCCCCTGAGGCGAATGTTCAAACCAGGTTCAACAAGCTGATCGATGACAACACTGTCACCCTCAACCGAACAGTTCTCCTGCATCACTACCGCATCAGCCCCTTCCGGAATCGGAGCGCCGGTAAAAATGCGTGCTGCGGTGCCGGCGGCAACCGGCTTGCCGACAGTGCCGGCGGGGATTCGCTGTGTGACCTTCAGTGCCACGCCCGCAGCAGTGATGTCAGCACTGCGCACGGCATAGCCATCCATCGCGCTATTGTCGTAACCCGGTACATCGATGGTTGATGTAACATCCGCTGCCGCCACCCGACCCAGCGCATCGAGAATCGAAACAGCTTCGGTTTCGGCCACCGCTCTGGCGGCGCCGATGAGTTGCTCCAGCGCCCTGTCCACGTTCATCATTCCCTGGCTTCGGGAGTCACAGGATTGCGGAGTTGGGGCAGTGGACATGGGCAGATTCTCGGATAAATGGTCAGAATGATCTATTATGCCGTAGGTGGATCGGCGGCAAAACAGGATTTTGCCCGAGTTCGCGGCTGTTTTGCGCAATGGGACGGAGAAGCTGTGCTGGATTGCACCTACACTGTTCCAAACAGGAAAACACTATAATCTGATGAACCTGAAGACCCCCAACGTTGGAATCGTAGTCATTGGCCGGAACGAAGGCGAGCGGCTCAAGGCCTGCCTGGACTCCCTGGCAGACATTAACGCGCCGATCGTCTATGTAGACTCCGGCTCGACAGACAATAGCCCGGAACTGGCAGGATCCTACGACATAGAAGTCGTCAACCTCGATCCATCACGCCCGTTTTCCGCAGCACGTGGCAGAAACGAAGGCTACCAGCACCTGCAAACCCTCTACCCGGATATCGAGTTCTTCCAGTTTATCGACGGCGACTGCAAGATAGCGCCAGGCTGGATCGAAGTCGCCTCCATGGACCTCCGCAACAACATCAGCTACGGCGCCGTCACCGGCCACCTGCAGGAGATGGAGCCGGATGCCTCGGTCTACAACCGCATGTGCGCGCTGGAATGGAAATCCGCCGCCGGCGAAATCACCGACATCGGCAAATTTGGCGGCATCTCCATGATCCGCGCCGCCGTGCTCGATGAAGTCGGTGGCTACAACCCCGACCTGATTGCCGGCGAAGAACCCGAACTGGCTACCCGCATCAAGAAAGCCGGCTACAGCATCCACAAACTCGACCACTCCATGGCCTACCACGATGCCGAAATCAGCACCTTCCGCCAATGGTGGACGCGGGCAGTCAGGGCAGGCCACGCCATCGGCGCCTGGGCCAACCTGACCCCGGGAAGGCGAGACAAGGAAGCCTTCCGCGAAGAAATGAGCACCTGGTTCTGGGGACTGCTCGTACCGATTACCATCCTGCTGCTACTGATCCCGACCCATGGCGCCAGCCTGGTCCTCCTGCTGGGATACCCCGTCCTCGCCTACCGCATGTACCGGTACCGAATCGCCGAAGGTGACTCCCCCTCCCACGCCATCACCTACGCCAAATACACCCTGATCGGCAAATTTGCCAACGTCATCGGCCTGATCAAATACTACCGGGACAAACGGCGTAACAGCTTTCGGATTATCGAATACAAATAGCGCCACCCGGCGCTGTCGCTCGTGCCGTGACAGCAGGATACCTGCCCACACCGTAACCACTCAGCCCACCCCTGAGGAACACCAGTTCAAGGGGAGGTGGTAGGTCGCCATACACCAACAAAACCTCCGTCATTCCTGCCGGGATGCAGGAATCCAGACGCCAGGGAAGGCAGCACCGTGTTTTGGCTTAGGGTGCTCACCTCCCTGTGGCATGGATACCGGCTTCCCTGCTGGTATGACGGGGGATGTGTTA